>JBLNDA010000058.1:0-8811 GCA_050261175.1 Clostridia bacterium
TCCGTGCCGTCCCCCGGAGCGGAGACGCTCGCCCATGGCCAGGCGGACGAGGCGAGGACACGTCACAAGACGCTGCCACAAACCCATAGGTGGCGTGGCAGAAGATGCCAATCAAAAATCACGTTCCGCTTGAAGGAGATCTCATGCACGCGTCGAAGAAGAAGATACCGGTTACGTAACCGGTTACGTAACCGGTAACGCAGCAACGCAGCACACGGACCGGACGTCTCGAGGAGGCCGGTAGGTAGCGGAGCGGGGGAATCGCTCTATGGCGGCACTAGCGCGCGGACGCTGCTGCCACGCGGACGCTGCTGCGAAGGCTGTTCCATGCATCCATAACACAGCAAGTGTGCCGAGGTGTGATGTGATGGCCAATATCCGCGAGGTGGCGCGGCTGGCCGGGGTGTCGACCGCCACAGTCTCAAGGGTCATCAATGAGTCCGGGTTCGTCGCGGAGGAGCTGAAAGAGCGAGTCAGGCAGGCGATGGCGGAACTCAACTACCGCCCGAACAACCTGGCGCGTTCTTTCAGACAGAACCGGAGTTTCATGATCGCGCTCATGATCTCGGACATCTCCAACCCGTTCTTCACGTCACTCGTCCGTGGCGTTGAAGATGTGGTGAAGGAGGGCGGCCTGAACCTCCTCCTCTGCAACACCGATGAAGACCCTGAGAAAGAGCGCTCGTATGTGGAAGTCCTCATAGGCAACCGCATCGACGGCGTCATCATGGCTCCCACCGGAAATGCCCAGGAAAGCGTGGATGCGTTCGGGCGGCACGGCGTTCCCGTGGTCTTCATAGACCGCCACCTGCCTGGGATGAAGGTGGACGCAGTGCTCATTGACAATGTCTCCGGGGCCTATCAGGCCACCTCGCACCTGTTGCGCCTGGGGCACCGGCGCGTCGGTATCGTCACGGGTCTCGAAAACGTGTCCACCTCGCAGGAACGTGAAGAAGGCTACCGCAGGGCGCTCGCGGATTTCGGGATTGGCCTGGACGAACGGCTCATCGCGCGCGGCAACTCGCGGATCGAGGGCGGTATACGGCAGACTCAGGCGCTCCTATCGCTGCCGCCTGACGTGCGGCCGACGGCGCTCTTCACCAGCAACAACCTGCTCACCATCGGTGCCATGCTGGCGTTACGCGAGGCCGGGGTGAAGGTGCCCCACGGGATGGCAGTGGTCGGCTTCGACGAGTTTGAGTCCACGCCAATCATCGATCCGCCGCTTACGGTGGTGGCGCAGCCGACCTACGAGATCGGTATGCGAGCAGCCAAGAGGCTTTTCAAACACTTGAGTGGGCAGGTCAGAAAAGAGGGCCGTGCGGTAGTGGTGCGCCTCAAACCGCGGTTAATAGTGAGAGAATCGTGCGGGGCAAGCCGGAACTCAAGTCTTCCCCCCGGGCGCTGAACGCGGCATTCTATGGACTCAGGCACGCAACCGTCATTTCTGCAGCCTGGGGGGATTGAGATGTGCACACGTGCATAGGAGGAGATGATGTGTGGACCGATCCAGGGCATGCTTGCGGGCGCGACCGCTCAGATTTCAAGTAGTTCTCTGTGCCAGCTATGGTCGGTAGCGGCGGAAGGTAAAGGGCGACCACCGGCTGTTTCCAAGGTGCTGGCTCATGACGGCCGCTAGCTGCTGCTTCTGTCACCAGCACGAGAGTGAGGAGGCTGGGTACTTGCACAGAGGAATTGCGTGAGCTTGACACACTGGCAAACGGCTGTCGACTCCTAGCGTTCATCAAGGTGTGTCAGTCGTTGGAAGGCCGGTCAGAGAATCTCGGGGGGATGGAGAATGCTCACATATACGTTCCATAAGATGGTTCCCGTTCGAGACGGGATCGATGTGCTGGTAGTCGGTGCGGGTCCAGCTGGCTTTGCTGCGGCTGTTGCCGCGAGCAGGAATGGTGCCAAGACCATGCTGATCGAAAAACATGGGTGTGTCGGAGGCATGGCCACCGTTGGGTTGGTAGGCCCTTTCATGACGAGCTTTGATGCCAGAGGAGAAACCCAGATAATCAGAGGATTGTTCGAGGAACTCGTCACGCGACTCGAAGAACGCGGCGGTGCGATTCATCCTTCAAAGGTTCGTTGTGGCACATCCTATTGTGCTTTCATCACGCCTGGGCATGACCATGTTACCCCGTTTGATCCCGAGTGGCTCAAGCTTGTTGCTACAGAAATGGTCCTCGAGTCAGGTGCGGAATTGCTTCTTCACACTCAGTGTCTGGATGCCATCAAAGAAGGCGACAGAATCATTGGGGTGGTCATTGCTAACAAGTCAGGCCTTCAAGCAATAAGGGCGTCGGTAATCGTCGACTGCACGGGCGATGCTGATGTGGCGGAGTGGGCGGGGGTTCCCACGGTGTTAGGTAGGCAGAGCGATCACGGAATGCAGCCAGCGACGATGTTCTTCAGGATTTGTAACGTGGATTCGGAAAGAGTCAAAGAGTACATTGAGCAGAACCGGCATCTAGTCGGAAGGCCGTTCCATGGCCCGTTCAGCTGGATCGTGAAAGAGGCGCGAGAAAGAGGTGAGTGGGACATCCCCCGAGGCGAAATCAACATGTACGAGACTCCAAATCCGGGGGAGTGGAGGGTCAACACAACCAGGATTCTGAACGTCGACGGTACCAAGACAGAAGACTTGACAAGGGCGGAGATCGAGGGAAGGAAACAGGCAAGGAAAGTCTTCGAGTTCATAAGGTCTCACATACCGGGGTGTGAACGGGCAAAGCTCATGGACACTGCGGCGGTCGTTGGAATACGCGAGACTAGACACGTTGTCGGCGAGTACGTCGTGACGAAGGAAGATGTGCTGAACGGTCGCGTGTTTGATGATAGCATCCTGTTAGCTTCCAATTCGGTCGACATCCACTCTAAGGATGCCGAGACTGGTGAATACGCGACCATTAGCGCAAGGTGGTACGGCATCCCCTACCGGTCTCTGGTACCCGCGGCGGTGGACAATCTCTTGGTGGCAGGGCGGTCGATTTCGGCCACCTCGGAGGCTTCGTCGGCGTTTCGGGTTATGCCGTGTTGTGTCGGCACGGGGCAGGCAGCCGGAGCTGCAGCAGCATTGGCGGTGAGGTCAGGTGTAACGCCGCGCAACGTGGACGCGGGCAAGCTCAGGGATCTCCTCAGGGCACAAGGGGTTTTCCTGGGCTAGAACGTGTTTCACTGGTGTAGGCCGTATCAGAAAACGCATCAAGACTTGGGAGACGGAGGCGGTTCATGATGTTGAGAATGTGGAGGCATAGGTCATCATTGCTGCTTGGGCTAGTTGCTCTTGTGCTGCTATCCGCAGTCTCGTTTGCTCAAGCGCAGGAGAAAGTGAAGGTGACGTTTTGGACCTGGCTCAGCAACGAAGCGATGGTCGAGGAGTTCAACCGTCTTCACCCGAATATCCAGGTGGAACACGTGAAGATGGGGGCGTACGACGCGCAGAACAAGTTCCTCGTGGCCCTGTCCTCCGGCACGGGAGCTCCTGACGTCATACAGCTCATGGCGAGGCATTTCAGCCTCTTCTCCACGACCGGAAAGCTCGTCGACGTGACAGACAAGGTCAGGGACATAAAGGACGGCTATCCGGCGAACCTCCTAGAAGCAGTGAGCTACAACTCCAGGATGTATGGGCTGCCCGCAGATGTGAGTCCGGCCGTGCTTTGGTACCGAAGAGACATCTTCAAGAAGTACGGGATCGAAGTGCCCTTTGCTACGTGGGATGACTTCGAGAAAGCAGCCGAGACTCTGAAGAGAAACGGTGTCACCATGATGCCGTTGTTCTATCCGGCGGGCAGCTGGGGCGCCAACGCGTTGGTGATGTACCTGCACTCTCGCGGAGGGAACATCTACACGCCAGACGGTAAGGTTATCCGCAATAACAAGGAGTTGGAATATACCCTGCAGTGGCTCTACGACCTCCACAAAGGAGGCCTGGCCGAGGGTATCACCTTCTTCACGCCCGAATTCTGGGGCGCGTTCAAAGCAGGCGAGTTCGCGTGTTGGCCCATGAATGTAGCTGAAGGAGCGAATATCAGGCAGTACATGCCGGAGCTCTCTGGGAATTGGGGTGTGATGCCTTTCCCAAGATGGTCGGACAAGAAGGAACAGACCACCGGGATATGGGGAGGCACTGTCCTGGCAGTTCCAAAGCAGTCTAAAGTGAGGGACGCCGCGCTGACATTCGTGAAGTGGGTAGCAGGAACTGCGCAGGGTCAGGTATGGGCGAGCAAGACGTGGAACGCCGTGCCCGCGTATTCCCCGGCCTATAAAGACAGCTTTTACGCACTCGGGGACCCATACTACGGTGGCGACAACGTATATAGGATGATCAATCCGGTGAAACCCTTCTACTACTTCGATTGGGCGATTACTGAGAGGATCATAGGTAAACAGCTTGACCTGATGTTCGCCGGGAAGGCGACCCCTGCGGCGGCAAGAGCCGCGATAGAGGCCGAGCTGATCGACGAGACGAATCGTTAGTGCCGCGAACGAGCACAGACGGCCCCGGGCCCGCAATGGGGCGGGCCCGGGGGCCGCGCGCGGCGGAGGCAGTGCTGATGATGAGGCAAGTATCCCTGACTATCGACAAACGTTGGGCACCCTACGTATTCCTCCTCCCGTTCCTGGTGTTCTTTGCCGTGTTTCGCGTAGGTCCAATCCTGTGGTCGCTCCTAGTCAGCTTCACCAAATGGAGCGGCATGAACGACGCGGTGTTCGTGGGGTTCCAGAACTACTTGCGCGTTTTCAGGGATGGCCGGTTTTGGACGGCGACCTACAACACCTTGTACTTCGTGATCGTCTACAACGCGATCATGATCTCCCTCGCGCTTGTGCTGGCCGTTCTGTTGGATTCATCCCTCCTGAAGGGCAGGGGGTTCTATCGCTCGGCCTATTTCATGCCCATAACGATGTCTCTCCCAGTGGTCGCCATGGTTTTCGACCTGATCCTCGCGCGGGGCTCGGGGCTATTGGCCGTGTTGTTGAGGTATGCGGGCATCACCTTCAGAGTCCGTTGGTTCAGCGATACGTCTCTTGCCATGTGGGGCATCATTCTGATGAGGGTCTGGAGAGGCACAGGGTACTACTCAGCATATTTCCTTGCCGGCTTGGCAAGCATCCCCAACGAGATCTACGAGTCGGCGAGGGTGGATGGCGCCTCGGCCTGGACAGTGTTCACGAAGATATCACTGCCCTTGCTAAGGCCGATGCTCTTGTTCGTTCTGATCATGTCCACGATACTGTCTTTCCAGATATTCGACGAACCGTGGATCCTTACTCAAGGCGGTCCGGCGGATGCCACGCTGATGCTCCAGATCTATCTTTACCAGACGAGCTTCCTCGAGGGAAATCTGGGCCGTGGTTGTGCCATATCGTACATGATGACCGTTCTGATGATGGGCGCATCCGTACTATACGTCAAGAGGCTTGAGGAGAGAAACAGCTGAGATGACCGTTCGAAGACGTACACGCGACATCTGGCTCAGGGTGCTACTGCATCTCGTGATGCTGGTAATGGCCGTAGTCATCCTCCTGCCGTTTTACTGGATGATCGTGAGCTCCCTCAAAGACATGGGGGAATTCTTCAGCCCGAAGCCGTCGCTATTCCCTGGCAATGCTACTGTCGCGAACTACTTTAAGCTCTTCAGGGAAACGCAGTTCATGAGGTGGCTATTCAACAGCGGTACAGTGAGCGTCCTGTCGCTTGTTCTCGGTTTGGTCATTTGCTCGCTCGCAGGTTTCGCGTTCGCCGCATACGATTTCAGAGGTAAGGCGACTCTGTTTTGGGCGGTCTTGGCCTCTGTCGCGATCCCGGAGATCGTTACGATCATACCTGTCTTTAGACTCATGGTCGCCGCTCGAATGATAGATACGTATTCTTCGCTCGTCTTGCCATACTCGATGAATGTTTTCGGCATCTTCCTGATGAAACAGTATATTGCCTCCACTCTGCCAAAAGAGATTCTGGAGGCGGCGAGGATCGATGGTTGTTCGGAGTTCGGAATCTACCTCCGAATCGGAATGCCGCTAGTCAGACCGGGCCTGGGAGTCCTCGGGGTTTACCTGTGGCTCAACTCCTGGAGTGGGTATTTCTGGCCTCTCATCATGGTCAAGTCGCGAGAGATGATGACGTTACCGCTTGGGCTTGCCACGCTCTACGCGGATCCATGGAACCTACAGTACGGTATGCTGATGGCGGGTGCGTTCTTGTCCACCTTGCCCATCATTGTCATATTCCTTGCGGCTCAAAAACAGTTCATCGCCGGCCTGACGGGAGGAGCTTTGAAGGCTTGAGGTGAGGGGCGTCCACGGCGGTGGTGACATGCTACTGTCGTCATGCACACGGGTCTGGCTGTGGATACCCGAGCCGAGAGCCTGGCGGGCATTGTGTTGTCTCGCCGCATGCTCGCAAACCAGGACCCCCTGTCACGCACATGGTATGGGCTGGATGTTGATCGTCCATGGCTGGTGTGGGCTGCGGCTGCGGGAGCAGGCTTGCTCGAGTCTACACGGCGAAGGTCCTGACACGGGTGGAGACTCTGCAGTATTCTGGGGATCACAGAATGCAGGATGGGGGTCGGCGTAAGGAGGAGAGCCGAGGACATGAAGCGAATGAACATGGTTGAGCCGGGGGTGCTGCGCCTCGAGGACGTGCCGGCGCCGGTGCCGGGTGAGGGCGAGGCCTTAGTCGAGGTGAAGGCGGTGGGTGTCTGCGGGTCCGACGTCCACGCGTTCCGCGGGAAGCACCCGTTCATTTCGTGCCCGATCGTTCCCGGGCACGAGTTCTCGGGCGTCGTGAAAGATGTCGTGCCCGGCAGGCGCGGTGTCGCTCCAGGCGCCCGGGAAGCGAAGGAGACGGGCGTGGCTGAGAACGACAACACGCCGAATGCGGTCAGGGCCACAGTGGGAAAGCCCGTGACTGGACTGCCGTCGCTCGTGTGCGGCACGTGCTACAACTGCAGGCACGGTAGGTACAACATCTGCAACTCCCTCCGGGTGGTGGGGTGCCAGGCCGACGGCGCGCTTGCCGAGCTAGTGCGCGTCCCGGCTGAGTTCCTAGTGCCCCTGCCGGATGGGCTTTCTTTCGAGGACGGCGCTATGGTGGAACCCGTGGCAGTCGGCGTGCATGCTGTGAGACGTGCGGGCGCCGGCGCAGGGGGAGCGCGCGTGCTGGTGCTGGGCAGCGGCACCATCGGCCTTGTCGTCGTCCAGGTGCTGAAGGCATACGGGGCGCGTGAGGTCATAGTCACGGATGTGAACGAGCGGCGCCTCGCGCTCGCCCGCGAGCTCGGCGCGGACTACACGATCAACGTGCGTGAAGCCGACCCGGTGGCGCGGCTCCACGGGATGTTCGGGCGCGACGGCATCGACCTCTCCTTCGAGTGTGTGGGCATCGGTCCCACGGTTCGCCAAGCCATCCTGGCGAACCGGAAAGGCACGAAGGTAATCATAGTGGGGGTTTTCGAGGAAGAAGTGCCGGTTCCCATGGGCTTGGTCCAGGACAGGGAGATCGAGCTCGTGGGCACACTGATGTACACGTTGGACGATTTCGTCGAAGCTGCGCGGCTCGTCGGGGAGGGGCGCGTACGTATGGCACCCCTTGTGACCCATAGGTTCCGCCTCGAGGAGGCGCAGCGGGCGTTCGAGACAGCGGCGGACCCAGCGAGCGGAGCAATCAAGGTGCTCATTACGATGTAAAGCGCCCGTCGCAATGCAACTGCAATGTGAGCAGCCACCAAGCGCGCTTGTCAAACTGCTCGTCACGATGTAAAGCGCCCACCGCAATGCAACGGGATGCAACGGAGCGAGCACCGGCAAGGAAGGCGCACGCGGACCCGGAGCAAAGGCGTGGGCTGGGACCTGAGGCTGCGGACGGGGATAGGGATTGGGATTGGGACTGGGACTGGGCGGGTTTGATCGGGTTGTGCCGCATCCGGTCGTGTTGTTTGGGGGAGTAGATGATGCGTTGATCGACGTAGTGGCGATGGGAGAGCTTCTCATAGACTTTGTTTCGGTTGCGACCGGGGCATCTATTAAGGACTCGCCAGGGTTCACGAAGGCCCCGGGCGGTGCCCCCGCAAACGTCGCGGTCGGGGTGAGACGGCTGGGCCACACGTCCGGCTTCATCGGCAAGGTGGGTAACGATGATTTCGGTCTTTTCTTGGGGGAGACCCTCGCCCGGGAAGGCGTCGACACGCGCGGCGTGAAGTACGAGGACAGGGCCAGGACCATGCTGGCCTTCGTTTCGCTCCGTCCGGACGGGGAGCGGGAGTTCATGTTTTACAGGCATCCCAGCGCCGACATGCTCCTCGAGCCAAGCGAGATCGACGCCGGTCTCCTTGGAGAGGCCAGGGTGTTCCATCACGGATCCATCTCGCTCATAACAGAACCCTCGCGGTCGGCGACGCTGGCAGCTGTGGAAGCGGCGAGAGCCGCCGGGGCACTCGTGTCCTACGACCCGAACCTGCGGCTTCGGTTGTGGCCTACGTCTGACGAAGCCCGCACCACCATCCTTGCTGCCGCCAATTCAGCCGACATCATAAAGGTTAGCGAGGAGGAGCTAGCCTTTCTCACCGGGACGGACGGGATGGCGGAAGGAGTGCGAAAGCTGCGCAACCTTGTGCGCCCGGAATGTGCCATCGTGGTGACGCGCGGCCGGTGGGGGTGCGCGCTCGACCTCGCCGAGGGCGAGGGTTGCTCCGGCGGACTATGGCTGGAAGTGCCTGGGTTTGACGTCCGGGCGGTGGACACGACGGGCGCGGGTGACGCATTCGTGGCCGGCCTTCTTGTGGGCCTCATCGAGGA
>JBLNDA010000059.1:0-72398 GCA_050261175.1 Clostridia bacterium
CGACATGCCCACTTACGAATACTACTGCGAGAAATGCGGCCGTTTTGAAGAATTCCAGCGCATGTCGGATGAGCCCCTCTCCCGCTGTCCCACCTGCGGCGGCCCGGTCAGGCGGCTCATCAGCAGAAACGTGAGCATCATCTTCAAAGGGTCCGGCTTCTACACGACAGACAATCGCAGCACCGACTACAAAGAGAAGGCCAAAGAGGACAGCCAAGCCAAGTCGTCGTCAGGGTCGTCGAAAGCGCCGGACGCGGCCGGGGTCTAGACTGTCTAGACTCCGCCCAAGAAGGCAGTGCCCCGTGTGTTTTGGGCGCCTGGCGCTCGCACCCTACGAGCACCAGGCGCTCGTCCCGCATCCACGGCCATCCACAGCGTTCGTCGTGGCCCAGCGCCGCAGGCCCTACCTCGCTCCGCCGGTCGAGGCACTCCGCGAACCGAGCGCAAGCCACCCCTTGGGAAGCGCCCCTTTGAGGACCTCTCCCAGGAACGGCATCACATAGTAGTCCAGCCCGAAAGCCCGCCCCGCTCCACCGAGCATCGCGATGGAGACCATGACGAACCAAATGTTCCCGCCGGCTCCGGCAAGAGCGAAGTTGATGTTCATGAAGATGGACCCGAGCGCAGCGAGGCCCGTGAAGAGACCGAAGATCAGAGCAAGCCCCAGCGCCAACTCGGTGAGGGTCACAACCCACTGGAAGAAGAGCGCATGCGGGAACACGAAAGTCTCCATGATCCACCTGTACCACTCAGGCGTCCCCGGCCCCATTGGCATCAGGGACGAACCCGACACGAGCTTGTCACCGGAGACGAGGAAGCCGTCACGGATCTTCCCTATTCCCGAGACAAGCCATTCGTACCCGAGGAACACCCTCAGAATCACGAGCCAGGCAAGGCTGGCCTTGACGTTCGCGTGTTTCATGAGCTCCGAAAGCACTCCCCTCGCGTTTATCATCTCGTGTTTGAGGTACTTGAGTATAACCCATAGACCCCCGACGCCCCACTGGTAGTGGAGGTTCACGAGGTGCTTCATGGCTGTGGCGGGATAGCTCCATAGAGATATCCCCATGAGGTCGGCCACGGAATAGTGGCTGCCGATGGACACCATCACGCCGTGAAGACGAGGCCGGAACTTGCGTTTGGGCGCGCCTTTGATGTCGGCAGCTATGTTCCTGGCGGCACACGCCCCGCCTTGAAGCGCTGATTCAACGAGCGCAGGAAGCTCCCCGTTTTCGTCCGCGAAGAAGCAGTTGTCGCCCACGGCGTACACGTCGTCGTGCCCGTCCACCTGCAGGTACTCGTTGACCGCCAGGCGACCGCGCTTCTTGCAGTTGAAACCTTTGTCCTTCAGGAAGGTCGTCGTTCGGACCCCACCCGTCCAGATCACCGTGCGGGTCCGTACCTTCGAGCCCGACTTGAGCGTGAGCTCGTCCGGCCTGACTTCCACTATCGGGGAGCTCGTCAGCACGGTGATCCCTTTGGCCTGCATGGCCCGGGCGGCTCTGGCTGCGAGGTTCTCAGCGAGGGTGGGCAGTATGCGGGGCAGTGCTTCGATCACGTACACCGTCACCGAAAACGGTGAGACCCCGAACTCCCGGCACAGGTCCGGAACCCATTCTGCGAGCTCGCCCGCCATCTCCACCCCGGTGAAGCCGCCGCCCCCCACCACAAACGTAAGCAATTCCTGTCGCTTGACCGGGTCCGTCTCCGCGGCCGCCAGCTCGAACATCGTCCGCACCCGCGCCTTGATCTTCCGAGCGTCTTCCAGCGACCACAGGGTGAGCGCGTTCTCCGCCATGCCGGGGATTCCATAGAACTCCGGTTCGCTTCCACATGCGAGAATGAGGTAGTCGTACGGATACTCCGCCGCCTCCGACCTCAGAACCTTCTTCTCGAGGTCGATACCGGTGATCGTATCCTGCACGACCCGCACCCTGCTTCCGCGGAAGATGTCCGTAAAGGGAATCTGCACGCTGTCCTCATGGACTCGAGCCCCTGCCACCTCATGGAGTTCGGTCAGGAGCGTGTGACGATCGTTCTTGTCGATGAGGGTGATCTCGGCCTCGTCGCGTCCGAGCAGCCTTTGCAGGGTCTGCGCTGCGTGGATCCCCCCGTAGCCCCCTCCGAGAATGACGACCTTCTTCTTGCCAGCCATCCATCATTCCTCCCACGCGTTCTTGTCCCAGCGGGTTCGCAAGGCCAGTCGTGCTCCGGCCGCGGCCACCCCTTTGTGATTGTGACGACAATCACACACGCCGCCCCGACTATTCTGTATTTCGCTGCATAGCGGCAGACTCCTCCGCGCTGACGAGCATTGTCATTGACCATTTCAACTATACCATAGACAGTTTCGCCATACAATGGTACAATCACAGTGTTCCAGAAGCCCCCTAGGAGGGCGGCGCGGGGCAGGGCCGGGTCCGAGCTCGCGCGGATTCACGCAGGCTCGCAGCAGGCTCAGGCCGAGACCCGCGAAGGCCGCACGGCGGGCTGCGCAAGGCCGGGAGGGGCCGTTCGCGCAATGTACGGGGCGGCGCATCGGTGCATGGACGTGAACGTGAAGGAGAGCACAAGTACAAGCACCACCACACAGAGCTGCGGAGGCGTGCTCGCGAACGTCGCCCGAAACGCGCAGGCGAATGGACCGAGCTGCGCGGTGCGGCACGACTCCCGTGGGCGTTCTCAGGCGATTTCACTCGCCGCGCTGTGTGCGTTCGCACTGGTGGCGGCCCTCGCGGTCGCAGGATGCCGTATTTCCGGAAGCAAGCCGACTGCTTCGGTGAGAACAGGCTTCGCCCTCGGGACGCTCGTCCAGGTGCGAGCGTACGCTCACGGTGAGGAGGCCGGCAAGGCCGTGGACGAGGCCTTCGCTCGCATAGAGGAGATCGAGGCGCTGATGAGCGCGAACGTCCCATCGAGCGACGTCGCGAAATTGAACCGGGAGGCCGGAGGCTTGCCAACCGCGGTGGCGGACGATACACTGTACGTGGTGAAAAAGGCCAAAGAATACGGCGATCTCAGCCACGGCAAGTTCGACGCGGCGATAGGCCCGCTCGTCCGGATGTGGGGTATAGGCACGGATCACGCGAGAGTACCTTCGCCCGGAGAGATTGCGGCGGCAAAGCGGCTGGTCGACTACGGAGAGGTGGAAGTGGACGAGTCCGCGGGCACCGCGCGTCTTCCCAAGGCCGGGATGGCCCTCGACCTCGGCGCGATCGCGAAGGGTTTCGCCGCTGACGAGGCGGCGGAGGCTCTGGTGGAGCACGGTGTGAAGAGCGCTTTCATCGACCTGGGCGGGAATATCCTGGTGGTCGGCTCGAGGCCCGACGGCTCGCCGTGGCGGGTGGGGATACAGGATCCGTGGAAGGAGCGCGGCGCGACTTTCGCGGTGTTACCTGTGCGCGACATGGCCGTGGTATCGTCGGGCACGTACGAACGGTTCTTCGAGCAAGACGGAACACGGTACCACCACATAATCGACCCGGACACAGGATACCCCGCCGAGACGGGGATAGTGAGCGCAACGATCGTCGCGCGCCACGCGGTGGACGCGGACGCTCTGTCAACCACCGTGTTCCTTCTAGGGCCGTCGGATGGCATGAGTCTCGTCACACACCTTACCGGTGTCGAAGCGGTGATAGTCACCGAAGACCGGCAGGTGATCGTTTCCCCGGGGCTCCGGGGGGTGATAGAAATCAGTAGCGGGTGGACGGTCAAGTACTATGGTCTTGAAGACGTTCAAGAAAGCTGATCTCATACTCACGCTGGTCATCGTGAGCGCGGCCGCCACGATTCTCGCGGGCCAGAGCATCGGTCGGAGTCGGCAGCAGGACGCAGTCAGCGCGCGAGAGGTGACAATAGAGGTCGACAACCGGCCTTTCCGCACAGTGCCCTTCTCACAGGTCACAGAGGTCATGACTGTGGACGTCCCTGCAGGCGGGGGCCGCACTGTGACAGTGGAGATCGCGGAGGACGGGCGCGCCAGGGTCCTTGCGTCGGACTGCCCTGACAAGGTGTGCGTCAAGACCGGCTGGATCGACCGTCCCGGCGAACTCATTGTGTGCCTTCCCAACAGAGTGGTGGTGAAGATTCAAGGCGGACCCCGGGCCCCGGAACCGGGGCCCGCGCTCGACGGAGTCGCGCATTGAGGACGACGAGGGGCCTGCCCACAATCACTCGGCCAGCCAAAGGGAGGAAAAGGGTTTTCTGCGCGGGCACCGGTGGCCGGGCAACACGCGCATGTTCCCTGTGGGATGACGAGAACACGGAGATTGACGCACATATCCATGTACACTGCGCTTGCTCTCGTGCTTTACGTGGCCGAGAGCTTCATACCGGTGCCTTTCATGGTTCCCGGGGCTAAGCTGGGCCTCGCGAACATAGTCACGCTAGTGGTAATCGTGCTTTCCGGCACGGCCGACGCGTTCGTCGTGGTCGTCTTGCGCACGTTTCTCGGGTCGCTCCTCTCAGGGGCCCTCACGAGCTTCGCTTTCAGCATTGTCGGAGGCGCGCTCGCGACCGCCGTGATGTCCGTCGCGCACAAGCGACTGGGGAGCGTCTTCGGCCTCGTGGGTGTGAGTGTCCTGGGGGCGATATCCCACAACATCGGCCAGCTCTTCGTCGCCGGAGTCGTCGTGGGTACCATGGGCGTGTACAGCTACCTGCCCGTGCTGTTGGTGGCTGGAGTCGCCACAGGTTACTTCGTTGGAATCGCCGCCGGGTTCGTCCTGAGATTCCTCACCAGGGCCCTCGCGAAATCCGCCGCGGGGTGGCCGGAGGACGCGCAGGCCCAACACATCGCGAGAATGCCCTGAAGCCCGGCGCGGTGAGGGATGGAGGAGTCTGATGGAGAAATCTTTGGCATCCAGGTGGGCGTCTCATCCTCAGCTCGCCGAGGGTCTCAGGAGAGTCGAAGCCTGCCTCGAGGAACAGCTCTCCACCGGCCACAGGCTCATTTCGGGCGCGGTGATGTCCCTCCTGCAGGCAGGAGGAAAGCGCGTCCGCCCGGCCCTCGTGTTGGCATCGGGCATGTTCGGCCAGGCCGACCCCGCGAAACTCGTGCCGGTCGCCTCGGCCATCGAGGTGGTCCACATGGCCACCCTTGTGCACGATGACATCGTGGATGATGCCGACACGCGAAGAGGGGTCAAGACCATCCATTCGCGCCATGGAGCCAATGTCGCCGTCTTTACCGGCGACTACCTCTTCACGCGCGCCTTCCAAATGCTGTCCGAGTACGCAAGCACTGAAATGCTGTCCTCCGTTGCCAGGGCGGTGCAAGAAGTCTGCGAGGGCGAGATCGAGCAGTACGAGGCCAGGGGCGACACCGCCATCTCCTTCGGACAGTACCTGCGGCGGATCCGTCAGAAGACCGCCATGCTCTTCTCATTGAGCTGCTATGCTGGCGCTCTCGTGGCCGAGGCCCCCAGAGAGACGGCGGACACGCTTCGCAGGTTCGGCCTGCACCTGGGAATTGCGTTCCAGATCGCCGACGATGTCCTGGACTTCTCCCAAGACGAGGCTACCACGGGAAAGCCCGCCGGGCACGATCTCGTCTGCGGCGTATATACCCTGCCCGTGATATACGCGCTGGAAAGCAAGCGATACGGCGGCGAGTTAAGAGCCCTCCTCGCCGCGTCCGACGGAAGCGGTCGGGGGTCCCGCAACGATGACGGGCACTGCGAGGTTCGCGAGCGCATCATCGCCTTGGTGCGGAAGTCGGGCGCCCTTCAACGGGCCTTGCAGGTCGCCGAGAGGTATGCGGCCCGAGCGAATCGTTGCCTTGCGCCCCTCCCGGATGGCGCGGGAAAAGAGATCCTCGCTGGCATCCTGGCGAGCGCAGCGCACCGCGCCAGCTGAGTGCGGTGCGCGCGGTGCGCGTTCCCGGCCTCGCCTTGCTAGGCCTCGTCAGGCCCCGCTAGGCCTACCTGCCACGGTTTGCCAGGCAGGTTGCCGTCAACGTCACGCGCCCGCCTGCGAGGACGCGATTCCTGAGGCCGATCGAGGAGCGGCCTCCCGTTGCACCTGTCCGAGAAGCTCCAGACCGTTTATGACCAGCCTGAACCTGCAACCGAGGAGCGAAGCTGCCTGCTTGCACATTTCCATTCGGGTCAGGTATATCTCGAAGTAGTCCATGATCTGGCACTCCGTCGTGTCGAAGGATATGTCCAGTGTGATAGTCTTGCGCGCACTATCCACGACCAGGGATGAGTCGGTTATCGCGAGGTTCACCCTGTCGTGGATGTCGTGCGCCCGCCTCATCCTCACTCGGGTACGGTGCGCGTCGCTCTTGTCCGCTATGATGAGCGCGGCGGACACGGGACTCACGGGAATGCCTATCTCCTCTTCGTGGTTGGCGATGGCAGTCGTGATGGTACAGATCTCCTCGAGGGGCATTCCAAGCATGCGGAGCTCAGTGAAAACAATGTTCGCGCCGGTGGGACCATGGTACTTGCGATTGTGCATGTTCCCGATATCGTGTAAATACCCAGAGATCGCCCCCAGCTCGACAGTCC
This sequence comes from Clostridia bacterium, assembly GCA_050261175.1. GTDB lineage: Bacteria > Bacillota > SHA-98 > UBA4971 > UBA4971 > UBA6256. The sequence continues at coordinate 6,516 of JBLNDA010000059.1, forward strand.
TGTCATCGTGCCCCAGGCTTCTCAGAATGTAGGCCGTCGTCGTCGCCACGTAGGTCACGTGGCGAAGGCCGTGCTCAGTGTAACCGAGAAGCGACAGGTACTCGTTGGCCTTGCTTATGAGAAAGCGGAAGTTGGGATTGCCCTGAATGTCCTTTAGCGTCAGCATGATCCTCCCCCCTGACTCGTCCCCCGCTACACCATAATAGCATATTCCTTTCGTTGTGCACACGGCCCAGCTCACGCCAACCGAACCAGGAGTTGGACGGCGCCCGCACTCGCCTTGCCGGAAGAACACCATATGTGGCAGACCTGCCTTCGCATGGAAGGATCTGAAGGATGACAAGCCCGCTCTATCCAGGTATCATGGCTCAGAGGATTGGGACACTCGCAATAGCATTGTTTCCCATCCCACATTCCTTGTGAAAGGGGAGAGTTCCTTTGCATCGTACGGTGAGACACTCGGTCGTTTTGGCAATCGCCCTCGTCGCGGCGCTCGCGCTGCCGGCTATGACATGGGCCGCAGGGCCCGGTGAGGAGCAACCCGGGCTCAACTCGCTCGCCCATCCGTCGTTCAGGGCAGGCCAGAACGGTCAGGTCTACTATCGCGGAACAGCCGCCCCGGCGCCCGCCGAAGTCGCGACCGGTCCGGTGAGCCTCAACTGGCAGGTCTTGTACCAGGCGCAGCTGCGGGTATACCAGGGGCAGGACGGCTGGAGGCTCGACCCGGTGCAGGTCGCGCGGCAGGAGGGGACGGGTCTCGGACTCGATCCGTCGCAGGACGTATACACCCTGATATCCAAGGTTGACGTTCAGAAGGACTCCGGGACCGGTGAAGCCCATGTGCTCGTGGAGCATTCCGGGAGGGCCTACATCGTTCAACTCATCCAGCCCTTCGGGCCCGGGCCTGGAATGATCTGGACCATCAACTCCGTGCGCGAGATCACCTCGGCTGATGTGGCGGATCGGATAGCACGCCAGGCGTGGATCACTTTCCGATACCGCGGCCCCAATGGGCCGGCAATGGCAGCGTGGTGGAACCAGGCTCCGACGAAGCCCGCGGCACCCGTGACATCCGGGCAGCCGGGGCGCGTGTACTACGTGCAGCCTGGTGACACCCTGTGGGCGATCTCGGTGAAGAACGGTGTCACCCTATACAGGCTCATTCAACTCAACCCGAGCGTCGACGCGAACGCGCTATGGGTGGGCCAGATCATCATCGTGCAGGCCTCAGACGATGCGTGGACGGCCCCAAGGCCGGGCGGCAGCCCGTCGTCCGGCGGGACTTCCCAGCGGACGACCCACATCGTCGAGCCGGGAGACACCCTCTGGCAGATCGCGCTGAGGTACGGCGCTTCGGTGCAGGCCATCATGCAGGCGAACGGCATCACCGACGCCAATATCCTTTGGGTCGGGCAACAGCTCATAATCCCGTGACGTCGTCGACGTCGTCCGCTCACATGTCGGGAGGCCCGGCGCCCAAAGGCTCCGGGCCTCCAACCTTCATTTCACCATGCCTGACCCGGGATGCTCGGCCCTTCCGGGCACGCGCCTTCCCGGGCCCCATTTTCCGGCTTCAGCTTCTCGAGCTTCCTTCAGGTCTCCCTTTCCCTCTGCGGGTTCCTCTGGGAGGTTCCAATCCAGGTGCCATGGACCGGTAGGCCCATGAGATACCTGGGTATCCACCTAGAGCAGGCCGGCCTGCTCCAGGGCGTTCTCGTACGCGTACAGGTACTCGTGGTAGCTGTGCGTCGCGCCGCTCACAGCATCGATCTTCTTCAGATCTGTCTGCGCCTTCACGGCCAGCTCCGGGAAGTTGTCGAAGAAATCCTTCGCGGGCTTCGACTTGTAGTCCGCGCCTTTTGCGGGCATGAGCGTGTCGTAGTCAGTCTTCTTCGTTATGAACTCGACCTTCGTGACCTTCTTTCCCTGCACGGTCACTGCAAGAAGGGTGTGCCCGTTCACCGGGTTCTTGGCGAGTCCGTAGAACACGTTGCCTTTGTACTTGCCGCTTGCGATGTCGAGGGCCATCTGGGTCGCCTTCATATACTCGTCACGCGAACTCGTGGCCCCGCTCACGGCGTCTATCGAGGCCTTCTGGTTCTTGACGACCATGAGGGGATACTCACGGAACAGGGCCTTGGCGGGTTCGTGCTTGTATGTCTGGGGTTTGTCCGGGTTTATCATGTTGACGTCGACTATCTTCCCGAACTGAATGACGACCTCGATGACCACGTCACCGTGATCGTTTGGAACATATCCTATGTAGGAACCGTCCTTGTACGCCGGCGCCTCGGCTCCGAACACCGCCGAACCGATGAGCGCAACCGCTGCAACCGCCACTGCCAGTAGCACGCAGGCTTTTCTCACTTTCGCTGCATCTCCTTTCGACTTTGTGAAAATGATACCTTTCACATCCGCCCACACACAGACTCTATCCCCACATCCCCCCCTGGTATGTGCCACATTTCACAATCTATTCATCCTCCCGGGCAGCCTATAGCACAGACATTCCATCCTGGCTAGAGGGCCACTACGATTATACTATGGCATGTCCTGGTCCGCAACGCAGAATTTCGATCAGGGCCCCTTCGCCGCTGCGCTTGTGTCTGCCGATTGCAGGAGAAAAGCCGGGTGCACGTGGCACCCGGCGAAATCCTGACGATGACCGGAGACTAGCGCCCGCTGAGTAAGGGTTGAGTAGGGGTGCAGAAATGCTCCCGACTTGAGGCATCATCCCCTCGAAGACCCTGGCGGCCCTCGTTTGTTCAGCAAGCGCTGTCTTCTCCTCCCTCTCACCTCTCACCTGATCACCAGCGTACCCTGGTCGTCCAGGTACGCCTTGACGTCGAAACGAGTTGACTCAAATACGAACGACTCACCGCCCACCTGAACCGTCGTGCCCGGATAGACCACGCCAGCCCGGATCTGGCCGCCGGCCTGCACCCTGATGACCGAGGAGCAGGGCCACTGGCCTGGGGTCCCGACGCTCCCCACCTGGACCCTTCGCGCCGCATAGAGCTCTCCTCCGCGGACGTTGCCCTTCACCCGCACGCCTTCGGCTGCGTGGAGACTGCAGTTGTAGCATCCCTTCTCAGCAACCAGTATGTCCTCGCCCGACTCCAGCACACTGTTCTGCGCGTACCCCACCACGATTCCCCCGCCAGCGCTTGATGACCTCTCAATCCAACCGGTCACCGTCTCCGCGCCGGCCCTCAAGGCGCTCACCTCATCCGGGCCGGGAGCATCCATCGAGCCCGAGGCTGATACGCGCTTCGCGATCTTCGCCAGCGAACCCGCTGCATCGACGATCTCCGCCGGCAGTTCGATTCCAGCCTCATCCAGCACTTCCCGCACCGAGGCGGCAAGCCTGTCCAGTTCACGAAGTCTCGAACCCGAGAGGCGGCCGAGTTCGGAAAGCTGTCCTCGCGCTCCTGCCTGCATACCATCATGATCCGGCGAAGCCTGCACGGCGGACTCCCAGCGAGCCAGCATATGATCGATGGTCTCGAGAACGGGTCTCAGCCGGCTGGCAAGCCCCGCCACCCCGCCTGCCCGAACGTGTGAGTTGACGACCGATCCTTTGACCTTCACCGCTCCGCCCGCCCTGATCGTCGCGCCCGCAGCATAGCCGAGGACTGTCACGCCGCCGCTCGCCTCGACGCGCGCGCCCTCGAGCACGTCGCCTCGCACCACGATGTCGCCGACGAACCGCAGGTGCCCCGAGGCAAGTCCGACATCGCCCTCATGGACCATGACAGGCACAACCTCGACACACGTGTAGCTGGTCCCGTACGCCACCGGCTTGCCATCCCGCGAGGCGACCACCTTCGTGCCGTCACCGCAAAGCTCGGCCCCCTCCCCCGCCCGGAGCACCGCTTCTCTCACCTCTCGCGGCGGAATGGTCTCGCCTGTGACGGCGCGTCCCGGCGTGCCTCGAATCGGCGGGTGCAACACAGAAAGGACCTCCCCCGCACGCACGAACGGGAACCGGTAGCGCTCCCAATAGTCCACCCTGCTTTCGCCCTCTTCCCACACCACTGGGACAGGCTCGAGTTCGACGAGGTGCTCCACAAAGCCGTCCTTCCCTTCCAACGGGGGAATCCCCTTTGCGACCACACGGCCAAGCCCGTCTGCAGCCAGAACCGCTTCCTCCACAGCCTGCGCGCAGATTCCGACCACCACGCCCCTGCTCTCGAGCGCGGCCTGTACGTCCTCCACAGTGATGGTCTTCTCGGAGACCTCCTCCACGAGGATGACAGGGCGAAACACGGTCTGGGGCTCTTGGTCGACCACGACAGGCCGGGCGATCTTTCGCGGTGTGATCCTGACCTCCGCCGTCAGGCGGTCACGGCCGATAGTGACTTCGACCGCGGCCTGAGCGGTCTCTCGGGCCTCCGCTTCAATCGTGACCGAATCGCGGCCAGTGACCGTGCGGGGCTCGACGAGCTCATCGCCGTTCACACGAATGGCGATCCCAGGGACGGGGACGATCGTCGCAGGCTTTCCGCATCCCCTGGGGTCTCGTATTACAATCCTGCCTCCTTTCACCTCCACCGTCCCGTCTTGATCCCCGCCGCCGCATTGGGGGCCATGCCCGGTGCCTTGAGTAGTCTCATTTCCGCCGACCTTCCCTGTTCTCCATGCCCTGAGCAAGACCTCATGCTTTCCTGAGTCGAATTGGCCGCCGTCTGTGTTGCGTACGACTTCATACTCCACTTCCGATGGGCTCGCTTGCAGAACCCTCGAGGCCTTCTCAACAGCCTCCTCCACAGTCCCTCCGCGAACCAGGACGTCATCGGCCGGCACGCATCCACCACCTCCTGCTCACTCAGTGTTTCAGTTCAGTCGGAAGTCTCGGACAAGCCCGTTGAACTTTCGAGGCCCTTCGCTCGACAAAGAGTGCTGGACATTTCCGATGATCACCGCGCCCGGCGTGTGAATGCGCGCCCCGACAGCAGGACCGCGGTCTCCGCGGGAACCGCCCTGTCAACGCGCGACGCGCTCACTGTCGCGGACGCCTTGACGTCTCCAAGGCGTGATTCGGCGGCACGGTCCGCGGGAAAGGCGGCGCACGCCGAGGGCTGCCCGACTCAGGCATTGCCGGCCTAAGGACGCACGAGCCAGCCGGGCATCACACTCTCTTCAGCCGGTAGGCAGCCCTTCGCGAGAGCCGGGGGCGTCGCTCCACGCTCAATTAGTAAGTTAAACGTTTGTTCTGGCTTTCCTTCATGGGTGCGGCGACGCGCGAGAGCGCGGCGCGGACCCGGGTCGACACAACCCGGGCCCGCGGTGCGGGGCCTGGAAAACGTCGGCCTTGCGTGCTGGTTCCGCAGAAATCAACGAGAAACCTTGAAGGTCCCGTCGACCTTCACCCCTTGAAGGGTGTCGGACACTGGGCAGCGCGACTTGATCATGTTGACGAGCTTGCGGATGTTCTCCTCGGGCGAAGCGGACTTGATGTTCATCGTGAACCTGATGTGCTGAAAGCCCGTCCGCACATCCGCGCGCTTTCCCATGAATCCGTCGGGATCCAGGTCACCCTCGAGATCCACGCGGAAATCGTCGAGTTTCACGCCGCACGCCGGCGCGAACGCCACAGCGCATATGGTGATGCAGCCCCCTAGGGCCGAAAGCAGGAGTTCCACGGGGTTCATTGCCTGATCCCCGCCGCCCAGCTCCTTCGGCTCGTCCATGGCAACCTCGAAGCCACGGACATTCGCTTTGCAGAGAAGCCCTTGTCCCGCGCTGCGCACCGAAGCATGGAAGGTCTCAAGCGCCATCGTCGTCGATCCTCCTACCCTACCAGCACATGCTGGGTCTTTTGCATAGTATCTCCCGCCAGCGTCGGGCGTATAGATTACGCAAAAGATGGTGCTCCGGCAAGTTCCCGGCGACCGCCCCCGGTCCCGCCGCCAGCTTCCGCGCCGCCCGCTGCAGTCTTCTCACGCCGGGCGAAATGGGAGCATATCGTATACTGGAACCCCCCTTGCTGCGTCGCAGATTAAGGCGGTGGCTGGGCAATTCGAGGAGGCAAGGCAGGGGCAGGAGGCGCTTCCGATGGAGCCTGAGGTGCCGCGCCCGAGGGTGCTCCAGATGGTGGTCAAGATCCAGTGGACCGTGGATAACCTTCGGACCCTGGGCGCCGGCAGCATGTACCACCTCGCATACAGGCCGAGCGAGATCTCGTACGATGTGCTCGTGGACATAAACTCTGGCAAGATCGGCCCTGGCACGCGAGCGGAGGTCATATTCATAGGCGGCCAGCGCCCGGTAAAGGTGGCGGACGTGGTCATAGAGAACATAGTCGCGTCGAAAGGCTTTCGAAGGTTCGACTTCCGAATCGTGCGGACCCTTCCCGCCGCCGAGAAGTGTACGAGCTATACGAACATAGGGATCCTCTGTCTCTACTCACCGACCCGGTGACACACGCGAGCCCGACCTGAAGGAGCGCGCCAAGCTACCTCGGATCGTCGCGACCAGGCTCCCCCAGTGCCAGCAGCTCCGAAAGAGGCACCAGCCTGTAGCCCTTCTCACGCAGGCCGTCGATCACACGGGGAAGGGCCTCGTGAATCTGCTTGCTCGAATCGCTCGCGTGCATGAGGATGATGGCGCCCTTGAAAGCCCCTTTTAGCACCCGATCCACCATGAAGTCAGCCCCCGGATTCTTCCAGTCGAGGGAATCCACCGCCCATATCACGGTCTCATATCCGCAGGCCTTCGCGACCTCCACGACCACGTCATCGTAGTCGCCGTTAGGGGGACGGAAGAATGGAGCGACTCTTCCCGCCGCGTTGAGCAGGTCCTCGTGGGCCGTCCTGATGTTGTCCTCGACCACCGACCGGTCATAGCGGCTGAGGCTGACATGGGCGTCACCGTGGCTGCCGACTTCGTGGCCTGCCCGCACGATCTCCTGAACGATCTCGGCGTGTCTCTTCGCCCACGGTCCTGAGAGAAAGAACGTGGCTCTCACGTTCTTCTCGCGGAGGATCCCGAGCACACGCGGCGCGGTCTCGTGCCCCCAGCTGATGTCGAAGGTCAGGGCAAGGGCCGGCTCTTCCGTCTTGACGTAGAAGAGGGGCATGGTGGTCTTGGGCAGCACCAGGATGGACTCGGTCACGGGAACATGGCGGTCGATGGCCCATTCCACGCCGCGTCCGGCAAGAAACCCGAGGCCCAACACGAGACACGCGGCGCACGCGCCAACGAGGACGACCGCCCGTCTAGTTATCACCAGCATCTTGCCACCTCCCGGGTCTTTGGATCCGGATGTGAACAATCATCTCTGACAAATGGTATGTCGTGGCAAGCTGGCTTATTCTGCACGCGCGGGGCGGGCGCCGGGCAGGCAGCGCGCACCCGCGGCGCGCGCGCCGTGTGCGACGGGCGACGCGCCGACGCAGAGAGACCGCCGCTTTCGCGGGTCGTCCCCCACCCGCTGCGCCTCCTCGCGGACCGGGTTGTAGCAGGATTTTCGCGACTCGACCGGAAAGTATTGAGTTGGGACGTATCGCCCGCTGACGGCTGGGCGCCGGTGCGCAGCGCTCCGCGGCGCGACTGCCTTCGCTCGAGGAGCTCCAGACTCTCCGGCGCGTGCCCGGACCTGCCTGCAGCGCAGGAAGCCAATCGATGGAGAGGAGAGATGACCGCCCCATGAAACTTGAATTCGTGGGTGCGACCCGCACCGTGACTGGGTCGTGCCACTACGTCGAAACCGGGGTCACGAAGTTCATCGTAGACTGCGGGATGTTCCAGGGGGACGACGAACTCGAGGAGCTCAATCGCGTCCCCTTCCCGTTCGACCCGTCGGGCCTCGACTTCGTCCTCCTGACTCACGCGCACATCGACCACAGCGGCCTCATCCCGCGACTGGTCCGGGAGGGGTTCAAAGGAAAGGTATACGCCACCGCCGCCACGATCGATCTCTGCAAGATAATGCTCCTGGATAGCGCACACATCCAGGAACTCGAGGCCGGCTGGCAGCAACGCAAGGCCCGCCGGGCGGGCGAAGTCCCGTTCGAGCCGGTCTATACCGTGGACGACGCGCAGCGAGGCCTTTCGCGCTTCGAGGCCGTTCCTTTCGGTCAGATGGTGAGGGTGGCCCCGGACGTAGCGGTGAGGTTCCGGCATGCCGGACACATCCTCGGGTCAGCCATAATCGAGGTGTACCTGCGCCGCCCCGAGTCCGTCGCGGGTCCCATCCCCGTTTCCGCTCCCGCCTCCGCTTCCGCGCCCGCGTTCGCCGCCGGCGAGCTGAAGATCGTCTTCTCGGGAGACCTTGGCAACGTGAACCAGCCCATTATCAAAGACCCGGAGTTCGTGTCAGATGCCGACTTCCTCGTGGTGGAATCGACCTACGGGAATCGGGTTCACGAGGACCATATGGGCAGCATGGAGAAGCTCCAGAAAGTCATCCACGACACGTGGTCGAGAGGCGGAAACGTCATCATACCAGCCTTCGCCGTGGCGCGCGCCCAAGACGTCCTGCACGACATCGCCACGCTCGCTTACAAGCAGGAGATCCCACCGGTGAGAGTGTTCATCGACAGCCCCATGGCCGTGTCCGCCACCGAGGTGTTCAGCGCATATCGAGACGAGTTCGACGTCGAGACCACGGCCCTCATCGAGGCCGGAGGCGACCCGTTCGACTTCCCCGGGCTCCAGTACGTGCAGACCGCCGAGCAGTCTCGTGCCCTCAACGACATCACCAGCGGCGCCGTGATCATCTCCGCCAGCGGCATGTGCAACTTCGGCCGGATCAAGCACCACTTGAAACACAACCTCTGGAGACCCGAGTGCACCGTGCTCTTCGTCGGATTCCAAGCCCGAGGCACGCTCGGCCGCCTCCTTCAAGACGGAGCCACGAAGGTCAGGATATTCAACGAAGACGTGGCCGTGAAAGCGTCGATAGAATCGATAGACGGATACTCAGCTCATGCTGACCGCGACACCCTGCTCTACTGGGTGAAAAGCCTTCGCAGCAAGCCCCGGAGGGTCTTCGTAGTGCATGGCGAGGAAGAGTCGGCGCAGGCGTTCGCAGCGACCCTGACGAACGCTCTAGGAGTGTGGGCGGGTGTTCCCCAAAGAGGGGACAGTCTGGACCTTGTGAGCGGGGAGACGACGGTCACCCCGGGCGGGAGCGCGGAACACGAGCGGGTGCTCTCACTGAAAGCTGCCGGCGAGGAACTCGACCGCGCGTACGCCGCGCTTCGGAAGGCGCTGGATCAGGGGGGAGCCCTTAGGGACCCGGCGGCCTTCCGGGCGTCGCGTGACGAGATCGCAAGGCTCGTATCTCTGATGCGGAGTCTCGCCCGGGAGGACCGCACGGCCTGACTCGTGAAAACAGGGTCGCCGGTGTCGGACGCTTGCCTCCAGCCACCGGCAACCCGGCGCGCCAGGTGAATCGCGAGGAGACCGGGAACCTAGTTCTAGCTGCCTACGCCTATCACGATGCGCGCGATCTCGAAGTACACGATGAGCCCGATGACGTCAACGACGGTGGTGATGAACGGGCCGGCCATCACTGCCGGGTCCACGCGCAGCCGCTTGGCGGCGAGCGGCAAGAACGCGCCGGCCACATTGGATATGGTTGTCACGACGAGAAGCGACAGCCCGACGACAAAGGCGATTCGCACGTCGGCCTGCGTGAGATAAGCCCGTACGTAGGCAAAAGCGCCGAGCAGAAGTCCCAGCACCACCCCGGTGCCACATTCCCTGAGCAGGACCTTCAACCCTTGCCGCAGGTCTATCTCGCCTGTGGCCATGCCGCGGATGACGAGCGTGGCCGACTGGGTGCCGGTGTTTCCCCCCGTGTCGATGAGCGTGGGTATGAAGAACGCTAGTGCTACCGCGGCCTCGAGGGAAGCCGAGTAGACCTTGAGGATGTTGCTGGAGAAGCTCTCTAGAAGGATGAGCAGCGCGAGCCAGCCCACCCGCTTCTTAACGTTGTCCGCAAGGCTCATCCTGAAGTACTCCTCCTCGGGAGCACCCAGGCCGCCCATTATGTGAATGTCCTCGGTGTCTTCCTCCCGCACGACGTCGAGGATGTCGTCGTGGGTGATGATCCCGACGAGGCGGTCCTCTCTATCCACCACGGGCACGGCAAGGAACCCGTAGTCCTCGAAGACCCGGGCGACCTCCTCCTGGTCGGTGTCGGTGGAGACCCTCACCACGTCCGGATGCATTATCTCCCGGACGAGCCTGTCCCCCGGCGCCAGCATGAGCGTCTTCAGCGAGAGCCCGCCCACAAGCCGCCTGTCCCGGGATATGACGTACAGGTGGTATATGGTCTCCTTGTCCGGAGCTGTCTTTCGCACGTGCGCGAGGGCTTCGTCGACCGTCTGATCCTCCTTGAGGTCGACAAAGTCCGTGGTCATGAGGCGCCCCGCGGACTCCTCTCTGTAGCCCAGGAGCATGTTGGCCACGTGCCGCTCCCTTTCGGACAGGAGCGAGAGGTACTTCTTGACCACCTTGGCCGGCAGTTCCTCGAACAGCTCAGTCCGGTCGTCCGGGCTCATCTCGTTGAGGAGAGTCGCCACCATGTCTCCGCCCAGGGAGCGCAGCAGGACCTGCTTCTTGTCAACGTCCATGAAGTCGAAAACTTCGATGGCGAGGTCCTTGGGAAGAAGCCTGAATACGAACCCAGTGGCTTCCGGGGACAATTCGTCAATGACCCTTGCGATATCAGAAGGATGACACTTCTCGAGGGTCCGCTTGACGCTCATGTAGTCCTTTTCAGTGAGGAGTTCCGCTACCCTCTTCGTGAGTTCAATGGCCACTGGAATCCCCTCCTTTGCGGCATCGTTGGTGATTTGCGAGCGGCCTTGCGTGCTGGGCGAGGCGCCCGCTGCGGCTCGGCGCAGCTGCGCGCCGGTGCGGGCGTGCCGAACGGAGGGTGATGCAAACGCTGGGCATCCCATGCATGAAAACGCCCTTGACCCGTCATCCCGACGAGCCAAGGGCGCGTGACGTGCCAGGCTCACCCCGCTCCGGGAAACGACGAAGACGGACATCTCGCACCAGCTGGCGCCGCGTGCGCCGCTCTTTTGCCACTGCTACTCCCCGGGTCAGCGTCCATCTTCATCATCTCCTTTCCCGGATGCCGACATGAATCGCGATGAATCCTCGCTGGAGATCCCTCCCCGCTTCAGCTTACGCTCCTTCGAGACGCCTTGTCAAGCCGGCGGCGGATTCTTCAGCCCCTCACAGTCTCGCGAGTTTCCACTTGCCGCCACGGAACCGGAAGGTGATGATCGCGGACCGCACGATCTGGTCGACTGCCATTGCAATCCATGCACCCACGAGCTCCATGTGTGAGACAACCGCAAGCACGTATCCCAGCGCGACCCTGAAGCCCCAGATCCCTACGGCCGTGGAGTACAGCGGCCATTTCGTATCGCCAGCCCCACGTAGCCCGCCCGCGAGGATGAATTGGGTGGACTGGGCCGGCTGCACGAGACCGATTATGCGCAAGACAAGGGCGGTCTTCGCCACGACTGCGGGATCGTTGGAGTACAGCATGGCAATATACCGGCCGAAGAGGATGAGAATGAATGCCATGAATCCGGAAACAATCACGCCGATGCGGCGGGTCTCGAGCGCCCCCTTCTCCGCGAGATCGGGCCTTCGCGCACCGAGACCCTGCCCCACGAGGGTCGTCGCCGCCACAGCGAAGGCCTGACCCGGCATGAAAGAAAGTCCCAGGATGTTCATGGCGATCTGGTGGGAAGCCACCACGGTCGTTCCGAACCCAGCCACGATTCTGAGGTAAGCAAGCTGGCCGCCCCGAAGAATGATCTGCTCGATGGCTGCGGGAACGCCTACGTTTACGATGCGCCGGATTAGCGGGATGTCGAGTCGCACAGGCCCTGTGAGGTGCAGAACGAACCTGCCGCCTGTCACCGCCCGCAGGATGAGGATGAACGCAACAGCCCTCGATATGCTGGTCGAAAGCGCCGCTCCCGCGACGCCCATCCTCGGGAAGCCCAGCTTTCCGTATATCAAGAGGTAATTGCCGATGACGTTGAGGATATTGCAGAACGTGTTCACCTTCATCGGCGTCTTCGTGTCGCCCGCTCCCCGCAGCGCCGCGGCGACGCTCATGGTGAGGAGCATGAAGACGAGACCGGCCGCGACTATCTGCATGTACGCGACGCCCAGGGGGATGACGTCATCCTCCGCACCCATCAGCACCATCACGTCGCGTGCGGACACAACCCCCAGCACGCTCACTCCGACTCCCATGACGATCGTGAGCATGTAACTCTGCCTGAGGGCATTGTTCGCCACCGGCCTCATTCCCGCCCCGATAGCACGGGCGATGACAGCCGTCGTGCCGACGTTGAGGGCCATGAACACCGCTTGTGCGAGAAACATTGGCTGGTTGGTGAGCCCCACGGCGGCAATGGCTGCGGGGCCTATCCTACCCACCATTATCATGTCCGCCATTCCCACGAGGGTGACGAGGAACATCTCCACGAGGGCCGGCCCCGCGAGGTCGATCACGCGCCGCCTGATCGCCGGGGCGGCGTCGACCGCGACGAGAGGCGTCATCCGTAGTTCGACTTCTTCCAAATCGCTCATTGCAGATTCTCACCTTCATTTGGGGGTGTGCGGGTCACGGGCCGGGCTGGTGTGACAGGAGCGAGTACACCCTAGCGAGCAGGTCCCTGAGTGTGGACTGTTCCTTTTCCGTCATCGCCGCGAGAACGCGGCCGAGGTATCTCCGCCGCCTTTCCCGGACCCTGCCGAGCACCGCCTCTCCGCCACCTGTGATCCTCACGCGCACGACCCTCCGGTCTTCGTCGTCACGGACACGCTCGGCGAGGCCGGCCCGCTCCATGCGGTCCACGAGGTCTGTGACTGTGCTGCACGTCACGCCCAGCCGCTCGCTCAGCTCACCCATGGTGAGTTCGGCTCCGTAGAGGACGAGCAGCGCGTGGAACTGGTCCCTCGTGACACCGAGGTCCGCCAGTTCCGCCCTGCCCTGGGTCCGCATGAGGCGCTCGATCCGCGCGAGCAGCATCTCCACATCGTCGACGTGCGAAGACGAACCGCCCTCGCAGCGGACGCCGGCGTCAGCGCCAGGAAAATCCACTCGTGTCGCCTCCCTTCCTCCACCCGGCACAGGCGGCCGGAGTTCTGAAGCCCATCCTTCGTGTCCCCAATCTTACGTGCTACCAAATAGTATACCTCGCGCACCTTATCTTGCCAAGACCGCACCAAGGCGATCCTTTCCAGGCGACTTCCTCCAGAACGTGCCATTGACATATCGCGTTCCGCGGAACTACATTATAGTTAAGCAATTGTTTAATCCAGCGGAACCGTTTCACTGCCAGAGTGCCGGCCGCGTGATCGGCAGGGATTCTGAGCGACCGACGCATAGCGAGGGGATGAAAGCATGCCCGCCAACGACGTCTGCGACGTGTTCACGCCTTCGGGCGACAAGGCCGCCGGGCTCAAAGACAGGCTCCTCGAGGTCTCCGGACTATCCGAGATATTCAAGGCGCTTGGTGACGAGACCCGCACCAAGATCCTTTACCTCCTGTCCCTCGAAGAGCTCTGCGTGTGCAACCTGGCCCAGATCCTGGACATCAGCGTTCCCGCCGTGTCGCACCACCTGAGGCTCCTGCGCGCGCTGCGCCTCGTCAAGTACCGGCGTGAAGGCAAGACTGTGTGGTACTCGCTGGACGACCAGCACATCGTGGACATGATCAGGCAGGCTCAGGAACACTTCGCGGAGAGCAGGTGACGGCGACCAGTCCGCCGGCCCCAGAAAGGCCCTGCCCCCATCACCGGAACAAGGAGAGAACGACAGGATGGATACGTCAGACGGGAGATGCAGCACATGCCGCACGCTTGCCGGGCGAGAGGAGCGCGAGGCCGACCACCTGACCGGTCGCTCGGGCGGCCGTAGGCACGAAGGCGAGCACGCGCGTGAGGGCGAGCGGGCGGAGGAACGCCCGGAGGTGCGCGCGAATGCCACCGCGGGCCTCGAGGAAGGCACGGGTGACATGAGAAAACGGCTCGGGACGGCTGTGTGGGCGGGGGCGCTCCTCATCGTAGGACTCCTGACCGAACAGGCGCTTCACGACAGTGTGTACCGAGTCCTTGAGTACCCCATCTTTCTCTCCGCGTACTTCCTCGTCGGCGGCAAAGTGGTCCGCTCCGCCGTGCAGAACCTCATACGGGGCGAGCTGTTCGATGAGACTTTCCTCATGACGACAGCGACTCTCGGAGCCATCCTCATCCACCAATTGCCCGAGGCCGTAGCCGTCATGCTCTTCTATGACGTCGGCGAGCTGGTTAAAGAGGCCGCCGTGGGGCGGTCCCGCCGGGCCATCAGCGCTCTTCTCGACATCCGTCCCGACGTCGCCAACCTCAAGACCGGTGACAGGCTCGAAACCGTCAGCCCGGAGGACGTCCAGGTCGGCGATGTCGTGCAGGTGAAACCTGGGGAGCGAGTCCCCCTCGACGGCGAGGTCATCGAAGGGTCGTCTTTCGTCGACGCGTCCGTGCTCACGGGGGAGCCCACCCCCGTGAGGGTGGAGCCCGGCGAGAAGGTGCTTGCAGGCATGGTGAACCAGGGAGGCACGTTCGACCTTCGCGTCCAGCGGACGTCGGCTGAGTCCGCGGTATCCAGGATTCTCAACCTCGTGGAGAACGCCGCGGCGCGCAAGGCGCGCACTGAGCAGATCATGACGAGGTTGGCTCAGTACTACACACCAGCGGTCATGCTGGCGGCGCTCGGGATCGCGCTCGTACCGCCCGTCGTCGTGCCCGGCGCCGCGCTCGGCACGTGGGTGCATCGAGCTTTGGTGCTCTTGGTCATCTCGTGCCCGTGCGCTCTCGTGATATCGATCCCCTTGGGCTACGTCGGGGGCATAGGCGGCGCTTCACGCCACGGTATCCTGGTGAAGGGGGCGAACTCACTCGATGCCCTCACCTCGCTCCACACCGTCGTGTTCGACAAAACCGGGACCCTCACGAAAGGTGTGTTTCGCGTCACAGGCATATCCGCCCGCAACGGCTACTCTAGGGAAGACGTTCTCGAGCTCGCGGCCCTCGCCGAGACGAACTCCTCCCATCCGATAGCGAGGTCCATCATGGAAGCGTACGGCCGGCCGGTGCGAGCCAGCTTAGTGCGGGATTACCAGGAGATTTCGGGACACGGTGTGCGGGCTCTGGTGGACGGAAAGGAGATCATAGCCGGCAATGACAGGCTGATGCACAGGGAAAGGGTCGACCACGACTCGTGCGACCTCGAGGGGACCGTCGTGTACGTGGCGGTGAACAGGGTGTTCGCAGGGTACATCACCATCTCGGACGAGGTGAGACCGGACGCGGCCGAGGCTGTGGCGGACCTCAGAAGGCTCGGAGTCAAGAAGGTGATCATGCTCACCGGGGACGATGAGACAGCAGCGAAGGCTGTTGCGGAGCGCGTCGGGATGGACGCGTGCTTCGCCGGGCTGCTCCCAGAGGAGAAGCTGGCGAAACTCGAGGAGGTCGAGTCCCAAATGCCCGGTCCAAGCCGGCGAAAGCTCGCGTTCGTCGGCGACGGCATCAACGACGCGCCCGTCATCGCCCGCGCGGACGTGGGTGTCGCCATGGGAGGGCTCGGCAGGGATGCCGCCATCGAAGCCGCCGACGTGGTGATCATGAACGACGAGCCTTCCAGGCTCGTCGTAGCGGTCTGCATCGCCCGGAGCACCCGCGCGGTGATCCTGCAGAACATCGTGTTTGCCCTGGGGATGAAGGCGGCTTTCATCCTGCTCGGCGCGATCGGCGTCGCTACCATGTGGGAAGCCGTGTTCGCGGACGTCGGCGTCGCCTTGGCCGCGATAGTGAACTCCACGCGAGTGCTGCGCCGCAACTTTGAGAGCCGGGGGCTCTCTGCGCCGCGGGGCTGACCCGCGCCATTGCGCCATCGAAGCCCTCGCCTTCGTCCAAAGCCTCCCGCTTGCCCCCTGGATTGGGCCAGGCTACAAGAGTCCGGCGTCGCGGGGGATAATAACCGTGACAACGCCACGAGGGGGTGTCTGCGTTGAGGAACATCGCTTACGCCGTCATCGGCGCCTTTGTCGCGCTCGCAGCCATGGTGGCGAGCCCCAGGACCTTCGACAGCATACTGCAGTCAAGGGTGCTTGGAGAGGCTGCCCTTCCGCGCTTCACCGACGGCACGGAGAAACAGCACAGAACGCCGGAGCCGCAGGACCTCGTGAAACTGTTTCCTGACGTCGTTGTGAGAGAATGGACTCCCGAGACGCCGGCCGTCGCCATAACGTTCGATGACGGGCCTGACACCACTTTCACCCCGAAGATCCTCGATGTCCTCGCAAAGCACGGCGTGCGCGCTACGTTTTTCCTCATCGGACAGGCCGCGGAGAAGTACCCGGAGGTGGTCACACGAATCGTCAACGAGGGTCACGCCATCGGAAACCACACGTATTTCCACTCCAACCTCTCGCGCATGGCCCCGTGGCAAGTGCTCATGGACCTTAGGAAGGCCCAGGAGGTCTTTTCTCGATTGGCGGGCCAGGCGCCGGCGGTCGTGAGGCCGCCTTACGGTGCGCTCGACCCGCCGGCGGTGGAAGCCATCGGAAGAGAAGGCTTGAAAGTCGTTCTCTGGACCATCGACTCGCTGGACTGGTGGGGCCTCTCAAAAGAGCGGATCTTGAAGAACGTGCTGCCCGCGCTCAAGAGCGGCGTCATAGTCCTGCACCACTCGTCGGGAGGACCGGAGGAGGACTTGACAGGCACCGTCGAGGCGCTGCCTGAGATAATCACGGCCCTTAAGGATCTTGGATATCGCTTCGTGACCATCCCGGAAGTCCTCGAGGAAATCGCGCGGCAGCGCAGGGCTTCCGAAGAAGGCGCGGCCGCACCGGCCGAGACTCGAGCGCCAGCCCAATCGCCTGGGTCTTCGGCACGCACGCCCGCGTCGCGTCTCGCCGCCACGGGGAGGCCATAACCCCCGGGCGGGGGCCACCTCCGGACGGGCCGGCAGACCATGGAGAAACCATCCCGGCCCCCGCGAGGGTCATCAGCACACGGCCTGTGGCGGCACGGCTCCCGCGTCTGCGGACGCCGGCAGATGCCATCGATCCATCGATGTGATGTCAATGCTCCTCAGGCCCGGAAGGATCCCTGTCCGCCCCTGGAGCGGCCGAGGCCCCCTCATCTCCCGCTTCTCCTGGTCCTCCCTGCCCGGCGCCACGGTCTTTCCCGAGTTCACCATCGGCCGCCTGCTTCCTGCCGAAAGCAAGCAACTTCTCACGGAGCCGGCTCGCGCCCGCGATACCAGGGCGGGTCATCTGCTCCGGGCTGAGTATGAGGTTGAGTTCATCCTCAGTCAGGAGGCCAGTCTGCAGAACGAGGTCCCTCACGGGTTTGCCTGACGCCAGGGCCTCCTTGGCGATCGCGGAGACCGTGTCATAGCTCAGGTAAGGGTTCAAGGCCGTAAGGATGCCCACGTTGTTCTCGACCACTGCGCGACACCGGTCTTCGTTCGCCGTGATCCCCGTGACGCACTTGTTGACGAAAGTGTTCACCGTGTTCCTCAGAATGTCTATCGACTGCAGGAGGTTGAAAACGAGGACGGGCTCGAAAACGTTGAGTTCGAGCTGCCCGGCCTGCGCTGCCAGCATTATGGTCACGTCGTTCCCGATGATCTGGAACGCCGCCTGGTTCACGGCTTCAGGGATGACTGGATTCACCTTCCCCGGCATGATGGACGATCCCGGCTGGACGGGCGGAAGGTTGATCTCTTTGAGGCCCGCGAACGGACCCGACGCCAGCAACCTCAGGTCGTTCGCGATCTTGGAGAGCGTGATGGCGCACATCTTTATGGAGGACGAGACCTCTGTGAAGAGGTCGACGTTCTGCGTGGCGTCCACGAGGTTCTCTGCAAGCTGAAGCGCGTATCCCGTGATGTTCTCGAGCTCCTCCACGACGAGCCTCATGTACTCAGGGTCAGCGTTCAGGCCGGTCCCCACCGCCGTCGCGCCCATGTTGATCGCGAGTAACCCGTCGGCGCTCCGGGCGATGCGTTCCAGGTCGCGCTTGACCGCCCCTGCATACGCGCCGAACTCCTGGCCGAGGGTGATGGGGACGGCGTCCTGCAGGTGCGTGCGCCCCATCTTGATGACGTCCCTGAATTCCTCGGACTTCTCTCTGAGGGCGTGGACGAGCCTGTTCAGGGTCTTGATCGCCGGATGCACCTGCTGCAGCATGGCGAGCTTCGCCGCGGTCGGAAACACGTCATTCGTGGACTGCGACATGTTCACGTGGTTCAATGGGTGGACCATGTCGTACTGGCCTTTCCTGCCTCCCAGGATCTCGATGGCCCGGTTCGCCAGCACTTCGTTGACGTTCATGTTCATGGAAGTCCCCGCTCCACCCTGGATGGCGTCGACTATGAACTGGTCCCGCAAGCCGCCTGCCACGACCTCGTCGGCGGCCTGCACGATGGCGCGGGCCACATCCTTCTGAAGGTACCCCATGCGCATGTTGGCAAGGGCAGCCGCTTTCTTGACCATCGCGAAGGACGTCACCAGCGCGGGATGCATCCTGAGACCCGTGATCTGGAAGTTCTCTGCGCTGCGCAGGGTCTGGATCCCGTAGTACGCGTCATCTGGAACCTCACGTGTTCCGAGCAAGTCTCTTTCAAGGCGCGTCTTCCCCCGGCTCTGCTGGTCTCTCTCTCCCATCTGAACACCCCCGTGCGCCGCGCTTTCCGCCGTCGCTCGCCGCCCGGCCGCGCTTCCCTCCCGCCTATCATGGCCGCGGGGACGCGCCGGGCTTTTCGCGTGTCTCTCTGAATGCGGTTATCGAGGCCACCCCGATTATACGCCATTCGACACGAGAAATGAAGAACGGGTGGGGCGTTGTCGGCGAGCTCGAGTCCGCAGCGGCCTGCGAAGGCGGCACGCTATGGCAGGAATTCCCCTAGCCGCGGAGAATCATGGGACTGTTGCGTGTACGGAGGGTGCGGCGGAGCCGGCCCGAGTCATGAGGGTACGCCTAATCTGTCCCGGCTTTTCCAGCAGCCGGAATGGGAGGCTGACTGAACGTGGCGAAGCGTCTCGAACTCATCGGTTCTGCACGGACATGCCGAATTGATGCGTGCGGCGCCATCGTGGAAACAGATAGCGCGCGCGTGGAGGTACGGCTCATCGCGAGTGATCTCGTGCGAGTGGAAATGGACCCGGTAAGTCCCCAGCGGGCGGGCGCCGGCGCCGAGGCGACCCGCCCGCGGAGATCATACGCTGCTACAAAGCTCTCCTGGCCCCAGGTGGCGGCGACAATAGAGGATCGCCCCGAAGCCGTATGGCTGCGGACCGACGCGGTCCTGGTGAGAGTTGCGAAGACACCTGTCCGTATCGATTTCCTGAGACCGGACGGCACGCCCATCTGCATGGAGAGCCCTAGGTACGGGATGGGATGGCGCGGCACAGGCGCCGGATGCACCAAGATCCTGGACGCGGCGGACCATTTCTACGGGTTCGGCGAGCGCACCGGGTTCCTCGACAAACGCGGCTCCGCCATGACGCTCTGGAACACCGACGCGAACCCGCACACGCCCTCCACCGACTCGATGTACGTCTCCATCCCATTTTTCATGAGGATCTCGCGGCAAGGCACCTACGGTGTGTTCCTCGACAGCGCCGCTCGGTGCTTCTTCGACATGGGCAAATCCTCGCGTGACGAGTACCTGTTTGCCACGGACGAGAAGACGTTCTGCTTTTACTTCTTCGCCGGGCCGGACGCGAAAGGTGTCTTGAGACGGTACACCGAGCTGACTGGCCGTATGAGCCTGCCACCCCTGTGGGCGCTCGGGTACCACCAGTCCCGCTTCAGCTATCACGCTCAGCAGCAGGTTGAGGAGGTCGCTTCCTGTTTCCGAAGAAGCGGCATCCCCTGCGACGCCATATACCTCGACATCCACTATATGCACGGCTTTCGCGTCTTCACCTTCGATCCGGAAGAATTCAAGGACGCGCCGGAGCTCATGAAGCGACTCGCCGCTATGGGATTCAAGGTCGTCGCCATAGTCGACCCCGGGGTCAAGGTGGACCCCGACTACAAGGTGTACCGGGAAGGTGTGAGCAGGGATTGCTTCGTGAAGCTGCCGGGCGGGAAGGTATTCGTAGCGAGCGTGTGGCCGGGGCCCGTGTCCTTCCCTGACTTCACCCGCGAGGACGTGCGGACGTGGTGGGCGGTGCAGCACAGGGCGCTCTTCGATGCGGGGGTGCGCGGCATATGGAACGACATGAACGAACCCTCGTGCTTCGATACTCCGACGAAGACCATGCCTGGGCAAGCGCTGCACGGGGAGCCTGGCGAGGAGGTGCCGCATGCGCAGGTCCACAACGCGTACGCCAACTTCATGAGCGAAGCGACTTCTCAGGCATTCCGAGAGCTCTTGCCGGGCGTGCGCCCGTTCGTGATCAGCAGGGCCGGGCACGCCGGGATACAACGCCACGCGTGCATCTGGACGGGAGACAACTCGAGCTGGTGGGAGCACCTGATGATGGCGGTGCCCATGTGTCTGAACCTGGGGATGTCCGGTGTGTCGTTCGTGGGGACCGACGTCGGGGGCTTCTCCGGTGACAGCGATCCCGAGCTTGTGGCAAGATGGACCCAGCTCGGGACGTTCACGCCTTTCTTCCGCAATCACAGCTCGCTCGGAAGCCGCCCACAGGAACCATACTCGCTGGGTGAGCCGTATACGTCCATATGCCGGGACCACATAAGGCTCAGGTACAGGCTCCTGCCCTACATCTACACGCTCATGCGCGAGTCGACCCAAGAGGGTATCCCTGCCATGCGCGCCATGGTGTTGGAGTTCCCCGAAGACGACAAGGCCCGCGCCGCCTTCGACCAGTTCATGCTGGGGCGGGACATCCTCGTCGCCCCCGTGTACCATCCCGGGTCTTCGTGCCGCAAGGTGTACCTGCCTCAAGGTGAATGGGTGGACTTTCACACAGGCGAGAAGGTGCGCGGCGGACGGTGCGTCATCGCCGACGCGCCCCTCGAGCGAATCCCCCTCTTCTACCGGGAGGGAGCGATCGTCCCTTATGGCAGAGAGATGAACTTCGTCGGAGAGGTCCCCCAGGCGCTGGAGCTCGTCGACGTGTACCCCTCGGTCCGCGTTCCGGAGCGCGCGTTCGAGATGTACGTGGACGACGGGGAAACCACGGACTACATGTCCGGGGCGTTCGGGTTCGTGGAGATCAGATACGAGCTGACGATGGCGGAGGAAGGACTCCCAGGCCGCCCTGGCGGGGCGGGACGGGGCTCCGGCAGGGTGTTGCGCGTCGCTGTGAACGCCTGTGACGAGCGTTACCCGTGTACGCTTCCCCTCGGCGTGATCAGGCTTTGGGGATGCGACACTCCCCCTTCGCACGTCATCCTTGATGCTGAGGCGCTGCCCGAAGCTCGGAACATGTCGGAAGTACTCGGGGGAAAGCGTGGGTACTTCACGGATGCGGCCAGACACCACCTGTACGTCGGCGTGCACGGAATCGCCGACGACATGCAACTTAAGGCGGTGTGGCCGGAGGTCCTCCGCGGCGAAGGGTGAGGCCGGCGACGCCGCGGGCGTGCGCCGCGGCACGGCTTTGGCTCACCCGAAACCGGCGAATGGAGAAGCCGGGGAGCGCGAACACCCGTCGCAGATCTCCCCGGTTCTTCGGTGCAAGCCTTTGCGCCCTTCATGCGGGCGCCCCATTCGCGGTCTCTCGCGGTCCCTCATCCAGTCCCTCGTCCCGCGCCGCCATCTCATCCATTGACCGGGCGGTTCACGCGTTCATCGGAAAGAGGAAGAATATGAAGAAAAATGGAATGATGATGATAGCAATGATGATGAGGATCCACCACCAGCTGCCGCCGAACCAACCGGACTTGGGCTTGGTGATCTCTGCCATATTGCCACCCCCTTCGGCCTGCCTTCACCGGCGCATCGTGGTCCGCGGATACTCCCGCAGCCACGATATCATATGTCCAACCTCTGAGGGATGACACTCTATGGGGGAACAACGCCGTCAAACCATTGGTGGAGGCGGCGGGAGTCGAACCCGCATCCGAAGAGGCGACTCGAGGAGCTTCTACGAGCGTAGCGTGGGATTTGCGTTCGCCTCCGGGGCGCTCCCGCGCCGGCTCCCCGCGAGGCTATCTCGATGATCTTAGCTCACCCCTCCGAGAATTGGGGCAAGAGCGTCCTGGTTTAGATGACGCCCGCACCGGTCTCCCAGGCCAAGCCCGGATTGGACGGCTGCGTTAATTACGCAGCGTAAGCGTACTCGTTGTTGGCACTTATCGTGCGTTCCACCGTTTAGCGAGGTGGGCGGGATCTCGGCTCGCTACCCCTGTCGTCACAGCTCCCCGTCGAAACCGTAACGCCCCCACAAACTTCAAGACCCGTGCTTCAGGATTTTCCAGAGGGTTTTCGAGTTGCCGGTCCGCCGGCGGCTTGCGCCTCCGTCGCGTCCCCGTCACACTCTCTCCACTCTTTCCTTTATGGCGCGGTCCGCCTCTCGCGCGAGATCTCGCTTCGCGACGGCCTCACGCTTGTCATAGAGCTTCTTGCCTTTCGCGAGGGCCAGCTCAACCTTGGCGAGGCCCCTTCTCAAGTAAACCTTGAGCGGCACGAGCGTGAAGCCGCGCTCTTGAGTCTTGCCCTGGAGCCTCCGGATCTCCTCCTTGTGAAGGAGAAGCCTTCGCGTGCGGAGGGGCTCATGGTTGAACCTGTTCCCGTGCTCATACGGGCTTATGTTCATGTTATAGAGCAGGACCTCGCCGTCCTCCACCCTCGCGAAGCTATCGCGAAGGCTCACCATTCCCCGCCTCACCGATTGGATCTCGGTACCGGTGAGGGCTATCCCAGCCTCGTACGTCTCATGTATATGATAGTCGTGATACGCCTTGCGATTCGTGGCGACGATCTTCTGCTCTGACAAAGCCCCTCACCTGCACGCCAATTATACCATGGCGGCAGGTGCCATTCAAGCGACACCGGAGGGAGGACGCCATGCACGGCTACAGCCCGAGTTCCTCCGCGATTCCCTGCATGGCCGCAAGGCCTATGCCGACGAATTCTTCGAGCGACAGCCCAAGCTCGGAACAGCTTCTGATCTGGTCCCTATTCGCCCCGCGCGCGAACGACGACTCTTTGAACCTGTTCATCACAAAGCCCACGTCGATGGCTGAGAGCTTCTTCTCCGGATGAATGAGCGCGGCCGCGACCAGAAGCCCAGTGAGAGGATCAACGGCGTAGAGGGCTTTATCCAGGCGGGTCTCGCGAGGAAGCCCGTGGGCTTCGTTGTGCGCCTTGACAGCGCCCACCACGTCATCGGGCAGACCCAGTTTCTCGAGCATCTCGCCGCCTACGAGGCTGTGCCGGTCGGGGTCGTGCGCCGTCTCGTCGTAGTCGATGTCGTGAAGGAGGCCTGCCAGCGCCCATTTCCCCTCGTCTTCTCCAAATCGCTCAGCCAGGGCCTTCATGACGGCCTCTGTCGCGAGCATGTGCTTGATGAGGTTCCTGGTCTTGACGTGCTTCTTCACAAGTTCCAGCGCCTCTTGTCTGTCCATCATCCGGCCATCCCTCTCCTTCCTGAGCCGTCCAAAGTGCGGACCGAAGATCCCTCTCGGCCCCGGAGTTGCCGAAGAAGTGCATGGAAACCATGCACTTCTTCGGCAAACCCACGTCTTGCTACGTGCGGTGGTTCTCGAAAGGCCCGGCGCGCGCCCGCGAAGGTCAAACCCCTCCAAGACCGCGCGGACCTTCGTGTCCAAGTGTCATATGGCTGGCACACGGGCGCCCATCGACGCCCGGCCGCAGGCTCACCTGATCAAGCCCATGAGGGCCGCGTTCAGTTTGATGATGAGCGGAGCGAAGACGAGCGCGACCACGGTCATGAGTTTGAGAAGGATATTCATGGCAGGACCCGCGGTGTCTTTGAACGGATCGCCGACGGTGTCACCTATGACGGCCGCGGCGTGGACGGGTGTCCCCTTGCCGCCGAGGTTCCCTGCCTCGATGTACTTCTTGGCGTTGTCCCATGCGCCTCCGGCGTTGGCAAGCTGGATGGCCAGCGGCACACCGGTCGCAAGGGACCCCGCGAGAAGCCCGCCGAGCGTGTCGACACCCAGGACTATCCCGACTGCGAGAGGTATCACGACCGCCAGGAGACCGGGCACCACCATCTCTCGCAGCGCGCCCGCGGTAGTGATGTCAACGCATTTCGCGTATTCCGCGCGCGCCGTGCCCTCCATGAGGCCGGGAATCTCCTTGAACTGCCTGCGGACCTCCTCGACAACCTTGAACGCAGCACGCCCGACGGCCTCCATGGCACCGGCACCGAAGATGTAGGGAACCATCGCTCCGATGAACAGGCCCGCCACCACCCTGGCGTTTAGGAGATCCATGATGGAGAGCTTCACCGCCTGGGCGTACGCGAAGAACAACGCAAGCGCGGTCAGAGCGGCGGAGCCGATAGCAAATCCCTTCGCTATGGCCGCGGTGGTATTGCCTGCGGCGTCCAGCGAATCAGTGATCTTCCGGACCTCGGGCGGCATGTGCGCCATCTCGGCGATGCCGCCGGCGTTGTCGGATATCGGCCCGTAGGCGTCCACCGACACGGTCATGCCCGCGATAGAGAGCATCCCGAGGGCCGCCACGGCGATTCCGTAGAAGCCCGCCGCCCCGAAAGCCACCAGGATGGCAAGGGCCACGAAGAGCAGCGGGAGCACGGTGCTCCTCATGCTGAGCGCGAACCCCCCGATGATGTTCGTGGCGGGCCCCGTGAGGCACGTTTTCGCAAGGTCCGCGACTGACTTGCCAGACGTGTACCTCTCCGCCACCTGCCCGATGACGACGCCCGAAATGAGGCCAAGGAGCGCCGCCCAGAAGACGCTGAGCTCGCCATAATAGAACTTGCTCAGAAGGAACGCGCCGACGACGACAAGCGCCGCGCTGGCGAAGGTACCCGTTCGAAGCGCTGCGCCCGGATCTCCGCCCGTCTCGCTCGTCCTCACGAAGAACGTCGCGATTATCGAAGCGATGATCCCGACCGCAGCGAGCCCCAGAGCGAACATGATGCCTTTGAACTTGGCTTCGGGTGTGGGGAAAGTCGCCACTGCTATCACCATGGCCGATACTATGGAGCCGACGTACGACTCATAAAGGTCCGCACCCATCCCGGCCACGTCTCCGACGTTGTCACCCACGAGGTCGGCGATGACGGCTGGGTTACGGGGGTCATCCTCAGGAATGCCTTTCTCCACCTTGCCCACGAGGTCGGCTCCTACGTCAGCGGCCTTCGTGTAAATGCCCCCACCCACCCTGGCGAAAAGCGCTACGAAGCTTGCACCCATACTGAAGCCCGCGACGAGTTCGGTGGCTGAGAACGGATCCAGCCCTGGGACCCTAGACAATATGTAATACACAAGGGATAGCGCGAACAACCCGATGCCGACCACGTACATCCCCATGACAGCTCCCCCGGGGAACGCCACGCGCAAGGCGTTGTTGAAACCCTTCGTGGCTGCCTGGGCGGTCCTGGCATTGGCCCGCGTAGATATCTGCATTCCCACGAAACCCGCGGAGATCGATGCGCCCGCTCCAAGCACGAATGCCAGAGCGCTGTACGGGCTAATGCCGACGACGAGGATGACGAAGACTATCGCAAGGAACACGAACACCACGGTGTACTCTCGCTTCAGAAACGCCATCGCCCCTTCATGGATGGCGCCCGAGAGCTCCCTCATGGTGGCATTGCCAGGATCCTTGGCGAGAACACTCGAGATCAGGTAACCGACGAAAGCCAGGCCAAGGGCCCCCGCAAGCGTTGTGTACAGGATGGACGACGTGGCAATAACCGGCATTTTCCCCTCACCTCTCGACGGATTCCATCATCTCTGCCGCACCACACATCTCCGCCGCACCGCGCGCACGCGCCTCGCACTTCAAGGACGAAGAGCCCCGGCCTTCGCACGGCACGGGGCGCGAGCCTACCTCACGACAGTGAGCAGCACCGACGATACGAGGAAGATCACCGCCACGACCGTCGTGACTTTGCTCAAAAGGTCTTCCCAGCCCTTGTTCTTGGCGAAGAACAACTGCCCGCCGCCGCCTATGGATCCGAGCCCCTCGCCCTTGCTGGACTGCAGAAGCACGACGACGATGAGAGCGATGGATACGACGAACTGGAACACTATGAGCGCCGTTCGCAAAGCTTGCCACCTCCCATGCCGCTGCCCTACGAAATGCTCCAAACCAGGTTCCTCTAAGTGAGGGTGCGTTTCTCACCTGGCACTCTCACCCGGCGAGAACCAGAACCCATTTTAGCACACCGCCCGGGAGGTGGCAAGCGCTCGCCCAACCGCCCAACCGCCCAGCCGCTAAACGGCCCGGCCACTCGACCGCCGGGCCTCCTCGCGCCCGCCGCGGCCGTCGGTTCGGGCGCCTCTCCTACCACTCGCGCCGTGGTCTCGTCAGATCACGCGTCCGTCCGCCCGCCGGCGCGCTGGTCACACCCGGAACCCCGCGCGTCCCGCGAACATCCCCGTCTCGTCGAGCATGTCCTCTATCCGGAGCAGCTCGTTGTACTTCGCCACCCGGTCGGTGCGCGACGGCGCGCCCGTCTTTATCTGGCCGCTGTTCGTGGCGACCGCGATATGGGCTATGGTGACATCCTCTGTCTCTCCGGACCGGTGGGATACCACCGCCGTGTACCCCGCGCGGTGGGCCATCTCGATGGCCGCCAGGGTCTCGGTGAGTGTCCCGATCTGGTTCACCTTGATGAGCACCGAGTTTGCGACGCCCGACTTGATCCCGCGCTCGATTCGCTCGGTGTTCGTCACGAACAGGTCGTCCCCGACGATCTGGACCTTCCTGCCCAGCGTGTCAGTGAGCAGCTTCCAGCCGTCCCAGTCGTCCTCGGCGAGCCCGTCCTCGATAGATATGATGGGGTACTTCTCCACGAGCCGCTTCCAGTACTCCACCATCTCCGGAGTGGTCCGCCTCCGGCCCTCGCCCTCGAACACGTAGGCGCCGTCTTTGTACATCTCGCTCGCCGCCGGGTCCAGCGCGATGAGCACGTCATCCCCCGGCCTGTACCCGGCCGTCTCGATGGCTTTCACGATGAGCTCGAGCGCTTCTTCGTTCGACCCGAGATTCGGAGCGATGCCGCCCTCGTCTCCGACCGCCGTGCTCATTCCCTTCTTCTTCACGACGTTGCGAAGGTTATGGAAAACCTCGGCGCCCATGCGCAGCGCGTCCGCGAACGTCACCCCGCCCACCGGCGCTATCATGAACTCCTGGATGTCCACGTTGTTGTCGGCGTGCTTGCCGCCGTTCAGGATGTTCATAAGCGGCACGGGCAACACGTGCGCGCCGGTGCCTCCGATGTACCGGTAGAGCGGAAGCCCGAGCGATTCCGCGGCGGCTTTCGCGCACGCGAGCGACACGGCGAGGATGGCGTTTGCCCCCAGCTTCTCCTTGTTTGGAGTGCCGTCCAGCTCGAGCATGATGTTGTCGATCTCCATCTGTTCGGTGGCGTCCATCCCCTCCAGCTCGGGACCGATGGTCTCATTGACGTTCTCCACGGCCTTCTGGACGCCTTTGCCGAGGTACCTCTTCTCGTCCCCGTCGCGCATCTCGAGCGCCTCGTGAGTCCCGGTGGACGCGCCTGACGGCACCGCGGCCCTCCCGACGGTGCCGTCGGCCAGGGTCACCTCCGCTTCCACAGTGGGATTCCCGCGGGAATCAAGGATTTCCCGTGCGTACACATCTACGATCGTAGTCATGGAAACACCTCTCTTACTGACACGGATGCCTCATGTAGCTTGTCCCTGAATCACCTGGACTTAACGATGGCCGCGAAACTCGCCGCGTCGAGGCTCGCACCACCCACGAGGGCGCCGTCTATGTCCGGCTGCCCGAGGAAGTCAGCGACGTTCTGGGGCTTCACGCTGCCGCCGTACTGAATGCGAACCTCTTGCGCGATCCTCTCATTGAACACCTCGGCCACCGACTGCCTGATTAGGTGGATCACCCTGTTCGCCTCGTCCGCCGAGGCGTTGCGGCCCGTTCCGATGGCCCAAACAGGCTCGTAAGCGATGACGATTCTCTCGGCTCCGTTCGTCTTCACGCCGCTCAAGGCGGCTTTCGTCTGCCGGACGACCACCTCTTCGGTTTTGCCGGCGTCGCGCTCCTCAAGGGTCTCGCCCACGCAGATTATGGGGAGCAGGCCGTTCGCCATGGCTGACTTGACTTTCCTGTTCACGGTCTCGTCCGTCTCGCCAAAGTAGGTCCTGCGCTCGGAATGGCCCAGGATCACATACATGCACCCGAGGCTCCGCAGCATGAGAGGGGATATCTCGCCTGTGTACGCCCCTTCCTCTTCCCAGTGCATGTTCTGCGCCCCGAGCTCGATGTTGCTGCCGCGGAGCGCCTCTCGCACCGCGTCGAGGGCCGTGAAAGGAGGACACACCACGACCTCCACGTCTCCCGCGTCGGCAAGCGTCTCCTTGAGATCGCCGACGAGGTCGACCGCCTCATCGCGGGTCTTGTTCATCTTCCAGTTACCTGCGATTATCCGTCGCCGCAAACCTTTCACCTCCGCATTCCCATGTGCCCGTTCCGGCCCGCAAGGACGCCCCGCGGATCCCGTATTCCCGGCCGGTGTTCGGCAGGCCGGCGTTCCGCGTCGGGCATCCCGCCGGCTCACAGACCCCACCCGCCTGCCCTTGCGTTCATGCCTTGTCCTTGAGCACCGCCACGCCGGGCAACTCCTTGCCCTCGAGGAACTCCAGCGACGCGCCGCCACCCGTGGAGACGTGGGTCACCTTGTCGGCGAAGCCCATCTCTTCGAGGGCAGCCGCGGAGTCTCCGCCCCCGACTATCGTGACGGCCTTCGACTCGGCGAGGGCTTTCGCGACGCCTCGCGTGCCCTCGGCAAACGGCTTCATCTCGAACACGCCCATAGGGCCGTTCCACACCACCGTCCTCGCGCCCGCGATCTCCCTGCCGAACTTCGCCACAGTCTCAGGCCCGATGTCAAGCGCCTGCCAGTCCTGTGGGATCCGGTCCACCGGCACGACCCGGGTCTTCGCGTCCTCGGCGAAGCGGTCGGCGACGACCACGTCGGACGGGAGCATGAACCTCACGCCCCTCGCCTTGGCTTTCTCCATGAGTTCCTTCGCAAGATCGATCTTGTCGGCTTCCAGAATGGACTGGCCCACCTCGAGGCCCTGGGCCTTGAGGAACGTGTACGCCATTCCCCCGCCGATCATGAGCGTGTCCACCTTGTCAAGGAGATTGCGCACAACGCCCACCTTGTCCTTGACCTTGGCTCCCCCCAGGATGGCCACGAACGGCCTTTCAGGGTCGGCGAGAGCCTTCCCCATGACATCGATCTCCTTCTCCATGAGGAAACCCGCGACGGCCGGCAGGAACCTCGCCACACCCGCAGTGGACGCGTGGGCGCGGTGGGCGGTTCCGAAAGCGTCGTTCACGTAGAGGTCGGCGAGACCGGCGAGAGCTCTCGAGAACCCCTCGTCATTGGCCTCCTCTTCCGCGTGAAACCTGAGATTCTCTAGGAGCACCACATCCCCGCCGTTCATCGCGGCCACGGAGGCCTCGACCTTGTCGCCCACACACTCATCCAGCTTGCGCACGGGCTTTCCGAGGAGTTCCGAAAGCCTCCTCGCCACGGGGTCCATCCTGAACTCATCCGCGGGCTTGCCTTTAGGACGCCCGAGGTGGGAGGCAAGGATCACCTTCGCCCCACGATCGATGAGGTACTTTATAGTCGGGAGAGCCGCCTTGATACGGGTGTCGTCCGTGATCTCGCGGTTCGCGTCCATCGGGACGTTGAAGTCCACCCTGACGAGCACCCGCTTTCCACTTACATCGACATCTCTAATGGTAGCCTTCGCCACGCTCCGTCACCTCTTCCCGGTTTCCGGGGCCACCTCGGCGAGAGGCCACGTCAGCCGGCATGGCCGGCTGACGCGGCCCGCTCGTTCGGCGTTCCGGTTTGGTACTGGCGGCTTGGTTCAGCAGCGCCTCGATTTCACAGCCCCCTGCCCGCGATGTAGGCAACGAGGTCCACGACCCTCATCGAGTAGGCCCACTCGTTATCGTACCACGCTATTACCTTGACCATCGTGCCGTCCATCACCATCGTGGACAGCGCGTCGACGATAGCAGAGTGCGGGTCGCCGTTGAAGTCTTTCGATACGAGCGGCTCCTCGGTATAAGCGAGAATGCCCGCGAGGGGTCCTTCCGACGCCGCCTTGAGTGCTGAGTTCACTTCCTCGGCAGTCGTGGGCTTCACCACGTCGGCCACGAGGTCCACGACGGACACGTTCGGGGTGGGCACGCGCATGGCGAAACCGTTCAGCTTGCCGTTGAGCTCCGGAAGCACCTTGCCCACGGCCTTGGCCGCGCCGGTCGTGGTGGGAATGATGGACATGCCGGCGGCTCGCGCACGCCGAAAGTCCTTGTGCATCAGGTCGAGGGTCCTCTGATCGTTGGTGTACGAATGGACGGTGGTCATGAGCCCCCTGGTGATGGTGAAGTTCTCATGGACCACCTTGGCCACGGGGGCGAGGCAGTTCGTCGTGCAGGACGCGTTGGAGATGATGTTGTGCTTTCGGGGGTCGTAGCTCTTCTCGTTGACCCCCATCACGATGGTGATGTCCTCACCCTTGGCGGGGGCCGTGATGATGACCTTCTTGGCCCCGCCTTTGAGGTGGCCCGCTGCCTTGTCGGCGTTCGTGAACACGCCGGTGGACTCGATGACTATGTCTACACCCAGGTCCTTCCAGGGTATGGCAGCGGGGTCCTTCTCGGATAGCACCTTGACGGATTTCCCGTTGACGACTATCTCGCCTTCCTTCGCTTCCACGCTGCCGCGGAAGGTACCGTGAACCGAGTCATACTTCAACAGGTGAGCGTTGATCTTCGCGTCGGCCAGGTCGTTTACGGCCACGACATCGATAGCCGGGTTCTCCAGCGCCGCCCGGTACGCGATCCGTCCGATCCTGCCGAAACCGTTGATTCCAACCTTGACTGCCATTTTCCCTCTCCTCCTCATCGCTTCGCGTCTTGCGTCTATCTCTCGAGCTCGAGCATCTTCCGGGCCGCCGCCTCGTCAGTCACCAGCGCCTCCCGGCTCTGTTGCTTGATGACAGCCAGCACGGCCTGCGCCTTCTTGGCTCCGCCGGCCACCGCCACCAGCTTCTTTCCGGTGAGGTCCTCGGGGCGGATGCCCATGCTCGGCGTGTAGTAAACCATCCTGCCGTCGCTGTCGAAGTAGTAGCCGAACATCTCCGCCACGGCGCCGCGCGACGTGAGGATCTCCAGCGCCTCTCCGATGATGCCGCGCCTCCTCGCCATCTCCTCGAGCGTACCCACCCCGTGAACGACGATCCGCGCCCTCTTTATGAGATCCAGGACCTCTCTTATGCGAGGTTCGTCGACTATCCGCGAAATGGTATCCGGGTGGAGATCGTCGGGCACGTTGAGCACCCTGTAGGCGCCCCCCATGCGCTTCGCCATGGTCACTGCTATGGTGTCGGCCTGTGTCTCGACCTCCTCTCCAAGGCTGCCCCGGGCAGGGACGACAGTAATGCCCTTGGGCCATCCCGAGGGCACGATCGCCGCGGCCACCTCGGCCATGGTCGTGCCTCCGCCCGCCGCGATGATGTCCCCTTCATCGACGACATCTCGGAGGATGCGCACCACGGCCCTACCCATCTCTTTCTTGACTGTGGGGTCACGCCCCGAGTCACCTGCCACCACCACGACCCTTGCCACGGGCAACCGCTCCTCGAGACCCTGCTCAAGCCTGGCGAAGCCCCGAAGTTCGCGCACGTATTCCCCCAACTCCGCGAAAGTACGCTCACCCTCGGGGGTCAGGCTCACCCCGGCCGGGCCGACGGCGACGAGACCTTGCTGCCTCAGGAACTCGAGCTCGCCCCTGACGGCGCGCTCTTTCTCAGCAAGTCGCGCCGAGAGGGTGCGCCTGCCCACCGGCTGAGAGAAATGGATGTGCCTGAGGAGCGCGTAGCGAATGTCCACGAGCTCCCCGATCTCAGGTGCGATTTTCCGCTGCAGACTTACGAACCTATCCATGTCGCGCGTCTCGGTCTCTCTCTCCTCGCCGCCTTCGCCGGTGACTTACCGCGCCGGCTGGGCTGCTTGTATGTTCTTGGCTCGCGCAGCGTCCCAAGGCCCGCAATCCGCCCATGGCAGTCTATGGTAGGACACTGGGACGGCACACGTCCCGGCGGAGGCACTAATGTCCCACCAGGGCCAAAATAAAAACTCCCATGATCTCCTATAGTTTATTCTCTGCGCGGCGGAAAAATCCTTCTCCCCGGCACGTCCTATCTCTCTCAAAACCTCTTGCGCTGCTTCGAGGCGGGTATCATGTCTTCTTCGCGGTACTTGGCGACGGTGCGGCGGGATATGAGGATGCCTTGCTCCCTCAGCATGTCAGCGATCGCCTGGTCGCTCAAGGGATCCTTCGGGTCCTCCGCCCCGATGATATCGCGGATCATCCTCTTGATGCTTTCACTCGAGGCCGAGTCGCCGGCGGCCGTCGGGACCCCGCTCGCGAAGAAGAACCTCATCTCGTACACGCCCCGCGGGGTCTGCACGTACTTGCCGGCGGTGGCCCTGCTGACCGTGGATTCGTGAACGCCGACCTCGTCCGCGACTTCTTTCAGAGTGAGCGGCCTTAGGTACTTGATGCCCTTGTCGAAGAAATCCCGCTGGAACCTGACGATGCACTCGGTGACCCTGTAAAGCGTACGCCTCCGCTGCTCGATGCTGCGTATGAGCCACATCGCCGAGCCCAGCTTCGACTTGACGAACTCGACCGCACTTGCCTCCTGCTGCGGGCTCTTCAGCATCTCGCGGTAGGCCGGGTTTATCGTGAGACGCGGCGCCGATACGTCGTTCACGACGACTACGTAGTCGTCGCCCACCTTCTCCACGGTTACGTCGGGCACTATGTACCCCGCCGACCGGGCTCCGGAGAACTCGCGGCCCGGCTTCGGGTCGAGCGTCTTGATTATGTCGCACGCCCTCTGGACCGCAGCAACCGGCCTCTGAAGGCGCTGCGCTATCCTGGCGAGCCTCCCGGCGGCCACATCGTCCAGGTGCTCCCGGATGAGAGTGGACGCGAGGTCTCGCTCATCATCCGGAACGTCAAGCGTATCCAGCTGAATGAGGAGGCATTCTCTGAGGTTCCGAGCGCCCACCCCTGCAGGCTCGAACCCCTGTATCACACGGAGCACCCGCTCGACCCGGTCGGCGCTTACACCCGCCATGACAGCTATCTCCGAGACCTCCATGCGGAAGTAGCCGTCATCGTCGATTCCCCCAATGATGAATCCCCCGATCCTCATGTCCTCGTCGTCCAGGGGTGACAGGCGCAACTGAAACATCAGGTACTCCTGGAAGGACTCCTGGTGCCCCACGTAGGACTCGTATGAGAAATCGGTCTCGTCGCGCTTCTCCCTCGCCGCGACGTACCCAAGGTCGCTCGCGTCGTCGAAGTAGCTCTGCCAATCGATGTCCGGCCCGTCCCCTTCCGCGCCTCCCGCGCCCTCCGGCGAGCCGCCCGAGGGTTCACCCGCGGGACCCGTACCTTCGTCCCGGGACAGCGCGTCAGCACGCCGCGCGTCGGCGGCCTCAACGTCACCGTCATCACTGGAGCCTGGGTCGGGCCCGGCCGCATCGGCGAGCTCGAGCACGGGGTTCTCCAGCATCTCAGTCTCAATGTATTCTTGGAGCTCCATCCAGGGCAACTGGAGGACGGTTATGGCTTGGCGGAGTTCAGGGGTGATGACGAGCTTCTGAACCTGCTTGAGGCTCATCTCATAACCCATCCTCATTGCCCCGTTCACCTCCCGTCACTACTAAAGTATTCGCTCCGGGGTCTGGATCTCCTCTGTCTTCCGCTTCGAGTCGCTGCGCGAGGTCGAGGAGCCTCCTCATGCGGTGGTTGGCTGCAGAC
This sequence comes from Clostridia bacterium, assembly GCA_050261175.1. GTDB lineage: Bacteria > Bacillota > SHA-98 > UBA4971 > UBA4971 > UBA6256. The sequence goes on from JBLNDA010000059.1 coordinate 40,547, forward strand.
TTGGTTATGGGAGGCACCGCCAGCTCGCCAAGATCCTTCAGACTCGCGCCGGGGTGTTCGAGGCGAAGCCGGGCGATCTCTTGAAGGCCAGGAGGAAGCGAGTCCGTACCAACGCGCGCCACCAGCTCCCTTATGGCCTCTACCTGCGCAAGCCCGGCGTCGACCGCCTTCGCCACGTTCGCGGTGTCGCAGTTGACCGCGCGGTTGACGTCGCCGCGCATGCCGCGCACCACCCGCACGCTCTCGAGGGCGATCACAGACGCATGGGCGCCGGTAACCCGGAGGAGCTGGGCCACGTCATCCCCTCCCTTGACGTATACCATGACGCCCCTCCTCCGCTTGGATATCCTCGCCGCCACCGCGAAAGAAGCGGCAAGACGCACGATGCCTCGCGCGTGCAGCTCTGCGTCTGTCACTATCTCCATGTGATATGCCTGTTCAGGGTTTTGGACGTAGCCCCGCGCGAGGAACGCTCCCCGCAGGTACGCCCTGCGGCAGCACTGCCTCGACAGTATCCCCCAAGGAACCCCTGGCCTGATGTCACCGCGCCCGCCGCGGCCCGCCCTCTTGAGGATTACGCCCATCTCGCCCAAGGCCGCGCGCGTCTTCTCGTCCAACGGCAGCGAGACGACGTGGAGATGGCCGGGCGCGCCCCCTTTGCGCCTCGTGGTCTTCACCGGCGGCCTCAGGTCGAAGAGATCTCGCGCGAGCGACACGATCCTCCTGGCGAGCGCCGCGTTCTCCGTAGCCATTTCGAAACGCGCGTCGCCTCCATCCCGCCTCCCCCCGGCGAACCGCCCTGTCATGCGGGCGATGGCCGCGAGTTCGGCCAGGACGCAACACCTGCTCCCCGCTGTGAACCGCGCGAGCTCGTCCTTGGTCATGGCTGAGAACATGCCACATCCCACCCGCCTTGATTCTACCACAGCCGCCGGGGACGCGCCTTGGGAATAATCGAAGCGGCTGCCAGAATAGCTTTACGGTGAGGCCGGTGCGGGCCCGGCCCACGAGCAAGCTCGCGGAGCGCTCTCGCTCCTGCGCGGGTCATCAACGCCCGCCCGGAGCGCGTCGACGGCCGGACGCCCCGCAGTCAGGCCTTGAGAGACCGAGGGACGCCGCACCTAGGACGGCCCTCCTTCGCGCCACCGCACCCGGCGTCACGCGCGGCGCCAAGCGTCGCTGGAAGGCTGGGGCAGGATTGCAAGCCCCCACATCTACAACCACGCGGGAGGCGGATGCCATGGTGAACGCTGTATGGCTGTCTTTGATAGCAGCGGGAGTGATTACGGGGCTGCTCACAGGGACGAGCGAGGCGGTGACCCGCGCGGCGCTGGATTCGGCAGGCTCGGCCGTCACCCTGTGCCTCGGGCTCGTCGGCGCGATGGCCCTGTGGTGCGGCGTCATGAAGATCGCCGAGGAGGCTGGCATCGCCCGTTCGCTGGCCCGGGTGGTCGCCCCCGCCGCAAGGCTGCTCTTCCCTTCAGTTCCAGCGAGGCACCCGGCCATCGCCGCGGTCGCCATGAGCATCACCGCCAACCTTCTGGGCATGGGAAACGCGGCGACGCCCCTCGGGATCAAAGCCATGGAAGAGCTGGCCGCGCTGGCGGGCGACAAGGAAGAAGCAAGCGATGCCATGTGCACCTTCGTCGCCATGTGCACGGCCGGCATCACGCTGGTCCCGACGACGATCATCGCCGTCAGGGCGCAACTGGGCTCGAGGAGTCCTTCCGAGGTAGTGGCACCGATCGTCCTGGTGAACTTGCTGGCGACTGCGGTCGCCCTCATCGCCGACAGGTTCTTCAGGCCCGTTTCGCGGTCGAGGTGAACCCGGCGGGCGACCGGCCGGCAGCCTGTCTCAAGTGGCCGAGGGAGGCGATACGATGCTCGTCAAGGCAGTCACAACGGCCTCCAGCGTCATGCTACCCCTTGTGATCCTCGCGATATGCCTTGTCGGTCGTCTCAAAGGGGTGAAGGTATACGAGACGTTCGTTGAGGGGGCGAGGGAGGGCTTCGCCACGGCGGTCCGCCTAATCCCGTTCCTCGTCGCCATGTTCGTCGCCATCGGGATGTTCAGAGCATCGGGCGCCCTCGGCATGGTGACTTCCGCTCTCTCGCCCGTCGCGCGCCTGCTCGGAATGCCCGAAGAGCTCCTCCCGCTCGCCATCATCCGTCCGCTCTCCGGCAGTGGCGCGCTGGAAGTTACGACCAACCTGGTGAAGACTCACGGCCCGGATTCGGTCATAGGAAGAATGGCTTCAACGATGCAGGCGAGCTCAGAAACGACACTGTACGTCATCACCGTGTACTTCGGTGCGGTAGGCATCAAAAGGACCCGCCACACGCTCGCGGCAGGCCTTCTCGCAGACCTCGTAGCGTTCCTGTCCTCGGTCGCGATATGGCGCCTCCTCTTGGGTTTCGCGCCATGAGAGCATGCGCGCGATGCGCGCGGCCGCCGCGGCCGCAGGACGCTCGGGTCGGCGCGTGGCGCGGCTCACGGGGCCGCTGCGCGCCTCCCTCCGGCCCCCCGGGCACCCCTGCCGCCCGTGGCCCTGGCCTCGATCACCAACTTCATGATGGCACGGGCAAGCCGTTCCGGATCGTGCCTGGCATAGTCTGCCGCGGACACCAGGTCTCCCTCTACCACCGACACCCCCAGCGCTTTCAGTTCGTCGCTGTCCACCACCACCGGGTATGCGCCCTCCTGCCGGTACCTTTCGGCGAGCCTGGGCGGTACGTCTCCGGTGTTGACCACAACCACGTCCACGATGCCCCCACCGACATGCTCGAAGAGCGCCTTGAGATGGTCCGACGCATCGAACCCGTCTGTCTCACCAGGCTCCGTCATGACGTTGCACACGTACACCTTCAGCGCGCTGCTGCGGCGGATCGCCTCCGTGATTTCGGGCACGAGGAGGTTCGGCAGCACGCTGGTGAACAGGCTTCCGGGTCCAAGCACTATCACCTCCGCGCCGGCTATGGCCTCCACCGCGTCGGGAAGCGCCACGGGGTCTCCGGGCCTCAGGAAGACCCGCCTTATCGGGGCGCCGCACGTCGAAAGAGTCGACTCCCCCTCCACGACCACCCCGCCCTCGCACTCCGCCACGAGCACCACGTCCTCGAGCGTGGAAGGCAGGACCCGCCCCCTGACCGCCAACACCCGGCTGGACTCCTTGACCGCTTGCTCGAAGTCGCCTGTGATGGCGGACATGGTCGCTATGAAAAGGTTCCCGAACGTGTGCCCTCCCAGACCCGTTGGGTCTCCCTCGGGGAACCTGTACTGGAAGAGGCGGGCCATGAGAGGCTCCGAGTCAGCCAGGGCCACCAGGCAGTTGCGGATGTCCCCTGGAGGCAGAACCCCCATCTCCTTGCGCAGCCTGCCGGAGCTTCCACCATCGTCCGCAACGGTGACTATGGCCGTGACGTTGCTCGTATACGCCTTGATGCCTCGAAGCAACGTGGAGAGGCCGGTCCCTCCGCCCACAACGACGACCCTGGGACCCCTGCCGAGCTGCCGCTCGCGCTGGACGAGCTCAGCGATGCGATTCTCCGCGCCTGGCAGGAGCGCCGCCACGATGGATCGGATCACCGCTCCTGCGGACAATACCATGATGGCTGCACCGGAAAGCGCAGCCGCGATGCCGGACGCCGTCATGAGGCCCTTGTGAAACGGCCCCGGCCGCGGACCGGCGAGCCACGCGAACCAGTGCCGTAGGATTCCGATAGCTGCGCCGTCGAGGATCGTCACGCTGCCCAGCACCACAAGCGCCGCTCCGAGCGCGAATGCCAGGAGCCACCTCTTGACTCTCATCCCCGGATACAACCACCGGAGCGTTCTCATGTCTCTATCACGTCTCTCATCCCACCGTCATTCGGCTCTCGTTCCGCCACTCTATCATGCACGTCCCTGTCGCGGTACTCCACGGACACGTTGTACCCTCGTTCCCTTAGGAAACCGGCGAGCCGGTCCGCGACGGCTATGGACCGGTGCCTGCCGCCCGTGCAACCGATGCCCACGACGAGCTGCGTCTTGCCTTCTTTGACGTAGTGAGGCAGCAGGAATGCCATGAGGTCGAAGAGCTTCTGGAGGAACCTCCGCGTCACTGGCGACTGGAAAACGTACTCGCGCACGGGCTCCGTATCTCCGGTTAGCTGTCGCAGCGACTCCACGTAGTGCGGGTTCGGCAGGAACCTCACGTCGAAAACGAGGTCCGCATCCATGGGGATCCCGTGCTTGAATCCGAAGGCCACGACTATCACGTCGAGCCGCTCTCTCCGGGATTCGCGGGTGAACACGTTCATTATGCGCTCCCGCAACTGCCTTGGGGAGAGGGACGTCGTGTCTATGGTGCGCGTGGCTCTCCCGCGAATCTCCTCCAACCTGCGGCGCTCGTCCTCTATGCCCTCCAGGACCCCACCGCCTTCGGCCGAAAGAGGATGGCGGCGCCGGGTCTCCTTGAACCTGCGGACGAGCACCTCGTCGGACGCCTCGAGGAACAGGATCTCGTAGGTAACTCCCATGTCCTCGAGAGCATCGAGGGCCCCGGAGAGGCTATCGAAGAACTCCCGGCTCCTTATGTCAACCACCAGAGCTATCTTATTTGTCTTGCCGTCGGACTGTGCCACAAGTTCGGCGAACTTGGGAATGAGGGTGGGCGGAAGGTTATCCACGCAGAAGAAGCCCATGTCCTCGAAAGCTCGAACCGCCTCGCTCTTGCCGGCACCCGAAAGCCCTGTGATGATGATGAACCGTCCCTCGCCCAAGCCCTCCATCCCCCGGTTTCCCCTTCTGTTTACGCACGCGCGCTAAGCGCGCACGTTGATGATCCTCTCCGGGTCGAGGCCCGCGCGGAGCGCAACTTCCAAGGCACGCCCGAAATCGCCGACTTCCTCAGGGCTGTGGGCGTCGCTGCTTATGCAGAAGGTCGCCCCCTGCCTCGCAGCCGCCTTGATGAACTCCGCATCGAGGTGGGCGTGCTTCGCGTTGATCTCCAGGGCCGTCCCAACCCTCGCGCATTCGCGGGCAAGCTCCTCAGTGTCTATGGACACGTGAAGACCCGGATGGGTCACTACGTCGACTCTGTTCTTTCTTATAGCTTCTATCAGCGACTTCGTGTTGTCAACCCGTGCCCGCTCAGCGAGACGCCGGCTCCATCTGGCGGCGTAGTTCCGCGCCGAGAGCTTCCACCAGTCTGTCAGGGTGCGTCCGCGCACGACTAGATGGTGGCCGGCAAGCACGATGTCGAGACGCTTCAGCAAGTCTTCCGGGACGTCGAGCCCGCCGTCGGTGTCGATGACGTTCGCCTCCACGCCCACGAGCACCTTGACCTCGGGGAATTCCTTCCTGCTCCTCTCGACCTGCTCCACGATGTCATCGAACGTCGCAAGGCTCCTGATGCCCAGACCAAACAGGTTGGCGGGGCCGTGGTCCGTAATGGCCACGGCCTCGAGGCCCTTCCGGGCTGCGGCCCTCACGTTGTCCAGCACTGTACCCTTGCCGTGGCTGAATCTCGTGTGGGTGTGATAATCAGCGAATATCCTCATCAGCAATCAGTACACCGTGGTCCGCATGCCCGGGCCGGGGACGAACCCCTCCGGCGACGGCTCCAGCTGCGAAGCGGCTTCTTCGTCCACGATTAGCGTGGCGTCCGGATGAAGCTGCAGCACAGAGCTGGGCACCATCTCCGTCACGGGCCCGTGCACCGTCTGCGCGATGACCGGCGCCTTGGCCTTGCCGCTCGCGAGGAGCAGGATGGACCTGCTGTTCATTATCGTGCGTATGCCCACCGATATCGCCTGCCTCGGGACGGCGTTCTCGTCGCCCCCGAAGAACCTCGCGTTCGCCTCGATGGTGCGCTTCGCGAGGAAGAGCGCCCGGGTACGGGACCCGAACTCAGTCCTCGGCTCGTTGAACCCGATGTGGCCGTTTCTTCCAACACCGAGGACGGCGAGATCTATCCCTCCCGCGTTTCTTATTGCCCGTTCGTATGCCCGGCATTCCTCGCGGACGTCTACGGCGAGACCGTTGGGTATGAAGATGCGGTCCCGCCGAACGTTCACGTGACCGAAGAACCGAGTATGCATGTAATAGTGAAAGCTTGCGGGATGGTCAGGGGCGAGCCCCAGATACTCATCGAGGTTGAACGTGGTGACCGCCGAGAAGTCCAGCCCTTCTTCACGGTGCATCCTGACCAGTTCAGCGTACAGCCCGAATTGAGTCGCACCCGTCGCAAGGCTGAGAACGCTCGCGGGCTTCCTCCGCACCTGTTCGGCCACGATCTTCGCAGCCTCCCGGCTCATCGTGTCGAAGTCCTGCGTGATAATGACAACCATGTACGCACACCCCCAGTATCCTTCTCCACCCACGTGCGGCTTCAGGTCTTCAGCACCCCGCATCGCAGGCAGAGGCAACCCGCAATCTGCCAAGAAGCCTGCGTGAACGGGTGGTCTCAAATTCACATCCAAGCCTGGTGTACCAGCACACCGCGGACAATGGTCGCCCGAACCTCTCCCGATTCGTCAATGAGAACGAGGTCCGCGTCTTTGCCATTCTCTATGCTGCCCTTACGGTCGTCGACCCCCGCCACCATCGCGGGGACGGACGACGCCATGGCGACAGCTTGAGCCAGCGACACACCCAGATCGTCCATCGCGCGGCGGACCGCCCTGTCAAGGGTCAGGGCGCTTCCCGCGAGGTTTCCGCTGGGAAGCTTCACGGCGCCGCCTTCATAGGTGACCCGCTGCCCGCCGAGCTCGTACTCGCCCTCCGGCATGCCCGCCGCCATCGTGGCGTCTGTGACCAGGGCAAGCTTGTCCACGCCTTTGCACTTGTAAAGGACCGCTGCCGCCGCAGGGTGCAGGTGAAAGCCGTCCAGGATGGCTTCGGCGGTCAAATCGTCGCACGCGAGCACGGCTCCCACCATCCCCGGGCTGCGATGATGGAGCCCGCTCATGGCGTTGAAGGCATGAGTGACATGGGTCGCACCGGACCTCACCGCATACATGGCTTCCTCGAACGACGCCAGGGAATGACCGAGGGAAACCCTCACACCGCGAGCAACCGCCGCTTCGATGAACTCCCGCGCGCCTTCCAGCTCGGGGGCGACGGTGGTGATCCGCGCAAGCCCGCCCGACTCCTCTATGAGCCTGTCCAGCTCTGCGACGCTCGGCGGCCGGATCATCTCAAGCGCTTGCGCGCCTCTGCTGTCGGGGTTGATCCACGGCCCTTCCAAGTGCACCCCCAGAACGTCGGCACCCCCGGTACCGCGCTTGGCGGCGTCCGCCACGGCCCGCACGGCGCCAAGCAGATCCTCGTGGCGCGCGGCCATGGTCGTCGGTATCATGGAGGTCGTGCCGTGGAGCGCGTGGGCCCGGCACATCGCGGCCACAGCTTCGTATGTTCCCTCCAGCACGTCGTGGCCGCCGCCCCCGTGCACATGGATGTCCACGAACCCGGGCACGAGCATGAGACCGCGCGCATCGAACACGTCGTGGCCCGAGGTTGAATACTCCCTGAACTCCCCGTGCGACCCGACCTTCGCGATCTTGCCGCCGCTGACCACCAGGAAACCCGATACCATTATACCTCGCGGCGTCAGGATATCAGCGTTCTTGATGATCACCTGGGTTCTCTCCTCCGATCATGCACCCACGCGGGCCGCCCCTTCTCTCGTATCACGCGGGGCGCAGGAGCGAGTCTTCGATGTTCTCCACAACCCTTCCTGTTACGCGGAAGCCGGCCTCCTGGATTCCCAGAAGATACGCCCCCACCACAGGCGGAAACCTTGCCTCCACGACCTCGCACACCGGAGCCGCTTTTGCGAGCTCCCGGGCTAGGGCCTTTCTCACGATGTCTCCCGCGGCGAACACACCTCCCGAGGTCACGCAGAGCACCGCGTCGTCCTGCATCCCGAGGGCCCTCACCACGCTCGCCGCCGCAAGACCGAGCTCGGCTCCCGCGCGGCGCAGTATTCGCAGCGCCACGCGGTCGCCCTTGCGGGCTGCTTCACCCACCACCACGGCCAGACCGGCTATGTCCGTTCGCCCCAGGCCCTTGCGGTACACCAGCTCCACCAGGTCATCCGGCGAGGCCGCCTTGAGATGCTGCAGCACAGCCTCGAAGAGCGCTGTGGGGTCGCCCCGGCCGTCGCTCGCCCTGACCACCGATAGGAGCGCTTGGCGTCCGATGTCGTATGCGCTGCCCTCGTCGCCCAGGAGGTAGCCCCAGCCGCCCGCCCGGGCCTTCTCTCCCTTCGAGTTCATGCCGAACGCAATCGAACCCGTGCCGGCTATCACCACCACGCCCGGCTGGCCCAACGTACCCGCGGCAAGCGCTATGACAGCGTCATTCTCCACCACGACCTTGCCGGCAATGCCTGCTCCCTGTAGAAGGGCCGCCACCTCTTGGCGGTCACCCGGCCTGTCCACGCCTGCGATGCCGGCGAACGCGACGTCAAAAGCCTCGTCTCCAGCAGGCAGCAGGTTCCGTGCCCTTCCAATCGCAGCTGAGATCTCGGCCTTCACACCCGCCGGCCCCGAAACCTGGAAGTTAGCCGGACCCGCCCATGCCCGCGCCAGCACCTCGCCATGGATAGTTCCGACCAGGCAGTCTGTCTTCGTTCCGCCCGCATCTATCGCAATGACGAGCCCCATGTCGCCCCTCCCAGTCCCAAGCAGCGGCCTCTTGGTTCGTTGCGGCTTGCCACCATCCGGCGGGCCGGCGGTCCCTCCCTCTCCCGGGTCGCGAACCACCCCCGGCAGCCGGGAGCGCTTTCGCGAAATGACCGCCGTCCTCGCGTATAGCGCCGTCTCTGTCTCAAATGTCAAAGTGTCAAAGGCACGTCTTCCACGTCTTCCAGAGCGTGTCCCTAACGCCCTGGTCCATCCCGACGCCCGCCAGGTCAAGGGCGAGGAGCACCGCTCCCAGCACGGGCGGGACCTCGAGCATGATGAACTCGGCCGCCGGGAATTCCACCAGGACACGGGTCTTGAGCGTGGCGGTCATCACGGGGTCGTCGTTTGCGAAGACCCCTCCCGACAGCACGACCTTAACCTGTCCGTCGGGCGGGAACAGCTTGCGGAGCGCGGCGAGTATCGCTATGGCAAGCTCGTTCCCCACCTCCCGCAGAATGTCGCACGCCACCTCGTCGCCGCGGCGCGCGGCTTCGAACACCAAAGGGGCGAGGAACGCCACCTGCGCCCGCTCACCGGATCCAGGGTAGAACCGCTCCACGAGGTCGTCCAGGTTTCGGAGGTGGAGCTTCTCGCAAAGCATGTCATAGAGGACGGTGGGCTTGCCGCGGCCATCCCGACCGCGCGTCGCCATCCTGACGGCGAGCATGCCGATGTGGCTCGCGCCGGCGCCGTCCCCGAACATGTACCCGAGCCCCCCGACTTGCACCCGCTTGCCTTCACGGCTGAACCCGATTACGTTCGTGCCGGTGCCGCAGACCGCCACCACGCCCACGCCGTCGACCGTGGCGGCCCTGAGCGCTATCGTCGCATCATTCTCCAGGCCCATCCGGGGCGCCGGGTTCATAGCAGCCAAGAACTTCTCTATGATTGCGAAGTCTGCGGGGCGGTCGGCCCCCGCCATCCCGAAGAAGGCGGCCTGGAGACGGTCCGCCGTGACGCCCGCGGCGTCGAGCGCGAGATCGACGGCCTTCTTGACCTGCGCCCTCGCGAGCTCGACTCCCACCGCCTGAAAGTTGCCCGGGCCGGCCTTCCCCGCTCCGACCGCGTGTCCCGCCATGTCGCTCACGAGCGCGATGGTCTTCGTGCCCCCCGCGTCGACACCCACCACGTAACTCATCGCTCCGCCTCTTCCCTGGCCTGAGCCGCCTCGCCTTGCGCGCCGCCTCGGGCCCCTCCGCGGGCGAGGGCCGGAGCCAGCGCCTTGTTCCTGAACGGCCCGCCGGCGAGCCTCTGCCAGTACCCGGGTCTGTCGGAGATGGCATCATACGAGAACAGCACCACACCCTCGGCCCTGAGGAGCCTCGCGATACCTATCTTCTCGATGCAGCCTTCCGGGTCCTCCAGCATGTTGTAGGCGCCCACCCCTGCCAGCACACGTCCGCCTCCCCGGCCGCGGGCGGCCTCCACCGCGTCCCGCACGTGCCTGGCAAAGAGGTCCCCATTGGACGTATATACCATCGGAACCACAAAGTCAACGATCCCTCGCGAAAGCCAGGTCTTCCAATCCTGAAGTCTGCGCTCGGCCGCGTCGACGGCATCGGGGAATACGGCGCACGACACGGCCACGCCGGGTTTCACCCGTTTGACGTCCTCGTACACGCGCCGGACGACCTCGGTAACCTGGTCGCGGCGGAACTCATTCCATTTCGCCACGAGCTCGCCGTGCAGCGCCTCCCCTTCCTTCCCCGCCCCACCTTGGACCGCCTCGGGACCTCTTGCGAGGTCGAGGGGGTCATACCCCGTGAGGTCGCGGAACGCACGCCTGGCCGCGTCTCCGTACCCGAACCTCGTGGAAGGATACCTGATGTAATCGAAATGCACCCCGTCGACGTCGTAATTCCGGACGACCTCCATGAAAACGCCACGGACGTACTCCTTCACACCCTCGATCGCTGGGTCGAGCATGGGGGACACGAGCTCGCCCTCGGCCATCTCTGGGGTGTAGTCGAGCGTCGAAACGCCCGCTTCGTCCACGAGCGCCCACTCGGGGTGCCGGGAAAGCACGTGCCCCGGCGGGTACGCCTCGCGGCCGAGCTCCCCTACGGTGAACGCGTTGATCCAGGCGTGCACCTGGAGACCGGCCTCGTGAGCCCGCTCGATGCAGAACGCGAGGGGATCGAAACCTTCGTCCACACGCGGCATCCTCGGCACGACGCTGCTTGTGTAATACGCCTCACCGCGCCCGTTCACCTGCACGAAGAGGGCGTTGAAGTTGCTCTTGGAGGCAATGTCCACCATCTTTTCCACCGAGCCCCTAGTCGCCATGCTCGTGCGGACCACCCACAAGCCTCTCACCTCGTGACCCGCCACCCACGCCGCGTCCGCCTGAGGCCTCATGAAAAGGCACACCGTCCCTCCTACGACGAAAATGGCAACAGCCATACAAACCCGGCGATGCTCCGGGCCTGCGGCTGTGAGTCTCGCGAATAGCCTCCTGACGACTGCGATGAAAGCAAAGAAGGCGTGCAGCCCCGCCTCGGACACAGAGGCAGGCCACCGCCGCCCGGTTGCAGCTTCCTTTCCCACGTCTCGCCTGCCTCCCCCGTCCCCACGCGCGAGCCTGCCGTCCGCCGGGACGCCGGAGCCGTTCCCAGGCGACATGCGGATCAAACCTCGGGCCTTTCCAGCTCCATGCGGACCTTTCCGCGCGACCGGAGGAAGTCCCTGATCCGCCCAGCGCTGGTGTTGAGCACGAGGTCCTCCGTGAGGCCGGCACGCTCCACAAGCTCCACTGCGGCCTCGAATACTCCAACCCGCGATGCGTGATGAGCGTCGCTCCCGATGACCACGGTTACTCCGTACGCGCCCGCGAGCCGGGCGAACCGGTGGCAGTTCTCCCGGCTGTCCAGCCTGACTATGGTAAGGGACGAGTTGTTGATCTCAAGGAGCTTGCCCAGACGCTTCGCGGCCTTCACGACCTCCTCGATGTCCACCTGGAAGGCCGGGTTCCCGGGATGGGCGATGGCGTCCACATGAGGGTTCTCCATGGCGGCTATCATGGCCTTGGTATTCTCCTCGACCGTCCCTCCGTCGTAACCCGTGCCGACGTGAAACCCGGCGAGCACGAATTCCAACTTCTGCAGGACGCGGTCGGGGAGGTCCAGCTCGCCGCGGGGGCTGACTATGTTCACCTCAACCCCTTTGAGAACCTCCACTCCAGCGATGGTTGCGGGAATGACTCTCAGGTTGCCGAAGTAGTAGCGGTGCGGCCCGCCAGGGATGTTCGGCCCATGGTCGGTGACGGCTATCATTTCGAGCCCGGCGTCGCGGGCGGCGCGGGCCATCTCGTCGATGGTGTTGTAGGCGTGTCCGCTTGCAATGGAGTGAGTGTGGAGATCAGCAACGAGCCGCATTTCCGGGTCCTCCCAGGTTATGCCTATTCCAAATGTCGCGGCGCACACTCCAGTGCGCCACGAGAAGCAATTCAACGCTGGGAAGCTGATCCCTGCTTTGCGGCGAACGCTGACGGATCGATATCCGGGAACACCGCGTCTATCGCCTCGATCTCCTCGAGGTACCTGGTGGTTTCCAGCGTTGCGCTCGGCCGCTCGAGGGCTTCGAGGAGCCGGGTGAACCTGCACTTGTGCTCGAGGAACCGGCGTGAGGCGTAGTCGGCCGCCTGCTCCGTCGTGACGAGGAACGGCCAGTCGCTGCTCTGAAGAAGCAACGCCTCGCGCGCAGCCTGACGGACGAGCCGCCCCTCGAGGTCCGGGGAATCCGGGGAGCGACCGGGGAACAGAGGCCCAGCGCAACGGCGGGTTCGCTGCTCACCGCGGCCTCCGCGATCTCCCGCGTGTCCAAGTGCCGCCGATATCCTCTCCATCTGCGCCTCTGCAGAGTGGATGTCGTCCCACATCCAGCCTGTGGCCTCGTTGTCCCAGATGTAATGGCCCCCTCCCATCCCCCAGGAGCTTTCCACGAGGTCCACCTCGCCTGCCGGTCGGTGGTTCTCCAGGTACCGGGCGGCAGTCGTAAGTTCCACGCTCTCGCTGCGGGCAAGGCCCTCGAGAACACATCTGAGCCAGTCCAGCCCCTCCATCCACCAGTGACCGAAGAGCTCGACATCGAACGGGGCGACGATGACGCCGTGCTTCCCCGTGTCCCTGTGGAACTCCTCGAGAAGCCGCTCCACAAGGCCGACGAAATGGTCCGCGTGCTCTTTCGCCCGCCCCAGGGCGGCCTGCGGCTGGTAGATTTCCTTGGAGCCGAGGTCCACCAGTCTGCTGGTGACCTTCCAGTAACGAAAACCGGAAATGGAATCTCGTTTATGAAATTCCCTGTAGTTGCCATCGCCGGGATAGCCCCATTCGGACGACCACACCTGGAGGGCCGTTCTCTCGTTCCGCCCGAGGACCAGGAGGCCGCTGCTGGACACCGAGTACGGCAGGTACGTGGTGAACCCCGGTCTGGAAGGAATGTACCTGGGTACGGGTTGTTGTTGAGGAAACCTCGCCCCGTACATGCCGACAGGCGTCCCGCCCTGGATAGCGTGGGAATCTACGAAGAAATGCTTGATCCCCAAAGCCGTGAGGACCCCATCGATGCCTGCTGCCCCGAAGGCGGAGCCGGGTGGGCTGGAAGCCGAGTCGCGGGGACGGTACCCACATTCAGGCAACCATATCCCCAAGGGCTTTCTCCCGAAGCAACGTTCGTAGGTGTCGGACCCTATCTTCACCTGGGCATATACCGACGATTCCCTCGCCAAGAGCGGCAGGTAGGCGTGTGTCGCGGCTCCCGCCACGAGCTCGATGTGGCCTTGGTCCTGAAGAGAGCGGAAAGCCGCAATGAGGTTGCGCCGGTATCGCTCGTGGAAGCTCGTGCGGACGCGCTGGTACCGGTCCCGGTAGAACTTCGCGAGATCGCGGAAGCGTCCCTCGCTCTCCGCTTCGAACCTCGCGATATCTCCTTCGGCTGCGGCGATCTTCGTTTCCACGTACTCGTCGAAGCGAAAGAGCATGTACGGATCCTGGAGCTGATCGAGCAGCACCGGCGTGAGCCCGACAGTCAGCTTCGCGGGGACGCCGTTTTCCACGAGATCCGAGATGATGTCGAGGAGCGGGATGTACGTCTCCGCCATCGCCTCGAACACCCATTCCTCGCCGAACGGCCAGACCCCGGCTTTCCTGCAATACGGCAGGTGGCTGTGGAGCACGAATACGAACGCGCCTATTGACACGATGGCCCCTCCTCACTTGCACTTCATTTAGTTTGGGCTCCGGGGCGGCGTGGTATTCCCAGGCGTGGCGGCAAGTCGTCGCAGGTCACGGTGGCCGGCGACACGGTTCAGCGCGCGTGCGGCGCGACGCAGCGGGATGGGAGACGGGGCGGAACGAGGGTGCACTCGTTGCCGTTTCTGGCAAATCCACACAGCGGCCCTCGAATAAACGCCCAGGGCTCAAGGGATATTATTACAGAGATGTGGCGGAGCACATCCTGAAGCTCATTGCCTGACAAGGCGTTGCGATGCAATGAATGCCGGGAGGTAGCCGTGGTGGCGGCGATAGTTGACGAAACGAGATCATCGGGATCATCTGACGGGAACGTGAGCCAATCTGTCCTTGACGAGGAGATCGGTGGAAAAGCGACCGTTCGCAGCGAAGTGGAAGAAGTTCGTCTCCCGGAGAGCGTGTCAGAACTTCGAATCGTGGAGACGAGAGACATCAACCTCGCCGAGGACATTGCCAACGCCGCCACGCACCCCATGTACACAGCCGGGACAGAGATGGAGGAGTACGAGCTTCCCCAAGGCTACGGCACCACGAGGCTGGTCCTCATGGTGCGCGATCCCTTCTGGCTCCACGCTTACTGGGAGGTCGCCCAAGACGTGTCGGAGACCGTTACCGCGGCCTTGGGGCCGGACGGTTGGCGTGTCGCCAGAAAGACCCTTCGCGTGCACGACGTGACTGACGTGGAATTCGACGGAACCAACGCCCATCGCACGTTCGACATCGACATAAGCGGCGGTGCCAACAACTGGTACATCAACGTGGAGCGCCCGAACAGATCGTACTGCGCCGAGCTGGGCCTCGTGGGCCCCGACGGCCGGTTCGTGCTCCTTTCCAGATCCAACGTGGTCCGAACGCCTCGCGCCGGCCCGTCCGAGGTCATCGATGAAGAGTGGATGACCATCTCCGCCGTGGAGCGGTACTACCCACACCCGGGGCGGCTGCCGTCGTCTCCGGAAATGGTTTCCGCTCGGCTGGAACACATGGCGTTGGAGATGGGGTCGGGTTTCGTCGCAGGTATCTCCAGCCCGGGGATGGGAGTGGCCGCCCCGGAACGAAAGGCTTTCTGGCTGAACGCCTCGGTCGAGGTAATCGTGCACGGCGCCACGGAACCCGGCTCCACTGTGACAATCCAGGGCTCGCCCGTGAAGCTTCGCCCCGACGGCACCTTCTCCGCTAGGTTCCAGCTGCCTGACGGAGAGCAAGTCGTTCCCATTGAAGCCGTGTCCAAGGACGGTAGCATGAGGCGGTGCGTGACGACGAGACTCACCCGCAGCACCTGGTAGGCCCGCCGAATGTACAGAACAGAGTAGACAACGCACAACGTAGACAGGGAGATGAAACCGGAACATGGCTCACGAGAAGGGTTACCTCGCGCTTGTCCTGCACGCGCACCTGCCGTACGTGAGGCACCCGGAACATCCTGATTTCCTCGAGGAGACGTGGCTCTTCGAAGCCATAACCGAGACGTACATCCCGCTCATCAAGGTGTTCCAGGGTCTCGTGCGCGACGGCATCGAATTCCGGATCACCATGTCCATCACGCCGCCTCTCGCCTCGATGCTCCTCGATCCGCTCTTGCAAGAGCGGTACCTCCGCCACGTCGGGAAACTCATAGAACTCGCGGAGAAGGAAGTCGAGCGCACGAGGTGGCTTCCTGGGTTCAACGAGAACGCTAGGATGTACCGGGACCGCTTCTACGAGGCCCGCCACGTTTTCGAGGACGTGTACGGCCGGAACATCCTCACGGCGTTCAAGGAGCTTGAAGCCCGGGGGCGACTGGAGATCATCACTTCCGGCGCGACTCATGGGTACCTCCCGCTCATGGAGATCTGTCGGGAAGCCGTGCGCGCCCAGATAAACGTCGCCGCGGATTTCCACGAGCGGGCCTTTGGGAGGAGGCCGACCGGCTTCTGGCTGCCTGAGTGCGGGTACAATCCAGGGGACGACTGGTTCCTGAAAGAACACGGCATCAGGTACTTCATCACCGACGCCCACGGCGTGCTCCTCGCCTCGCCTAGGCCCAGGTACGGGGTCTTCGCGCCCGTGTACTGCGAGTCTGGTGTCGCGGCGTTCGGGCGGGACATGGAATCGTCGAAGCAGGTGTGGAGCGCACGCGAGGGCTACCCGGGGGACTACGACTACCGCGAATTCTACAGGGACATCGGCTACGATCTGGATTACGACTACATCCGCCCGTACATACATCCGAGCGGCACGAGGATCAACACGGGAATAAAGTATTACAGGATCACCGGAAAGACCCACGACAAGGAACCCTACAACCGTCAGCGGGCGCTCGAGAAAGCCGCGATTCACGCCGGCAACTTCATGTTCAACAGAGAAAAGCAGATAGAGTACCTCGCTTCCGTCATGGACCGCAAGCCCATCGTCGTGGCCCCGTACGACGCTGAGCTCTTCGGCCATTGGTGGTTCGAGGGGCCGGAATGGCTCGATTTCCTTATAAGGAAGACCGCCTGTGACCAGAAGACCATCGCCCTTACCACTCCCGGCGATTACCTCGGCGTGTACAGGCGCAACCAGGTGTCCACTCCATCTCTCTCGAGCTGGGGGTACAAGGGCTACAATGAGGTGTGGCTGGAGGGGTCCAACGACTGGATATACCGGCACCTGCACAGGGCGGCCGAGAGAATGGTGGAGCTGGCGCGGACCTACCCCGCCGCCGACGGCCTCCTGCGTCGCGCCCTGAACCAGGCGGCGCGGGAGCTTCTCCTGGCCCAAAGCAGCGACTGGGCGTTCATCATGAAAACCGGCACGATGGTGTCGTACGCAGTGCGCAGGACGAAGGAGCACGTCTGGCGCTTTACCAAGCTCTACCATGACATACGCAGCGGGGCCATCGACGAACCGTGGCTGGCCGAGATCGAGTACAGGGACAACATCTTCCCTCACATCGATTATCAGGTTTACGCCGGCGGGGCGCGCACGGCGGCCGCCACCGCCGCAACCGCAGCGGCAGGCGCATGACCCGTCGAAGCACCTGGGACGGCCGGGGTCACGTGGCCCTGATCTCGTCGATCTTGGCCATGTACATCTCGCGGAGGGTCTCCGCGTCGGCGGGTGTGGAAGCCTCGCTGTACACGTGGAAGAGCGGCTCCTCGGAATCAGGCAGGATCAGCGCCCAGCCGGTGTCGTGGTATACCTTGATCCCGTCGATCAGCTCCACCTTCTCGCTGCGCACCTGCTCGATGAGCATGCGCATGACCTTGCCCTTGTCCTCCCACGGGCACTCTACCGTTCGCTTGCTCATGTAGAACCTGGGCACCATGGAGAGCAACGATGAGAGGCGCGCGTTCTCCGCGGCCATGACCTCGAGGATCTTGGCTAGGGACAATAGCGCGTCGAAGGCCGGCTGGAAGCCGGGAAGCTCCTTCTCTCCGATGAGGATCTTCTCCTCGATCACTTTCTCCATGACGGACCTCGGGTTCGTCCGGGTACGAACCACGTGGCCGCGGTAATTCCTCGCCATCTCCTCGATGATCCTCGGCGCAGTCACCGGCACGGCCACGGTGGCACCCTCCCTGGACTTGAGAATGAGGAGGGACATCAAGGCACAGAACATCTCCTCGGAGACGCCCTTGCCCTGCTCGTCCACGAGTAGGAGCCTCTCGGCGTTGGCGTCCACGGCTATGCCGAGGTCAGCGCGGCTTGCGACCACGGCTTTCGAGAGGAGCGAGAGAGAGTCGAGCATCTCGTAGTGGTTCCTCGGCCTGGCGGCAACGGCGTTATCGGGGTTCAGCGCAAGCACGTCGCACCCGAGGGCGTCCAGGAGCGTCGGGAGGAGGAGGGAGAGGTTCCCCGGGTCGAAATCCACGACCACCTTGAAGCGCCGGGCCCGCACGGTGGCGACGGACACCGCCTTGAGGAGGCCGTCCAGGTACTGTTCGACGACCCGTGTGAGGAAGGCGACCTCGCCGATGTCCTCCGTATCCACGCGCCGGAAGTCCTCGCTGAAGAAGGCGTTTTCGATCTTGCGTTCCATGGATCTATCGATGTTGATGCCTTGTTCGTCCAGGAACTCGATGAGCCCGATGTTCGGGTCGTAAGGAGAAAGCCTCACGTGGAGGCCGCCCGCGACACCCAGGGCAGCGACGGCGTGGCGGGTGACGGGGGTGGTCATACGCCCGATGTCGTACACGTTGGTGCCGCTGGAGAGAAGTCCCGCCGTGATCGCGCGTTTCAGCATCCGCGGAGGCTTGTACGCGTCGGAACTCACCACGATCGCCCGCTTTTCGCCGAGACACGCGCCGTACGCGGCGCCCAGTTTCGCCGCAAATTCGGGGGTGAGTTCCACGTTGAGGAGGCCGGACACGCCGTACGACCCGAAAAGCCTCCTGGACCACTTCGCGCCCCAGACCAGGCTGGTGGTGATGGTGGTGCCGGCGTCGATGATCTTGTTGGGCCATATCTTCACGCCTGGCTTGATGATGCTCCGCTCCCCGATGGAGCAATCCGCCCCGACCACGGATCCCTCGAAGAGGGCGGTCTTCGCCTTGATGCTCGCCCTCGAACACACTATGGCGCCGCGCAGCTCCGTTTCCTTCCCCACGTAGGAGTTGTTCCAGATTATGCTCCTCTTCACTGACGCCCCCTCATTGAGAAGGTTCTGGTGGCCGATGGTCGTGCCGTCCCCCACCTCCGCGTTGCGCTTCACGCGACAACAATCACCGATTACGACAGGCGGTATGAGCCGAGCGTTCGGGTGGATCTCCGCCCCCGCTCCGATGTACACGCCCTTCTCCACTTCCTCGCCGGGTATGTCCACCTTGGCGCGGCCTTCCAAGATGTCGTAGTGGGTTTGGCGGTACTGCTCGATGGTCCCGATATCGCTCCAGTAGCCGCTCGCGACGTATCCGAAGAGGGGGAGCCTTCTCTTGAGGATGAGCGGGAACAGGTTCTTGGAGAAGTCGAACTCCTGCCCGAAGTCTACGAAGCCCAGCACTTCAGGCTCGAGCACGTAGATGCCGGTATTGACCGTATCGCTGAACACTTCGCTCCAGCTCGGCTTCTCGAGGAAGCGCGCTATGCGCCCATCGTCGTCGGTGATCACGACGCCGTATTCCAACGGAGTCGCCACCCGGGCGAGGACGATCGTGGCTATGGCGCCCTTCGCCCTGTGAAACTCGAGCGCCTCCGCGAGGTCGAAGTCGGTGAGGGCGTCGCCGCTGATGACGAGGAACGTTGAGTCGAGGTGCTCTTCACACGCCTTGACGCTTCCGGCTGTGCCGAGGGGGACGTCCTCCACCGAGTAGTGCATGGTGACCCCGAAAGACTCGCCCGTGCCGAAATGATCTTGGATCACCTCCGGCATATAGTGGAGAGTGGCATAGACGTCCGTGAACCCGTGCTTGCGCAGGAGCCGCACGATGTGCTCGAGGATGGGCCTGCCCACCACCGGCACCATGGGCTTGGGTCTGTCGCACGTGAGCGGACGAAGGCGCGTGCCCTTTCCGCCTGCCATCACCACGGCTTTCATCTCACTCGAACCTCCAGACCAGGCAATGGTGTGAGCACCCGGCGCAAAGCGCCGGGTCAGAGATTGCTGCTTCGCGCCTTGACAGACAGAATCCGGCCCCTTCGCCCGTCAGGCGTCGCCCGTCAGGCGGGCGCCCGGATCTCGACATCCCTCGCGCAATCACCGGCAACCCAGCAACTACTGGAAAACGCGCGAGAGCGAACGCACCCTCACTTGGCACTCAGTGCGCACCTTCCGGCACCCGGTAGCGCGAGTAATCCTGAGGCGCCTCGGCGGCCTGCGCGAACCAGCGCGGACCCGCCACCGCCCATGGGCTCGAGCGGTAGGCGGTGAGCACTTCATCGTAGACCGCCATCGTGCTGCCAGCTATTACGTCCCAGTTGAACCTCTCCCGGACCTCTTGACCGGCCGCTTCGCGGATTCGCTCGCGGAGCCTGTCGTCGCCGAGGAGGGTCAGGATGTTGTCCGCAAGGGAACCGGGATTCGACACCCAGGCCTTCATGCCGGTGATGCCGTGACTCACGACCTCGCCGAGCCCGCCCGTATCGGACACCACCACGGGCACGCCGCACGCCATGCCCTCGAGCGCGGTGATTCCGAAGGGTTCGTACAGACTGGGCACGACCGCGACGTCGGCGCATTTGTACAGGCGGTTGCGCGTCTCGTCGTCCACGAAACCGGCGAAATAGATGCGCTGGTATATCCCGAGCGACTGCGCGAGATGCCTGAGGTAGGAGTCGGCGGGCCCTTTTCCTGCTATGACGAGTTTGGCCTTGTCGTAGTACGCGAGGACCTTCGCAAAGGCCTCGATGAGGACGTGGACGCCCTTTTCGTGGACAAGCCTGCCGATGAAGAAGATGATCTTCTCGTCGGGCGCCGCCCACCGCGACCGGAACGGGGCAAGGTCCTCGCCCTCAGGAACCTCGAACCTCATGGGGTCCACCCCGTTCGGGATCACGTGCACCTTGTCAGCGGGGAACTGAAAGACCCACGAGAGCTCGCCGCGCATATACTCGCTGCAGCATATGACGCGCCATGCCTCGAAGCCGAGCCACCACTCGACGCTGCTGATGTACCGCTGTAGATCGTTGTGGAGCCCCCAGTTGCGGCCGTACTCGGTCGCGTGAATAGTGGCGACGAGCGGGAGCCTGAGCGCGTGCTTCAGCGTCTTTGCAGCGTAGGCGGTGACCCAGTCGTGAGCGTGTACGAGGTCGGCCCCTTGAGCTGCTTGGGGAATAGCGCGCTCCAGGAGGCTCAAGTTCATCTGCATGACCCATGTGACGAAATCCGGCGGGGACGGGCTGCCGAGGGGCACCCTGAAGACCCTGACACCCGAATCGTCTCCCACTTCTTCAGCGCCGTCGGCGGCCAAGGTGACGACGTCCGCATGCACGCCCTGCCGCACGAGGGCTTTGGAGAGATCCTGTACGTGGCGGGCGATCCCCCCGACTACCCTCGGCGGGTACTCCCACGAAAGCATAAGAACACGCATCTCGTCCCCTCCCATTCCTCGCCCTGGGAACGCGTTCCATGCTCTTATGATTCGCGGTTGGACGCAGATTATTCGTGTCGTGGCTCGGCGGCCGCGCTGTCACTCGGGCAAGCCTGGGCCGCTCGGCGCAACAGCCCGCGGCCGAACGCGATGACCCGCACACGGAGGTCCGCCGGCGTCGCCTCCGGACGGTGGCGGCGAACCTGAAGGAAGACCGCTAATCACCTAATCGCCGTACGCATGACACCGGACGAGGCGCCGGGAATCAACTGACACGAGCTCGGGCCGGGAGACGTCACAGCGGGGCCCGCGCAGCTCACACCGGGGAGCGAAACCACAGCCGGGCCCGAGGGTGGCAAGGTCCGGGACCTCGCCCATGATCGGCGTGAGCGGCTTCCGCTCGCCCAGGCGCGGGATGGAACGCAGGAGCCCCTGCGTATAGGGGTGCATCGGTTCCTCCAACACCGCGCCGGTGGGCCCCTGCTCCATGATCTGGCCCGCATACATGACCGCCACCTCGCGGCAGAACTCCGCCGCAACCGCAAGGTCGTGAGTCACCAGCACGATGGCCGTCCCGGTGGCCTCGTTGATCTCGCGCATGAGATCCAGCACCTGGGCTTGAACCGTTACGTCCAGCGCCGTGGTGGGCTCGTCCGCGAGCAGGATCTTCGGCTTGCACGCAAGCGCTATCGCTATGAGGATGCGCTGCTGCATTCCCCCGCTGAACTGGTGAGGATACTCGAGGTGCCTGGTCTCGGGCGACGGGATCCCCACCTTTCGCATGAGGTCGGTGACGATTTCGCGCTCCCGCGCTCGACTCACGCGCGCAAGGCTCGCCGGGAACCGCGGGAGAAACCCGTGAACCCGAAGGGATTCAGCTATCTGGTCCCCCACCCTGAACGCGGGGTTGAGGGTGGTCATGGGGTCCTGGAACACCATGGCGATATCCCTGCCCCGCACCTCCCGCATCGCCCCGGGACCCAGCTTCATGAGGTCCCGGCCCTCGAAAACGACGCTTCCTGCTACGACCCGCCCTGGATGGGGCACCAATCGCATTATCGAAAGGAGCGTGGCGCTCTTGCCGCAACCTGACTCCCCTACGATGGCAAGCAAGTCCCCTTCTTCGAGCGTCAAGCTTACGCTCCGCACCGCCTGGACATCGCCCCGGGCGGTGGGGTACACAGTGGACAAGCCGGACACCTGGAGCACAGCGCGGCCGCTCCGGCCGGCAGGCCGAATCTCCTCGTCTCCCGGCTCGACGCCTGTCGTCTGCAACGCATGCAAAGCAGTCTACACCTCCTTCAGTCTCGGGTCCAGGATGTCGCGGAGGGCCTCTCCGACGAGGTTGATGGCAAGGACTAGCACCACCAGCGCGAGCCCGGGCAGGGTCGCAACCCACCATGCGGTGAGCATGTACCGCCGCCCGTCATTCACCATCGACCCCCAAGCCGGAATGCGCGGCGGTATCCCGAGCCCCAGGAAGCTCAAGGACGACTCCAGCACGATCATGTTGCCCATGCGCAGCGTCCCGAGGACCACTATGGAGTGCACGATGTTGGGAAGGATCTCCGAACAGATGATGGCCGCATGGGAACGTCCGAGCGCTCTCGCGGCTTCCACGTATTCCTTCGTTTTCTCCGACATGACCTCGGCTCTCGCAAGCCGGTAGAATTCCACCCATCCCTTGAAACTCAAGGCCCAGACGAGGTTCCAGAACCCAGGCCCCAGGACGGCCATGGCCCCAATCACGAAAATGAGGTACGGAAAGGCGAGGAGCAGGTCGGTGAACCTCGAGACGAGCCTGTCGAAAGGCCCCCTGAAATAGCCCGCCACCACTCCCAGGCCGACCCCGATTATGACAGAGACGGCTATGGTGAGCACCCCCACCAGGATTGAAACCCGGGCGCCGTATATTACCCGAGACAGGATGTCGCGCCCGAGCTGGTCGGTGCCGAGCGGAAACTCTCCGGTCCAGCTCGGCGGTGTGAGGCGCTGCGTGAGAGACACCTCGTCCGGAGCGTGAGGGGCGACCCATGGCGCGAGTACGGCGGCAGCAACATACAGCAGGATCACCGCGCCGCCGGCGATCGCGGACGGGTGTGCCGCCATCCGCCGCGCAAAACCCAGGAAGCCCTTGATCGCGAGGCCGAGCCGCCCGGCGCCCGCCGGGGGCGTGAGAGTCTGCGCCTCCCAGGCCTCGCGGGTTTCTCGACGCTCGCCGCGGGCCACGGCGTCCCAGGAAGGCAACGCCTGACGCCTTCCGTCCGCGGCTTCCATTCCATCCAGGCATATGGGCGAATCCCGCAAGGCTTTTCCTCCTTCCGCTGGTTCCGCCAGTCCGGAGTCGCGGCTCACAGCGTCATCTTCGGGTTGAGATACGTGTAAAGGACGTCCGTCGCCAGGTTCACGACGACGAACGTCAAGGCGTACGCCATCACGGCCGCCTGCACCAGCGGATAGTCCCTCGAAAAGATGGCGTCGACGACGACGCGCCCGAGGCCCGGCCAGCCGAAGATCGTCTCCACGATCATGTTCCCGCCGAGGAGCGTGCCGACTTGGAGGCCGACCACCGTGACAGTCGGGATGAGCGCGTTGCGCAGGGCGTGGCGGATGGTGACCGCCCGCTCGGCCACACCTTTCGCCCTGGCGAACAGAACGTAGTCCGCCCGGAGCACCTCCAACATGCTCGACCGGACGACCCTCGCCACCACCCCGGCCACCCCGGCGCCCAGGGTGGCGGCGGGGAGGACGAGGTGTTTCAGGGCGTCACACAGCGCGGGGATGTTGCCCGTTAGGATGGCGTCCACCGTCAGTAGGCCCGTGATGGTCTCGGGTTCGAACCCGTAGGTGATGCGTCCGGAGGTGGGCAGCCACCCCAAGTGAAGCGAGAACACGATTATCCCGAGCAGGCCCAGCCAAAACGCGGGCATCGAGATGCCCAGGAACGACGCGGCCATGCTTGCCCTGTCGATGACAGACCGCTGCCGGAGAGCGGAGATGACACCTACCGGGAGAGCAACTACAAGGGCGAAAACCAGAGAGTACAGAGCGAGCTCTATGGTGGCTGGCAACGCCTCCACGATCACCTCCGCCACCGGGCGTGAGCTTTGAATGGAGTATCCGAGGTCGCCCCGGACGAGCCCGGCGAGGTACGCCCCGAGCTGCGCGGGGAGGGATTTGTCCAGCCCGAGCTCGGCCCTGAGTGAATCGATGTCCTCCTGCGTCACGCCGCCGGCTTCACCGATCATGATGTCGACCGGATCGCCAGGCATGAGCCGCATGAGAATGAACACCGCCACAGCGACACCGAGGGCTATGGGTATCGTCGCGAGCACCCGTTCAAGAACCTGTACGTGTGTTCTTCGCACATACATCCCCCCACGTTCACCGGCCGCCTCGGCCGGCGATCCTCGTCGCGGCCGGTCCACCCGCCACGCCTGCCGTGCCGCCCTCGCCGCGCGGTTCTCATTTCACGGAATAGCCCGCTTCGCTCAAGAGAGCCTTGGCCTTCTCCGGGTCATACGGATAAGGCTCGAGATCGGGATTGAACCCGAATCCGCTGGGCAGGAAGGCGGTGGCGAGGCGCTTCGCCGTGCCTCCGTAGACGGTCTCGAGGATCCCGTCCCAGTTGACCGCGTAGTTCATCGCCCTGCGCACCCTGACATCGTTGAAGGGCGGCTTCGCGCAGTTGAGCTCGACGCAGTACACCCGGGTGCCTTCGACGCTCTTCACCTGCACATTCTTGTCTTTCTTGAGGCTCGCCGCGAGATCAGGCGGCACCTGCTGCGCTATCTGCACTTCGCCCGCTTTGAGCGCGGCGATGCGAACCGTGGGATCGGGCATCATCCTGAAGATGACCCGCTTTACCTGTGCCGGCCCCACGGGTGGCAGGTCGGGGGAGCCACCGTAATAGCCGTCGAACCGCTCCATCACGATCTGGTCGTCGAGCCGGCCTCCAACGAACTTGAACGGACCGCAGCCCACAGGGTTTCTCGCGAATTCCTCGTCGCCCACCTTCTCTATGTAGTCCTTCGGGACCACCTGCGTCTGCACCAACGCCTGCAGGAAGACGGGGAATGGGCTCGCCAGGGAGAACTTGACCGTGTACTTGTCGACCTTTTCCACCTTCTCCACGGGCCCGAGGAGTCCCGCCCGGGGGGACGACCGCCCGCCGATAGCGCCTTCTTTCAATATCCGCTCGAACGTGAACACCACGTCATCCGCGTCGAGCTCCTCGCCGTTATGGAACTTGACGCCCTTGCGGATCTTGAAAACGTACACGTCGTCCGCGGGCGTCGTCCAGGACTCGGCGATCTCCGGCACGACCCTGCCGTCCCACGTGCGCGTGACGAGACCATCGAACATGTTGCGAACCACGGTTTCGGTGTCGCGCTCACGGTGCATCGCCGGGTCCAGGGTCACCACCTTGTCGGTTTTCATCCCCACGACTATGGTGTCGCCGCGCGCGAGCCCGACGTCGTGAAGGTTGATGCGCGAGTCCATCGCCGGCTGCCAGCCTCTCACATCGGCCCTGGCTGCCTCGATTTCGCTCAGGTAGTACCCGAAAACCCAGGGCGCGTCGTCATGCAGGATGGACTGTGCCTCATAATAGGCTTTGCGCCTAACCCCCGGATCGACTGTGGTGAGAGCGGCGTCAATGGCGCGGTCGAACGCTGGATTGCTATAGTGCGAGTAGTTGCCGCGGTCACCAGTGCGCAGCTTGGGCACGGCGAGGTCGAAGGGATCGAAGTACGCGCTGCCCCAGTCGGTGAGGTACATCTGCCGCTCGCCCTTGAGAGCACTGTCTTTCAGCGCGCTCCATTCCCAGATCCGCACATCGGCCTGGACGCCGATGGCTCGAAGGTCGGCAGCGATGGCCTCGGCCTCGTCGGCCCTGTTCGCCTCAGCGTCGATCACGACGGCCAGCGTCTTGCCAGCCGCGTGGAGCGCCCCGCCGCTCGGAACCCCCGTCGCTAGGAGCGCAAGAACCACGATGGCGGCAGCGATCCAGCAACCCCTCCTACCGTCCAGGCTCCTTCTCATTCTCATTCCAAACGCCTCCTTTGTGTGTGTGTGTCGTGGAACCCGTCACTTTGCAGATGACGCGAGACCCGGGACGGCTTCCCGCCTCTCGTCTGCGCGGGCCGCCGCAGGTCCGCGAACTCGCGACGTCTCTTTGGGTTGGGCGCCGGCCCTCTCCAGGGCGGGCCGGGCGGCGTCGCCCTCGTCGCCCTCCAGGTATGGTGAACCGGCGCGGCGGGCTTACGGCGCGCCTCGCACGGTCCGTGCGCGCCCTTGGTGAGTCTCGCCCGGCTGCGGGCGGGGCGGCTGCCCCCTGCTGGGAACCGCGGCCGCTGTGGCCGCGACGTTTGAAGCGCCGGATGAGCTCCGGGTGCTCAGTGTCACGCTGGCAGGCTCTCGTGTGCGGGCTCGCTTACTCAGGCCGGAAACAAGGCATCGCATCCCCGCGGGGCCTGGCGGGAGGAGTGAGAAGGACGGCACGAGACCGGGCCGGGAGGACCACGAGACAACAATTGCCCAGGGACACCCCTGGGCAATGGGAAGGCGTCCCCCTTTCGACGCTTACGAGGTTAGCTGACGGGCTCGGACCGAAGGAGATGGCCCTACCTGCGTTTCCTCGCAGGACTCGCCCCGGATCTCTGGGACTTTGGTTCCCCCGCTCTTCCCGAAGGAAGATTAAGCGGCCGCACGTGGTTCTGCTGCGGCAAAACCGACGCATCTATTCTATTGTACCTCTTATGGTTATTTTACCACCTGCGCACCACTTGCGTCAACCGGCACGACAGAGCGGCCCGCGCCGGGCACCGCGGTTGAGGACCTGATATGAGTATGATAGACTGACTAGTAGAGAGCTCGGAGCTAAACCCGGATGTCTCGACCTGAAGTGGCGCAGCCGTTCAGTTGCCGAGGACGAGGATTCGGGCGAGCTGACTTTGTGCCGCCGTAACCGTTGAGCGCCGGTTCGTATCAAGAGCACGGACCGGCCGGACTGAAAAACCTTCGATCGCATTGGGGGGAACGCGTGTATGACGAGCGGGATGTCCAGCCTCACGCCCCTTGTATCTGTGCGGGACGTGTCGAAGCACTTCGTGCTTCACGAGACGCTCCTCACGCGATACCTGGCCGGGGCCAAAGACCGCACGGTGAGGGCGGTGGACGGCGTCAGCCTCGACGTGTACCCGGGCGAGACTCTCAGCCTGGTGGGAGAGTCGGGGTGCGGCAAGAGCACCCTCGGCCGCACGATTGTGGGGTTGTATGAACCCACATCGGGCGAGGTCGTGTTCGACGGGAAGCCCATAACCGGGCCCGGTGCCCTGCCCCGGGCGAGCGTCAGGCGCCAGGCTCAGATCATCTTCCAGAATCCGTACAGCTCACTCAACCCGCGCCACACGGTAAGGCGGATCCTTGGAGTCGCGCTGGCGGCGCGCGGGGTGCCTCCGCGCGAGCGCGAGCGCGAAACCGTGGCCTTGCTCCGCAGGGTCGGCCTGGGCGCGGAGCACATGGACAGGTACCCGCACCAGTTCAGCGGCGGCCAGCGCCAGCGCATCGGCGTGGCCCGGGCGCTCGCCATGCGCCCGAGGTTCGTCGTGGCGGACGAACCCCTTTCGTCGCTGGACGTGTCGGTGCAGGCCCAAATCATCAATCTTCTGCAGGAGCTCCAGGAGGAGTTCGGGCTCGCGTATCTTTTCATCACCCACGACCTGCGGGTAGTGTACCACATCAGCCGCAGGGTTGCAGTGATGTACCTCGGTCAGGTCGTCGAGGCGGCTCCCACTGACGAGCTGTTCGAGAACCCGCTGCACCCGTATACGCAGGCGCTTCTGTCGGCGATCCCCAGCATCGAGCGGCATCGCCGGCGAGGGAGGATCATGCTGGAGGGGACGGTGCCCACGCCCATCGATCCGCCGCAGGGCTGCCGGTTTCACCCTCGGTGCCCGCGGCGCACGCCGCAGTGCCAAGCGGAAGCTCCAGAACTCCGCCAATTGACTGGCGCGCCGGGGGCGGGCACAGGAACGGGTGCCATGCTCACCGGCCATTACGTCCGCTGCCACATCGCGCCAGCCTGAAAGCGGCCTGCGCCGCCTGCGCCCTCCCGGTCCCGGAGCAGCGAAGCGGCGCAGAATCGCGTTTTCCTCCACGACCCGGGACGGCTCGGGCTGGTCACCGGCAGCCTAGGTGGCTGGCCTCACGCCTCACCCACGTTCCTGCCAAGCACGCTCAAGCCGCGCCACAGGCTGTAAGCCAGGAACCCCGCCGCGCTCGCAAAGGCCGCTCCGGTCTTGGCCGTGCCGGTCTGCTCATCTATGGTCTCGCACGCAAACCCGAAATCCATGGGCGCGGAGGTCAGGAGGTCAACCGCGTCCCTCAGAGCACAGAGGTCACAAAGCCCGGTCGCGTCACACGCAGAGACCTCGGCCAGGATGGAATTGGCCGCCGCCAGAGGCCACGGGTGCGGCGAGTGGGCCGAACACGGGGCTGCGAAACGCCCCTCGATGAAATAAGGGTTGTGACGCGAGCGTATCCAGCGCCGGGTATTAGCCAGGATGGCCGCCCCGTCTCCGTCGGGGAGGTAGCCATAATATCCTACCAGCTCGAGACTTCCCGGAGGGTTGTCATAGAGCTCGACCCCAGTGCGCCGCAACCCTGCGCGTTCGCCCCCGCTTTCGCCATCGTCCTCAACACCGGACGCGTCTTCGCGCTCTCCGTCCGGCAGGACGGCCCGCCTATCGCGGCGGCTGGCGTCTTCGCCGGCGGCGCCACCCTCTCCGGGTGCGGCTCCCCGCCCGCCGACGGGGCCTGCAGCCGGGCGGATGCCCCGCGCCACGCCGGGCGCCAGGCCGACCGACCACGCGTACATCGGTCCGAAGGGGCCATCCACCACGCAATGGCGGCGGATAGCCTCGCCGACGGCCTCCGCCGCGTCCCGCAGCCGGCGGGCCTCTTCTCTGAGTCCATCGCGCGTGCACGGGTCGCGAAACGAAAGACCGCCGCCGTGAATGCCATCGCGGTCATCCATGCAGTCGGCGCCACGAGCAGCGCCGGTGCCCAAGTCAGCGCCGGGACCGAAGCCGGGGCCGCGGTCAAGACCGGCGCCCGCCCCGCTTCCGGCGAGGCGGTCCAGCGCGTCGGCCGCAACCTGCCATGCCTTCCTGACGAGCACGTTGTCGTACGTGAGGAACGGGAATTCGACTTGGTCGTCGGAGGGGTCGAGGAAGGTTCCGCACAAGACGGGGCTACCGTCGCGTGATCGGAGAGCCCACTTGTCGATCTCGGCGAGGACGCGCCTCATGCCCTCCAGCACCTGCGGCACCTCGAGGATGTCGAAGTCGCAAGTCCAGTCGAGGTACGTCCCGAGGCCCACAAGGAAAGCCGCCGCCTCGTCCAGCTCGAACCCTGGATAGAGCGAGCGCCCGTCCATGTACTGGGCGTGGTCTCCGGCATGCATGGTCCCCACCGACAGCGAGTAGAGCAACACCTCACGCGCCCTCACGCGGTCGATGAGCACCAGTCCGGGGAGAGCCCAGAGGAGCACGTCTCTAGCCCAAAACGCTGCGCTCACGTAGTAGCGCGGGCTCCGTGACGTGATCGCCACGACCTCCTCCGAGTCCAGGGTCCTCCCAGTCGCGAAGAACCGGCAGAAGAAGAGGTTCCTGTTGAGAACGGACTCCTCTTTCCCGCC
Source organism: Clostridia bacterium (assembly GCA_050261175.1). GTDB lineage: Bacteria > Bacillota > SHA-98 > UBA4971 > UBA4971 > UBA6256. The sequence continues at coordinate 70,153 of JBLNDA010000059.1, forward strand.
GCGCTTGCCGGGCACCGGAACGCGACGCTCTGCGAGCCACGCGCGGGTCTCTGACTCGAGGTCCTGCCAGCCCCGCCGCCTCAGGTGTACGCTGGTCGTGCGGGCACCGTCGGCCTCCCTGTTGAACGCCAGATAGAACGCCACTGTGACGCGCTCGCCCGGTGCGAGGGTGAAACGCTTCGAAGCGCGGACGGCGATGCCCGCGGCGGCGTCTTGGTCCCCGCCGCACGTTGCCGCGTCGCAGCCCGCGCCCGTCATCTCCAGGTGGTCGAAATCGCCCGACGCGTTCAGCGCAAACGCGAAAACCGGGAGAGGACCTGCGGCCTCCGCGACGACGCTGCGCGTCCACCGGTCATACCTGCATGCGCGGGCCGCCGGGATCTCGCGCGACGTGAACACGCGGATGCCGCTGTAGCCCCAGGTTAGCTGGACGCCTAGCTCGGCTTGAACGGCCCCATCGCGCCGTCGCGGCCCGTCACTTGCGTCGCCTCCCCCCGCCCTCCCTTCCGCCGGGAAAGGCGTCCCGGCGGCGCTGGCAGACGCCCCACTTTCTTCGCGCGCGCCCCGCCCGAGCTCGAGAACGTAGCAGATGCCCTTTTCGTCGGGTGGCGCGATTATGCGGGCACGCAGCGTCCACTCCGGCGCCCCAAGGCCAAGGCCGGCGGCGGCGCTGCCGGGGTCGTCCCCGGCCAGGGTTCCGCCCCCGGCCCGAACTCGCGCGGCGTCTCCGTCGGTATCTTCACGAGAATCCCGGCCCGCTCCCCCATCCAGAGTCCCGTGGGATGGCCGGCATGCGCCAGTCCAGGAAAACGCGGGTATCCAGTCCTCCTCGAGGGTGAACTCCGGCGGCGCGCACCCCGCAAGGTCCACCGGCGCGCCGTCCCACACGAACGTGGGCGCCACGAATGGCATTCGCGCCGGAACGCGCATGTCCGCCGGCGCAAACGCGGGTGGACCCTCCCCGCGGGAGCCGTCCGCGCGGGGGATCCCCCTCACTTCGATGAGCCCGGCGCAGCCGGCATGTAGGAACGTCGCGCTCAAGACCCGGCCCCACGCATCGATCTCGGGTAGTGACACGAAATCGTTGCCGGTTGCGGTGACGAACGCGTCTTCCGCTATCTCGTCGGGCACCGTCATGATCCGCGTCGAGTCATCCTTGGGTTTTGGGCCCACCGACGTAACCCTCCCCGTCCGCTATTCGTCCACGCCACTCGCCGCAGCTTCCTGGCGGCCCTCGCGTGGCGGTCCTCTTCGCGTGAAGGGGCGGGACGTGGCCGTCAGCCGGGTGCTTCCGGGCCGGTCACGCCAGCCCCCGCGCCATCTTTCCCGACGCCGGCCTCCTCAGCCTCCGCCTTCACCCTGCGCACGGCCTCGTCGAAGTATGTCTCGTCTATCTCGAACCCCGTAAACGGCACGCCGAGCCTCACGCACGCGATGGCGGTGTTGCCGATTCCCAGGAACGGGTCGAGCACGAGCCGGCATCTATTCACACCGTGCAGCCTCACGCACATCTCAGGCAGACGGGGCGGGAACGTCGCAGGATGCGGCCTGTCTCTCTCGCGCCTGTTGATCGTCTCGTACGGAATGAACCAGGTGTTCCCGCGACACCGCACCCCTGCCCGCGCGGTCCGCCAGCGCCCGACGTTGGACTTGTCTTGGTACGGCACGCCGATGGCGAGCCTGTCCAGGGGCACCGTGCCGGTCTTCGTGAAGTGGAAGACATACTCGTGACAGTCGTTGAGATAACGCTGACCGTTGATGGGCTTGTAGTGGCCCACCGCCGCGTCCGACGCAATCGCCCCGTAGTCGCCCACGTCGGCTTTGGAGATGGCGATGGACTTGACCCAGTGGATCACATTCTGAAGGTGGAAAAGCCCTCGCAACACGCCGGCCACCTCGAAGGGAACCCACGGGTCCGTGGGCTTGGACCCCACGTTCAGGAAGAAAGAGGCGTAGTCGGACATCACGTCCTTCACCGCGGCCGCCCACTCCGCGGTCCAGGCGAGGTAGTCGCGTCTGTCAATCGTGTCGTCGTACGCCCCGTAGCGCACCCCCAGGTTGTAAGGAGGGGACGTGACGACCACATCCACGCTTCCCGGCGCGAGCCGCCGCCTCATCCCGGACACGCAATCCTCGAGGTAGAAGTCCCATCGCACTTCCCGGGCGCCGCGGCCCACGACGCTTTCCTCACGAGAACCCGCCCTCGAATTCACGAACGCACCTCGCCTCGGCGCAACGCCCTTCTC
>JBLNDA010000060.1:0-22125 GCA_050261175.1 Clostridia bacterium
AGCCTTACCGTGCGTGCCTCCCCCTGTCGTGACCACGCGCCTGTACCTGCGGCACTCCCGTGTCCGCCCCGTACACGCCGGCCGCCCTGTCGGTAGACGACAGGGCGGCGTGTCACGAGGCGCTTCCCTTCCTGGAGTCCCTCCCTTTCCTCGATCTCCCATCCTGCCGTGCTACCGTGCTCCGCGGCGAACGCTCCGTGGAAACTCAGCCCCCGCCCCCTCTGGTATGCGGGGACCATGAAATCCCACACCTCGGACGCAGACATGGAGAAGGCTTCCGGCTCAAACCCCTCCAGGTCGAGCGGGCCGGAATCAGGAAGGTCTGGCTCGAGGCTCACAGCCATGACTCCCCATACGTAGTTGCCCGGTTCCAGTGGGAGCGAGTCACTCTGGCCTATAGGGTCGTTGTCTCCATACGTCACCGAAGTAGTAGCCCCGCGAGCAAAGCCTACCCAGATGGGGGACCATGGGCTCGACGCGCTGGCCACGAAGACAACGCGCGCCTCTGCCCTGACACTTGCCCCCACCTAAAAACCGGCCTGTTGCCGGTCTCGGTGTTATCAGCCAAAGCTCATTCGCCTGGCCTACATCGAGCGAGCCGGGTCTCACGAGCGCGTGATGGAACGACTCGGCCTACCGCGGACCACTTACTACAGACGGCTCCGCCGGGCTCTCCGGAACCTTGCCAGCATACTCCTCTCGCTGGAGGATGAGCAACAGAGCATGTGAGAGGGGCACGCGCCTTGCCTTGACAGCTCCCGCTCTGCGTGCTACACTGCGATTAGCAGCTCATATTAGGAGCAGGTGCTAATCACCCCCTGCTTGGTGCCCCTCGCACGCGGCACTGCACCGTATGGGGTTCCATAACTCGCGCCTCACGGCGTCGCGCTGCGCGAGCGCCGCGCCACGCAGGGCGGTGGCGCGGGCCGGCGCCCTCTCATCGGGAGGCCGGGGGGCCGCGTCGACCCATTGGATTTGCTGGAGATTGTCGCCCTAAGGAGGAGGCAGAGGCGATGAATTACTTCCTTACGGAAGAGCAACAAATGATCCGCGACCTTGCGAGGAAGATCGCCGAGGAGAAGGTGGCACCGCGCGCGGCCGAGTTCGACGAGGCCGAGGAGTTCCCTTGGGAGCTTATCAGAGTGCTGGGTGACGCGGGCCTCTTTGGTGTGTGGGTCCCGGAAGAATATGGCGGCCTGGGGGGCGGCGTGTTCGAGCAGTGCCTCGTGGTCGAGGAGCTCTCGCGGGCGTGCGGCGCCGTAGCGGTGTCGTATGCCGCGAGCGCGCTCGGGGGCTTCCCCATCCTGCTCTTCGGGACAGACGAGCAGAAGCGAAAGTACATGCCGGACATCGCGTCAGGCGCGAGACTCGCGGCGTTCGCTCTCACGGAGCCCGGCGCGGGGTCTGACGCGTCGAGCATCCGCACCACCGCGACGCGCGACGGGGACTACTACATACTGAACGGCACCAAGCAATGGATCACGAGCGGCGGCGAGGCCGAGGTTTACACGGTCATCGCCACGATCGACCCATCCAAGGGCGCGCGGGGAATGACCGCGTTTATCGTGGAGAAAGGCACGCCCGGCTTTGAGTTCGGCAAGAAGGAGAAGAAGATGGGCATAAGGGCCTCCGCCACCCGCGAACTCATCTTCCGCGACTGCCGCGTCCCCGCCGCCAACATCCTCGACCGCGAAGGCAAGGGCTTCATAGTGGCCATGCGAACCTTCGACCGCACTCGCCCCGGCGTGGCGGCCCAAGCCGTCGGTATAGCCCAGGGTGCTCTCGACAAAGCCGCGAGGTACGCGACGGAGCGTGTCCAGTTCGGCAAGAGGATCGCCGAGTTCCAGGCCATCGAGCACATGCTCGCGGACATGGCTACGCAGGTGGAGGCGGCACGCGCCCTTGTCTACGCGACGGCGCGCATGATAGACGCGGGCGAGCGCGATTTCTCCAAGGAAGCGTCGATGGCGAAAGTCTTCGCGTCCGACGTCGCCATGCGCGTAACCACCGACGCGGTCCAGATCTTCGGGGGTTACGGCTACATGCGTGACTACCCCGTGGAGAAGATGATGCGCGACGCCAAGATAACCCAGATCTACGAGGGCACCAACCAGATCCAGCGCTCCATCATAGGGGGCGCCGTGATCAAGGAGGCCATGAGGGAGGCCGCGAGGCGGAAATGAACATCGCCGTTCTCATCAAGCAAGTTCCCGAGACCACCGAAGTGAAGATAAACCGGGAGACGAACACCCTGATGCGTGAGGGTGTCGCATCCATCATAAACCCGTTCGACATGTACGCCATTGAAGAAGCGCTCCGCATCCGCGAACGGCACGGCGGCAAGATCACCGTCATCACCATGGGCCCCCCACAGGCCGAAGAAGCCCTGCGCCAGGCGCTCGCGCTCGGCGCGGACGAGGCTGTACTGCTCTCAGACCGGACGTTCGCCGGAGCGGACACCCTGGCTACGTCGTACACGCTGGCGAAGGCCATCGAAAAGTCGGGCGGGTTCGATCTCATCGTGTGCGGCAAGCAGGCCTCTGACGGAGACACAGGTCAAGTCGGCCCGGAGGTTGCGGAGAACCTGAACATCCCTCATGTAACGTATGTCCGCAAGATCGAAGAGCTCTCCCCCGGCGCCGGACCCGCCGCGGGGTCCGGCGGGGACACCTTGGGAGGTGCTAGCTCAGAGAACGACGCCTCCGGAGACGACGGCTCTCGCGGCGCCCGGGGCTTCATCCGGGTCCAGCGGATGACCGAGGAAGGCTACGAGGTCATCGAGTCGCCCCTCCCGGCGCTCATTACAGTGGTCAAGGAGATAAACGAGCCCAGGATGCCGTCGATAAAGGGCATGCTCAGGGCGAAGAAGGCCGCGATCACGACCTGGACCGCGGTGGACCTCGGCGTTGACCCGGGCCGCGTCGGCCTCGCGGGCTCGCCCACGCGCGTCATTCGGGTGTTCACTCCCGAGCACAGACGCGGCGGCGAGATAATCGAAGGCGCGACGGTCCAGGAGAAAGTGAGAAACCTCGTGGCGAAGCTCAAGGAAACCCACCTCGTGTAGTCGTGACCCGTAGTTTGTGTCTGTACCGGCTCTCGAGCGCGCGTTTGGAGAGGAGCGGTGGAAGTGTCTGTTCGTGTTCTTTCCGATAGATGCACAGGGTGCGAGGCGTGCGTCGCCTCATGCCCGTACGGGGCCATCGCGGTGAAGGACGGCGTTGCCGTCCTCCTGGACAACTGCATTCAGTGCGGGGCGTGCGCCGGTGCCTGCCCGGCCGAGGCCCTCGAGATAGAGGAAGTGCGGGATGGAGCCCGGCCCGAAGCGGCCGCGGAGGGTGACAGCCAGGCGGCGCGGCCTGAGAGCGGCGCCGGGCGCGAGAGCTGTACCGGGCTTGAGAGCGGCACCGGCGGATGGCGCGGCGTTTGGGTGTTCGCGGAGCAGCGAAAGGGAAAGCCGTCGAGTGTGGTGTACGAGCTCCTCGGCGAAGGTCGCAAGCTCGCTGACGACTTGGGCGAAGAGCTGGCCGCGGTGCTCCTAGGCCACAACGTGGACAACGCCGCAAACGACGTCATCGCGCACGGGGCGGAGAAGGTGTACGTGGTCGACGACCCGGCCCTCGCCGACTTCCAGGACGAGCCCTACGCGCAAGTCATAACCGAGCTGGTCCGGGAGTATAGGCCGTCCATCTTCCTCCTCGGCGCGACTACCGTCGGGAGGTCCCTGGGCCCGAGAGTGGCGGCCAGGCTCGGAACCGGCCTTACGGCGGACTGCACGGGGCTTGCCATCGACAAGGAAAGGCGTTTGCTCCTCCAAACACGCCCGGCCTTCGGCGGAAACATCATGGCCACAATTCTTTGTCCCGACAGGCGCCCGCAGATGGCCACGGTGAGGCACAAAGTCATGAAGCGCGCGGCGCGCGACGACGCCAGGCGCGGCGATATCATCAGGCTGGTAAGGGAGATCCTGCCGCCCAGGGCGAGGCTGGTCAAGGTGGTCGAGGAAACCCACCAGATGGTGAACCTTGCGGAAGCCGACATCATCGTCTCCGGAGGCCGGGGTCTCGGAAAGGCCGAGAACTTCAAGATCATCGAGGACCTCGCGCGCGTCCTGGGCGCCGCCGTGGGGGCGTCCCGCGCAGCGGTGGACGCCGGGTGGATACCGTACGCGCACCAGGTCGGGCAGACCGGCAAGACCGTGTGCCCGAAGATATACATCGCGTGCGGCATCTCCGGTGCCATCCAGCATCTCGCCGGCATGGGATCCTCCGACATCATCGTCGCCATCAACAAGGACCCGTCCGCGCCCATATTCAACGTCGCGACTTACGGGATCGTCGGAGATCTCTTCGAGGTTGTCCCGGCTCTCACCGCCGAGCTCGCCAAGACCGCCGCCAGCTGAGCTGCGCCTGAGCTGCTGAGCGGACACGAGGATGACTCTCACATCCTCTTGACAAAGCCGCCGACTCGTAATAGCATCTAAAAAACATCCTTTCTCGGGTCGCGGTTCGAGAAGCGCGCCGCCCCGGCAGACGCGGGCCGTTTCGAGTACGGAGCCGGGTCCGTCAGTCTGCAGCGCGCTGCGGCGCGCGGAACACCCGCGGGCCCCCCTGCAGATCTGGAGGAAAGGAGGTGATTGTGGAGAGAAGCGACAGCACTATGGCACTCATGTTACGACATGTATCACGGCATGGCTGCGGCAGTCGTCGGAGCACATCTACAGCATGTCTGGCGCGCGAAGTAGCTGAGGAGTGAGAAGGATCAGCCCCACGTTCACAGCTTTTGCCGAGGTAGACTATTGGCATCTCGCCTCCATCATCCGCCTCGAGCTGTCCACGAGCTGTCCACGTTTCCCCAGGGGGGTATCCTGCACCGGCCCAGCAACCGGAGCGCACGCTCCGCTTCGAGCTTCAACAGGCTTGCTCCCGAACCGGTTTTCCCTTGACGACAACGCCGCGACCTTCGGCCGGCTCCCGCCATGGTGTCGGGGTGGCCGGTGCTTGCCTTACGCAGCGCAGGAATCGCAGCGCAGGAATCGCGCGGGACCAAAGCCGCACTCGCGGAAGACTCGCCCGGACGCGCTGTCTTTGGGCAAACACGCAGGAGTCCAGGCAGTCATGGAAATGGATGAGCATACGCATCAATCGCAGGAGGAGTTGAGGACTCATGAGAACCAGAGCGATGGTTAGGTGGATCGTGGTAGCAGTCGTCTGCCTTGCGACTGCGGTCGGAGCGACCGCCGCTGCGGCCGGCGACACGGCGGAGAGGGTCATCCGCCCCATCTACATTCTGACGAGGCCGCAAGCTTCTTCGCCCGACGAGTTCGAGAGTGCCACACTCATCGCAAACGCTATGAAGCAGGTGGGCCTGGATGCCCGCGTCAAGGTGGTACCTTGGGAGCAGATGGCCGACGTGGTGTGGTACCAACGGGACAAGTGGGACATGACTGGATGGCAGATGACCGCGCGCCCGGAGCGACTGGACCCCGACGAGTTCATTTATAACCTGTTCCATTCGAGCACCGCCGAGACCGGTTACAACTTCGTGGGTTACATAAACCCGGCGTACGACAAGATCGCGGAGGGACAACGGGTCACAATAGACCCGCAGAAGCGCAGAGAGCTCGTACTGAAAGCCCAGCAAATACTGGTCGACGACGCCGTATACGACTTCCTGGTGCATCAGAAGATCCCGATCGTCTTCAACAACCAGGTGTTCGCGCCCGAGTCCGTCAAGGAGATGGCGGGCCTGGGTATCAAGAACTTCTGGACGTACATCTATGCCACCCCTAAGGGCGCGCAGAAGAACATGATCCTGAACAGTAACGATGCTGTCCAGGCTGTCAACCCGTTCTACATCAGCGGCACCGTCGACTCGTGGGTAACCGAGCTGGTCTGGGACCGGCTGATGCGCATGGGCACAGACGGATTACCGAAGCCTTGGGCGGCCGAGTCCGTCAAGTGGATAGCGGACGACCAAGTCAAGGTGGTCCTGCGGAAGGGCATGAAGTGGCATGATGGAAAGCCCGTGACCGCTGAGGACGTCAAGTTCTCTTTCGAGGCTCCGATGGGCGACGAGGTGCCCATGTACAAGCCGTTTGTCAGCAACATAGAGAAGATCGAGATCGCGGACGCGAGGACTCTCATCTTCAAGCTCAAGAAGCCCTCCTCCTCTTTCGAAACCGCTTGCCTGGCCAAGATCAACCTGGTTCCGAAGCACATATGGGAGCCGATCCTGAAGGACCTCCAGGGCAAACCGGAAACCGCCGAAAGCTACCAGGAGAAGACGCCGGTAGGATCCGGCCCGTTCAAGTTCGGCGGCTGGAAGTTCTCCGAAGAAATAGTCCTCGAGGCCAACAAAGCCCATTTCCAGCCCCCCAAGATCGAGAAGTGGATCTGCCGCTTCATTCCAAACATGGAAGCGACCCTGGGCATGCTCCAGACGGGGGAGATCAACTTCCTGGCCACTTACGTGGGTGACCCGCAGATCCTGGCGCAGAAGGTGAAGACGAACCCTGCCCTGACGATGGTGTCCTCTGTAGACCTCGGGTTCAGGTTCTTCGCCATGAACCTGCGTAGGCCCCCGTTCGACGACGTCGCCTTCCGAAGGGCGGTTCTGGCTCTGACCGACCGTCAGCTCATCGTGAACGCCGTGTGGAAAGGGTACGCGGTGCCAGCCGACTCCGTGGTATCCCCCTCGTTGGAGTTCTGGAAGAACAAGAATCTCAACTACCCGCAGGGTGGAGTGAAGGCGGCGAGAGAGATCCTCAAGGCAGCCGGCTACGAGTGGGATAGCAGGGGCAGGCTCCTCTATCCCCAGGGTAAGAAGGAAGAGACACCTCCAGCATCCTGAGACACCAGCCCACGCTTGATACATCGAGGGGCAGGGAGATTGGGAGACCGCGGTCCGGTCCCTTTCGCCGAGCATCTCGGAATACGAGGCCGGGTCGGAATCCGTGGCCGCTCTCTCCCTTTCCACCCTGTCCCATCTTCTCGGCGCCGCAGGGCGCTGGTGTGTACTGGCATACACCGGCAGGTGCTGCCAGACTAGACGCTGGCAGAGGAGGATACACCTTGAGGGTCAACTGGAAGTTCTTCGCGCAACGACTCGGTCAAATGCTCCTGACCCTTTGGATCATCGTCACCATCCTGTTCTTCATTTTCCGCTTGATGCCTGGTAACCCGTTGGTGGCGTACATAGATCCGACTTTCACACAAGAGCAGCAGGAGCTCCTCATGCGCCAGTTCGGGCTGGACAAACCGCTGTGGCGGCAGTACCTCGTGTACGTGGGCAACCTCATGAAAGGAGAACTCGGAGACTCATTCTTCTACAAGGACCCCGTGGTTGACGTGGTCTGGAAGGTTCTTCCCAATACCATGTACCTCATGTTCACGTCGCTCGTGATCGCCTACGTCATCGGCGTGTTGGGCGGAATCGCCCTAGCTTGGAAGCGCGGTGAGAGGTTCGAGACGCTAGGAATCGTCTTCACTCTTCTGACCAGGTCCAGTCCTCAGTTCTGGGTGGGGATGATCCTTCTCGCGATCTTCTCCTTCAAGCTGCAGTGGTTCCCCTCGGGAGGGTCTTCCCCCGCGGGTGTCGTCTACCCGTCAGAGCTCGCGAAACTGCTCTCGCCGTCGTTTTGGCGTCACATGTTCTTGCCCGCGGTGACGCTCGCCCTGTACCTGCTCGGGCTGCCGCTCCTCATCATGCGCTCCAGCATGCTCGACGTCTTGGGCGAGGCCTATGTGGACATGGCACGGATGAAAGGTCTCTCCGACGCGCGTGTCATGTTCAAGTACGCCGCCAGGAACGCGGCGTTGCCGGTGGTGACCGCGATGGCGGTAGGCATCGGCTACGCGATCGGCGGAAACGTGGTGATTGAGACGGTGTTTAGCTGGCCGGGCTTAGGAAGGCTGCTCGTAAAGGCGGTGTCAGCAAGCGATTATCCCCTTTCTCAGGGCGCCTTTCTTCTCATCGCCGCGGTCATGGTGATCATGAACTTCGTGGCCGACATCCTATATAGCCTGCTGGACCCGCGGGTGAGCCTCGAGAGCAAGGGGGCGAGCCTGTGACAAGGAGTCAGCTTGGTCTCGTGAGTCTCGTGAGGAGAGCTCTTGCCGGCACATACGGATTCCTGAAGCGAGACAAGTTCGCGATGGCGGGAGCGGTCATCTACGCCTTCTTCATCCTAGTTGCGGTGTTCGCGCCGTACATCGCGCCCTACGATCCTCACGAGTTGGTCATAGATGGCAGCGAGTTGGCGTCGGACCGCCCGCCTTCCTCCCGGCATTTGCTCGGGACGACCAACATGGGCAGGGACATATTCTCGCAGCTGGTGTACGGCGCCCGTCCCGCCTTGACCGTCGGATTCAGCGCAGCCTTCTTCGTTGTGGTGCTGGGAACACTCGTGGGGCTTCTCTCGGGGTACTTCCGGGGATGGGTCGACACCGCCCTGATGAGACTGGCGGACGTAGCCTTCGGCGTGCCATTCGAGCCATTCGTCATAGTGCTGGTCGGGTTCCTCGGGCCCAGCGTGTGGAACATCGTATTGGCCATGGCGCTCCTGCTCTGGCGGGACACCGCTAGGGTGATCCGGTCCCAAGTGCTGACGATAAGGGAGCGGAGCTTCATCGAAGCCGCCAGAGTCTCTGGTGCTTCTCACTTGCGCATTATGTTCGTGTACATCGCGCCGAACATCCTCCCGCTTTCCTTTCTCTATGGATCGCTTGCTGTTGGGTGGGCAATCCTGACCGAAGCCGCCGTCAGCTTCTTGGGATTCGGCGACCCCGACGTGATAAGCTGGGGATACATGCTGCACGACGCATACGTGTCGCAGGCTCTGTCTCGAGGAGCGTTTCACTGGTTCGTGCCCCCGGGCATATGCATAATGCTTACCGTAATGGCCGGCTTCTACCTGGGACGAGGCTCCGAAGAGATCCTTCACCCAAGGCTGAAGGACGTGTGAGCAGCGAAGTATTCTAGTGGACATCCTGGTGAAATTCACGAGTAGAATTCGAGCGTACAGGCACAACTGGAGAGGGACGACATGCCTTTGCTAGAAGTCAGAGACCTCAAGATCTACTACAAGACGACCCGCGGGTGCAACAAGGCCGTCGACGGAGTTTCATTCAGCGTGGATCACGGAGAAAGCGTCGGCCTGGTGGGAGAGAGCGGCTGCGGCAAGAGCACCTCGGCGCGGGGCATCATTCGGGTCATGCCCCGAAATACGTACATAGCAGGCGGCGAGGTCGTTTTCGAAGGAGAAGACCTGGTGCGCCTGCCTGAGAGTGGGATGCGCCGGATCCGCTGGCACAAGCTTTCTCTGATCCCGCAGGCCGCAATGGACTCCCTCAACCCGGTCTATCCGGTCCTCGACCAGTTCGTGGAAGTGCTGCGTCAGAAGGGCGGAATGAGCCGGAAGGAAGCTCACGAGCGAGCCAAGGAATTGTTCCGCATGGTCGGCCTGGACACACAACGCCTGCGCTACTATCCTCACGAGTTTTCAGGAGGTATGAAGCAGCGCGCCGTGATCGCCCTGGCCCTCGCGTTGAACCCAAAGCTGGTTATCGCCGACGAACCCGTGACCGCGCTCGATGTCATAGTGCAAAGGCAGATTCTGGGAGAGTTGAAAAGGCTGCGCAAGGACCTGGGACTCTCGCTGATAATGATCACGCACGACGTGTCGGTGGTCGCGGACATCTGCGAGTCAGTGGTGGTCATGTACGCCGGCAAGATAGTGGAAATCGGCGCGGTCCGGGATGTGCTCAAGAACCCTGCACATCCTTACACGATGGGATTGAGGAACGCGTTCCCGGACCTGAGAAACCCCCGCAAGACTCTCATATCGATCGAAGGGTCGCCGCCGGACTTGATACAGCTCCCAGAGGGTTGCCGGTTCGCTGAAAGGTGTCCATTCAAAATGTCTCAGTGTGGAGAGCGGGCTCCGGAACTGGTTGAGGTTTCTCCCGGCCATCATTCCGCCTGCTTCCGTCTGGACGACATCGACTTACTGCGGCGGAGGGCTGAGGAGGTGGAAACGTGGCAGAGAGCGGCTATGTCGTAGACGTGCGGGACATCACGAAGCATTTCCCCGTCCGGCAAGGGTTGTTCCTCAGCAGGAGCAAAGGCGGCGTCCTCCAAGCGGTGAACGGCGTGAGCTTCAAGCTAAGAAAGGGTGAATCCTTGGGTCTAGCCGGAGAGAGCGGGTGCGGCAAGACGACGACGGGGAGAATCCTCTTGAAACTCTGCGAGCCGACGGACGGCAAATACCTATTCAATGGCAAGGACGTCACAGACATCAAGCACGGTCAGGAGCTCAAGGAGTTCAGGAAGCAAGCGCAACTAGTGTTCCAGAACCCGTTCGAAGCCCTGAACCCCAGGTTCACGGTGTTCCGTTCCATAGCTGAGCCACTCATCATCCACAACATCGGAAGCAAGAGCGAACGCGCGGACCTCGTGAAGGAAGCCTTGGAAACCGTAAACCTGAGGCCGGCTGAAGCATTCTTCGACAAGTACCCGCACCAGATGAGCGGCGGGCAGCTTCAGCGGGTCGTCCTGGCCAGGGCCTTGGTGGTCGATCCCGTCTTCATCGTGGCCGATGAACCCGTTTCCATGCTCGACGTCTCCGTAAGGGCAGGCGTGTTGAACCTCATGAGCGAGATCGCGCGGACGAGGCGCCTGACCACGGTGTACATCTCGCACGACCTGTCGCTCATCCGGTACCTCTGCGACTACGCCGCGATCATGTACCTCGGTCAGATAGTAGAGATCGGGCCCACCGAGAAGGTACTGGACGAACCGGAACACCCGTATACCCGAGCCTTGATCTCGGCGGTGCCTTCCCCCGACCCGGATTTCAAAGGCGAGGAACTCGACATCACGAGCCACGTGCCCAGCCCGATAGATCTGCCGCCCGGGTGCTTGTTCCAAGATCGCTGCCCTCACGCCGAGCCGATTTGTAGGCAGGTACAACCAACCTTGCGTGAGCGGGGGTCGGGTCACTCTGTAAGATGTCACATGGCAAGCGGCGCCGCATAGGATGGGCCGCAAAGACGCGAAGACCGCACGCGCCCCGCGGATCACGCAGACGGCGCAAGTGACACAAAAGACGGCACGGAAGACACAGGTGCGCGGATACATAGGTCGCGCGGACATAGAGCCGAACCAATGAGGAGGAGTGCAGGATGAAGATAGTCTACGTCGTGCCCGGCACAATGGATGAAGAGGAAATGGCAAGAAGAGGGGGGCTTCTGCGCGAGTGGGCCGCTCCGGGGGTGGAGGTCGACATCACCGGGGTGACAGAAGGGCCAGCGTCAATCGAGTCGATGTACGAGGAGTACCTCAGCATACCGGCCACCGCGAAGAAGATCTTCGAACTAGAACAACAGGGGTACGATGCCGCCATCCTGGGGTGCGCGGGAGATCCCGGGCTCGATGCCATGCGAGAGATCACGTCGAAGATGCTCGTGGTTGGCCCCGCGGAAGCGAGCTTCGTCGTCGCGGCGATGCTCGGCTACCGATTCTCGCTCCTCACCGTCATGGACAGCATGATCCCCACAAGCTACGAACTGGTACACAAGGCGGGCGTGGCGGCCAAGTTGGCTTCCGTGAGGGCGGTCAACGTGCCCGTCCTGGAGCTTGCCATCAATAGACAGGCTACCCTCGAGAAGATAATTGCGGTGGGGCGCCGGGCCATCGAGGAAGATGGGGCGCACGTGTTGGTCCTGGGGTGCATGTCCATGGGATTCCTTAACGTCGCGGAGGACATCCAGGCAGCGCTAGGTGTACCAGTGGTGAACCCGTCCAAGGTCGCGTTGAAGGTCACCGAGGCTCTGGTCGGGTCGAACCTGCGTCATTCCAAGAAGGCGTTTGCGCTGCCGCCGAAACTCGCCGGAGGCAAGGTAGCGTCGATCGACGACCTGTACGTAAGGCTGTGAGCTGCCGCCGGGAAAGCGCTACCGTGCCATGCTGCCCAGGTGTGATGGCTGGTCAAGCACAACTGCTCCGAGGTGGAGCAGGCAGGATATGGAACAACCGTCGCGAGGTCGGGCGTGTCCAGACCTGTGCGCCACCTTCAGGGTTTGAAGTAAAGAAAGTCCAAGTCCCGACCGTGCAGATAGTTGTCTATATTCCTGACGGTGATTTCTCCGAGACGTCTCGCGCACTCGTACGTCGAGCCGCCGATGTGAGGCGTCAGGATTACGTTGTCGAGCTCAAGCAATTCCCGTGAAGGGGGTTCGGAGTCGAACACGTCCAGAGCAGCTCCGCTGATAGTTCTATCTCTCAAAGCCCTGACAAGGTCCCGCTCGTCAACGATTGGCCCCCTGGCCGTATTGATGAGATATGCCGAGGATTTCATTTTCCTCAGCTTCACCGCGTTTATCAGGTGATACGTGCTCGGGCCGAGAGGAAGGTGCAGGGAAACGAAATCCGCGTTCTCGAGCACCGAATCCAGATCGTCATATGTGATCGAATGCTTCTCAGCGAATTGAACGTCCTGCACGGGGTCATAGGCGATGACGGTCATCCCGAAACCAACAGCTCTTAGAGCGACCTTCTTCCCTATGGCCCCCAGTCCAACGATTCCTATTGTCTTGCCTTCCAGTTCATGCCCCATGAACAACTGCCACCCGCCGCTCTTCACTTTCGCGGCCGCGGCGGGGATCTGGCGGGCGATTCCCAAGATCAGGCCCATCGCGAGATCCGCGACCGCTGCAGCGTTCTGGCCAGGTGTATAGGTGATTATGATGCCCCTTCTCTTGGCTTCCTCTAGGTCGATGTTGTCGAGCCCAGCTCCGTGCTTCGCGATGTACTTGAGTCCCCGTGCCGCGTCAAGGACGTCCTTGTCGACCTTCTCGACGCCCATCACGAATATCTCTACGTCCCTCACGTTCCTGATGATCAGGTCTTTGCTGACGGGCTCGTCGCTGTCGACCAGCGCACATAGATCCACGCCTAGGGATTCCAGGTCATCCTTTAGCCTCGGGTACGCGTCGAAGAATGATTTCCCAAGGGTCAGTAGAGCCTTCTTTCTCATGTTCCCCACCTACCCAATCAAACCCACGAATCTCGGCAGAAAGAGGACCAAGTCCGGAACGAGCGTTACCGCGGCCAGCACAGCGAAACTGACGATCAGAAGCGGCATCAGAGCCCGGTTCAGCCTCTCGAACGAGATCTCCCCCACCGCGCATGTCGCGTAGAGCACGACTCCGACAGGGGGCGTGATGAGACCGATCACGAGGTTGAGTATCATGACTATCGCAAAGTGAATTGGATGCACCCCTATCCTGGCCATAATCGGAGCAAGGATCGGCGCGAACAGTATGATGGCCGCGCCCGTCTCCATCCACATTCCTACAATGATGAGCAACAAGTTCACGAGCAGGAGGAGGACGTATCGGTTCCCTGAGACGCTGAAGAGGAAGCCCGCGATCATCTCGGGTATCCTCTCGGACCCGAGTACCCATGAATAGATCGACGCGAAGGACACGATGATGAACAGCGTTGCGGTCGTCTTCACCGAGGCCTCGAGGGCAGCAATCAGATCCCTGAAAGTTAGCTCTCTGTATACAAGAAACGCAACAATGAGGGCGTAGAATACCGCTATGGCGGCGGCCTCGGTAGGTGTGCAGATGCCCAGCAGTATCCCTGCTAAGATGATCACTGGCATACCAACAGCGATCAAACCGTCGCGCCATATGGCTATGACTTCCTTCTTCTCATAGCGCCTGCTCACCTTCGGCAGGTTCAGTTTCTTACCCATCAGGGCGATGTAGAGCACCTGAGAGAGGCCTAGAATGACACCGGGGATGGCCCCTCCCATCAGCACCGCTCCGACCGAAAGGTTCATGATCCCTGCGTAGAGTATCGCGGTGGTGCTTGGGGGGATGAGCGGGCTCTGCAGGGAAGACACAGCCGTGAGAGCGCAGGCGAAATCTCTGTCGTATCCGGTTTCCACCATCGAGCTGATCTCGATCTTCCCCAGGGCCGCTATATCAGATAGAGCAGCCCCAGAGATGCTCCCGAACACCGTGCTCTCGATCACGTTTACGTAGGCGAGCCCGCCTCTCACCCTACCCACGACCAGGTTCACCAACGCGAAAAGTCTTCTCGAGACACCCGCTCTGACCATGATCTCCGCCGCGAGAACGAAGAGAGGCAACGCCATGAGAACGAATGAGTTGACACCAGCGAACATCCTCAACGGGGCAACGATGATGTTGATCGGATTCGTTGCTAGGATGAAGGCAATGGACGAGAGTCCGATGGCGAACGCGATCGGCATGCCGGAGATGATCAATATGACCAATATCACTGTCGCTACCCAAAACGCTGCCACCGTCAGCCCTCCTCTCCGTTCCTGGACTTAGGAACGAGGGAAATCAAGATGCCCACGAGCTGGATGATCATCAACGCAAGGCCCACGAGTATGCTCAGTTCCGGAATGATCATCCGTACCCCGAGTGCGGGAGCGATTTCCCTCATCCCGACATTGGGGATCACCCGCACCGCTGAGATGAAAACGTAAGCGAGGAGTCCCAGTGAAAGGAGTTTCGTCGTCACCTCGATGGCCGAGAACGCCTTAGAGGGCAACTTCTCGATGAAATACGTCACACGCAGGTTGTCCCAAGCATGGACCGCCGAGCTCGCGCCGAGGAAAACCATCCATGCGAGAAGGAACCGCGCTAGCTCCTCGGTCCACACAAGCGGGTCCTGAAGCACATACCTGAAGAACACCTGAATGAGGATGTCGATAGCCATCAGTGCGAGCAGCACATTGGTCATGATTCGAACTCCCTTGTCCAGACGGGCCAGGAAGCTTTTTGTATACATGGATGATTCCCCTTCCCTGAGGACGTGGAGATCGGGACGTGGAGAGCACCGTCCGGGAGTCACAGACGGCGCTCTCCCTTGTCCTATTCGACATTCAGTTCTTCGCGGCCTGCAGCACGCGATCGACCATTCCCGGATCGACGTTCTTCTTGAGCCAGTCTATGACAGGCTGCTGCGTCACCGCTCTGAAGGTTGCCTTCTCCGCGTTCGTGGGGATGTAGATCTTCACACCAAGCTTTTGCAGTTCCTCGAGCGCGAGCGAATCGTTTGCCCTTGAGGTCCCGCGGGCCGCGAATTCCGCGATCTTGCCGGCCTTGATGATCGCGTCTTGAAGGTCTGCTGGCAGGCTTGTCAACCATTTCTCGCTTGTCACAATCATGGCTGAACCGAGGAGATGTTCGTCCAGCGTGTAGTACTTCTGTACCTCCTGTAGCGATCCGCCGATGATCGTGGCAGCGGAGTTTTCCTGCCCGTCCACTACGCCCGTCTGCAGGGCGTTGTACAACTCTAGCCACGCGATGGGGGTCGGGCTCGCCTTGAGGGCCTTGACCATCTCCATATGGACGGGGATCGTCATGGTGCGGATCTTCAGCCCTTTCATGTCGTCTGCTGTCCTGATTACCTTCTTGTTGTTGGAAAAGCTCCTGAAGCCTCCGTTGTCGTAGATGGCAAGCACCCTCAAACCGCTTTTCTTCGCCATGTCGTCGAACATCAACTTGCCTATCGGGCCGTCCCACAACTCGTAGGCGTCGAGCGCGCTATCGAATAGATACGGTATGGAGAACACCTGGATGTTTGGGTAAAACGGAGCGATGGCTCCGTCGGCAGGCGTGGCGCCCTGCAGCGTCCCGGACAGGATCTGCTGGATGTTCTCATTCGCGTCGCCGAGCCTCCCATACGGGTAGTTCTCCACGACGATCCTGCCGGCTGAGAGCTTTTCCGCTGCGGCTTTGAACGCCACCATCCCTGCGTACGAGTGGTGCATCACTTGGAGGTCGCCGATTTTCAGGTACGGAGGATCGGTGAATGCTAGCTTGAAGACGATCCGTTCCTGCGCGCCTATGTTCGTTGCAGAGAGAATACACACGGCTGTCACGAAGATGATTGTCTTCACCACAAGTCTCTTCATCTTGGCTGTCATTTGCACGTCCCTCCTTCTTTTCCTCCGGCGTTCCGTCTCCACTCTACTGTCTCAGAGCAACCCGGCGTTCGTTAGGGCTTCCTTCATAGCCTCCTTCTCCTCAGGCGTCGGCATGATGTTCGGGTGTCGACCGATCCCGACCCTGCGGTGCTGGAGGTTCAGCAACTCCTTCACTTTTCCAGGAAACGGTTTCAGCAAATAGGTCCGAACGATCGGCACAAGCCGGAGCTGGATCTCCATCGCCGTATTCTGGTCCCCGCTCTTGAACGCATTCCATTGTTTCACGCACAGCTCCGGCGCGATGGTGATGAGCGCAGAGATTGCGCCGATGGCGCCTGAGACGTATGTCGCGTAGAGCATTTGGTCGCAGGCGCTGTAGACCTTCGCCTTTGTGCCCCCGACGCACAGCGCGCAAATCTCGGCGAGTTTAACCGGATCCACCTGCTTGATGCCTACTACCTCATCGATTTCCAGAAGCTTCACGAAATCCTCGGGACTGACCACGTTGGTAGCCACGACATTGTAGATGATGATAGGCAGTTGTACTTTGCGCGCGATTTCCTTGAAGAACGCATAGTTGCCCTCGGGAGTACACCCGTAGTAGAACACCGGGGTGACCAGAAGTGCGTCTACGCCGATCGCCTTGGCGTCCAATGCGGCTCTGATCACATCTGCCGTTGAATTTCGTATGACTCCCGCGATCACCGGCATATCGTGGGGCTTCTCTTCCATGATGATCTCCAGGCACCGCCTGAGCTCGGCGTCGGATAGAACCGCCCCTTCGCCCGTGCTCCCGCCGCTGCTGATGCCATGGATACCCCTTTGGACGAGATACGAGATGTCCTCCCGAAGAGCCTTCTCATCGATGGTGTCCTTCTCTGTGAACGGCACGACAATAGGCGCGATCATGCCCTCAATCATCTTGGCCATTGTCATCACCCCGCTAGATCAGGTTCAGGCTCTTCATGACCTTCCTGACATTCTCGACCTCCTCTTTCGTGCCTCTTGACAGAGGCAGTCTCGGCAAACCTGCGTCGCTTCCGTAGAGCTTGATCGCTTCCTTCCACAAGCAGACAGGATTGGTCCTGCTGTTCTGCCCCATGATCCTGAGGAGCGGGTAGATCCTCCTCTGCATCCGGGCCGCCTCAGCGATCTTCCCGGCAAGGAAGGTGTCGATCATCTCCCGTATCAGGTGGCCGATGACGTGGGACGCTCCGCTGATTACGCCGCCTATCCTCTCAGGACCACCTTGCGCGTACGCTTCGAGAATCATGGTGTCATCGCCGCAGTAAATGATGAAATCTTCAGGTGTCGCGTTGAGGAATCCAGTGATCTGTTTGGGGTTCAGCTCGGCTTCTTCCTTGATTGCCACGACGTTGGGTATCTCCGCGAGACGCGCGACTGTCGGAGGATCGATGTTCACGCCGGTGAAAATCGGGATGTTGTAGAGCATGATGTTCAAAGACACAGATTCCGCTACCTTCGCAAAGTGGGCATAGAGTTCTTGCTGGTTCGGCTTCGTATAATACGGCGACACGATCATCACGACCTCGTACCCCAGCTCCTCGGCCTTCCTCGCGAGCTTGACCGTTTCCAGGGTCGATGCGGCACCCACTCCCGCGACTAGCGGGATTCTGTTCCCGACCTTCTCCTTCATGACTTCGAAGAGCCTCACCCGCTCGTCGAAAGTCATTGTGTGGAACTCGCCGGTAGTGCCTGAAAGGATAAGGGAATCGCCCTTCTTGTTCGCGATGATGAATTCCGCGAGTCTCACTGCCTTTTCGTAGTTGACGCTCTGGTCCTCATCGAATGGCGTGACCATCGGAATTAGAATCTTCCCATAGGTGTCTTTGTTGAACTTTCCCATGTGCACGCGCCTCCCTGCAACGAGATTCTCACCGAAGAGGGTTCGTCTGGTCCCGCTCTCCCGCGTTCAGGCTGACTGTCCGCTGTCAGACCGCACACCCAACGATGTCGTCTCTTGCCCACGACTTCCAGGACGTCCTTCCCGAAATCGTAAGGGCCATTCTCGACCAACAAGAAACTCTTCCCCGCGCTTGACCCAGCCCTCATTCATCACAAGTTTCCCCGCAGTGGAATTGCCTTGGATACCCGAAATAGTCATGGAGCTTCACATAGTCTCGGTACAACCCTTCATACACATTCCGATTCTTTTCGTTGGGCCTGTATACCTCAAAGGCCCCTTTCACCATGTTCTCCACCGCCTCAGCCGGTCTGTCGTATCCTCCCTCCGCCGCGCCCGCCGCCAGTGCCCCGAAAATCGCCGCACCCAAGGCCACAGGCTGTGAAGATGGCGCCACCCTTATCGGCCTTCCCAGGACATCTGCGTACACCTGCATTAGCATTCGGTTCTTTGTCAACCCCCCGCACGCGTGTATGTCCTCGACCAGCCCAGCCCCAGCTTCATGTGTCTCGATTATCTTCCTGGTACCGAACGCCGTTGCCTCGATCAGTGCGCGGTATACCTCTTCGGCCTTCGTCCTCAACGTATACCCCACAACCACACCCTTGAGGCTTGCATCCATGAGAACGCTGCGGTTCCCGTTATGCCAGTCTAGAGCGACAAGCCCGCTCTCCCCGGGCGGCAGTCGGGAAGCCTTCTCCTCAAGGAATTCGTAGAGGCTAACCCCTCTCGACTTAGCCTCCTCATAGTAGGAATGCGGAACACAGTTCTCAATGAACCATGCGAATATGTCCCCGACCGCCGATTGTCCATACTCGTACCCGTAGTAACCGGGGAGTATCCCGTCCTTCACCAGCCCCGCGAAGCCCTTGAAGAACTTGGGCTCCTCCAACATGGCCATGTGACATGTGGAAGTGCCCATGATCATGACCATCTTCCCAGAGCCCGCCACCCCACAACCGGGCACCCCGGCATGGGCGTCGATTGTGGCAGCCGAGACGACGGCACCTTCGGAAAGACCGAGCTCCTTCGCGATCTCAGGCCTTAGGTTGCCGGCCTTTTCCCCCGGTGCCAGGATTGGTCCTTTGAGCTTCTCGTCCACTGCGCCCTCAAACGCGGAATCCACCGATTTGAGAAAGCGCCTGCTAGGGTAACCGTCCTCGTGATTCCATAAGGCCTTGTACCCGGCGGCACAAGCGCCTCTCCACTCCTTCCCCGTGAGGTACCATACGACCCAGTCTCCCGCCTCGATGAACCTGTCAGTAGTGTTGTAAACCTCTGGAGCTTCTCTTAGAATCTGCAGCAGCTTGGGAAGCGCCCATTCAGAGGAGATCCTGCCGCCATAGTACTTGAGGAAACCCTCCGCTCGTTCAGAGGCCACTTGGTTTATGAGATCCGCTTCCGGTTGAGCTGCGTGGTGTTTCCAGAGCTTCACCCACGCGTGGGGATTATCCTTGAAATCTCTCATGAAACAGAGGGGCGTACCATCGTGCGTGGTCGGGAGGATAGTGCATGAGGTAAAGTCCACTCCGATCCCTATTACGGCCTCTCCGCTTACCTGGCCCTTGCGCAGCACCCCCGGGATGGCTTCGTGCATTGCCTTGATGTAGTCCATCGGGTGCTGCAGAGCCCAGTCCTTTTCAAGTCTCACTCCGGAGTCAGGCAGCAACTCATCGATGACCCCATGTTCGTATTTGGACACCTCATCGGCGATTTCTTCACCGGTATCCACGTTCACGAGAAGCGCCCTCAACGATTCTGTGCCGAAGTCAAGGCCGATTACGTATCGGGGCACTCCGGACAATCCCCTTTCGGCCGATGAACAACGCGTAGCCATGACCTTCAGCCTCCCGAAGTGGCAGCCCTTGAAGGTGCTCGATCAGCAGCGGACAGCACTATCGTTTGAAGACTTTGGTCCTGAATCCAAGCATCTTTCCAAGATGAGTCAGTTCCTTCACCCAGTTCCCGTAAACCGCGTGTGCGTGGTTTGAGCCATAGACCTGCAGGAGTTCATTGGGATCGATATCTGCCTTGAGGTAGGCGTGCGGCCATAGGGGACTGGTTTCCTTACACCTCTCGCGGTCATAGTACACGAAATGCCCGGGGATTATCGCCATCCATTCCCCGTCCTTGTCTTCGCACAAACGGGCGACTGTGACAGGTCCTTCTCGACACACATATTGGACGTGGGCGCCACCTGACGGGTAGTACTTATCCGTGGGAACGAGGTGCACGTCACTCATGTCCTTTGCGTAGAACACCGACTGGGAGCCGCAGTTACAGAACACGTACTCATCGCGTTTCTCGTCGTAGTCGCGGAAATCCATGAACAACGTTGGCTGGCCAGAGACTCCCTGCAAGAGCCTCATCGTCATCGCGGCTCCCATATCCGCTTCACAAGCACACACTACCGGTTCCTTTCGGCCGTGCCAGTCGAAATTGCTATTTGAAAACGCCTGATTGAGACATGGAACGGCGTAGTCCGTAACCTCGCTGAGCTCTGGTTGGCACTTGATGCCGTAGAAGTCTATCCCCTTTTCCCGGCATATTTCCCTCGCGGCCTCGTACAGCCTAATCTGGTTCTTGATCTTTTCATCCGGCACCCTCGGGTCCTTGTAGCCGACATTTTCAACAAGCCATGCGTAGGCATGGTCAACGGTGCGGGAGGCCACCTTCTTGGCGCGCTCCAGCAGTACGACCTGGTCTATCTGTTCCACGTCCACTCCATAACGCTTGATCCAGTCGTTTGGGTCCCGAACAGCAGTACCCATGCCCATGCTGCGGCCGCCGAAGTTGCAGTAGGTTTCGCCCACGAGCTTGCTCGCAGTTCCCGCGGCCCGCGCCCATGCCAGGAACTCCTCCTGGACGTCATCCCTCTCGATATCACCGATGATGCGAGGATGATGCAGCCCCATCTTGTCTATGGTTCCGCCGCTGCACAGAAGCCCCACTAGCGCCGGCCGAAGAGGATCCTTGTTGGTATAGCCGGCTATGGGTCCTCCGTAGACGCGGGCAAACATGGCTGCCTCCCGGGCAAACGTCCACATGTTGTGGGCAATGGCCACGCCAGCCACATCCTCGGCCCGCATCCTCTTGGCCGAGGAGACCGCTTCTTCCATTGTATGGATGATACGATCCTCGACAACGAGCTCCAGGTCGAATCCCGTCTCGTCCGCCCTTGCCTCCAGGATCCTCTTCACCATGTAGAGGTAGTCCCGATTATGCTGCTCGTCCGGGCCATGTATCTCCGGCCTTTCGTCCGAGATGGCAACGAGACCGATTCGGGTTCCCCTGTTCAAAGACATCATGGCTAGCCTCCTCGCGCCGAAGTGTCTCACCCTTGAGCATCCTTGCCTCGCTCAAGAGCGCCTCTCCCAAGGGCGCCGCATGACTCCCGTATGACAAGCTCTGGTTTGAGCACGATCTCCTGTCGCTCGGGTGGAGCAGTTCCGAGTATCCTCTGAAAGAGGATCTCGCCGGCCAGCGTCCCCATGGTGTATGTTGGCTGTCTCACCACAGTCAAAGGAGGGGTGAAGAACTCGGCCCATTCCGAGTCGTCAAACCCGACCACAGCCATCTGGCTCGGTATCCTGATCTTTGCCTCTGCGAGAGCCTTCAAGCACCCTATTGTCATCGCGTTGTTCGAGATGAAGACCGCCGTGGGATCAGCCTTACTGGCGAGGAGTGCCTTCGCTGCCTCATAGCCCCCCTCGATGGTGAACCCTCCGTCCTTCATCAGCTCTTCATCAGGCTCAATGCCCCGGTCATTGAGGGCCTCGACATACCCTCGCAGTCGCTCCCGTCCTGTGAGAGTGTCGCGCTTTCCTGTGATGAGGCCGATCCGACGGTGTCCGAGCTGCAAGAGATGAGCAACTGCTTTGTACGCCCCGTCTCGGTTGTCAACCACGATGGCGTCTCCAGGGATCCCCTCACAGACGCGGTCAATGAACACAAAGGGAAGCACGTGCCTGTCGACCTTTCCCAAGTGGCGGTCGCGCTCGGATGCGACAGCGATTATGAAACCGTCAACGATCCTGCTCCGGAAGACGTCGATGTACTTCTGCTGCTTGGTCGGGTCTTCGTCTGTATTGCAGAGCATGACTCTGTAGTCGTACTTGCTTGCTACGTCCTCCACTCCCCGTGCCACAGACGTGAAGAACTGGTTTCGCACGTCAGGGATGACCAGAGCGATTATGTTGGTCTTGCCCCTCACCATGCTTCGAGCGACATT
>JBLNDA010000061.1:0-28607 GCA_050261175.1 Clostridia bacterium
TTATCATCGATGACTTCGGGCTGCGAGATTTCACCCCACTGCAGGCCGAGGACTTCTACGAGCTCGTGTGCGAACGTTACCGATCAGGCTCGCTCATGGTAGTATCCAACCGAACCCCGAAGGACTGGTATGCGCTTTTCCCCAACCCAGTCCTGGCGGAGGGGGCTCTTGACCGCCTCATCAACAGCTCCCACTATGTCATGATGGAGGGGAAGAGCTACCGCCCACTGCGGCGCCCCGACCGACGACCGGCCGGCTCCGACCCAAGCTCATCTTCATTTCCAGTTGACAAGGAGGAGGTGACGACCGGATCTTGAACTAAACATTCGCGCCACCTGAGGTGGGAATTTCACGACCGCGGGTGGGGGAATTTCGTGATTGGCGACAGCGATGAGCGCCTGGCGATGCACCCACGCGCGACACGCCATGGCCAGAAATCGAACAAGGGCTTCGCTGAGTGGGGTGAGGTGTTGGGCGACTCCGTCGTCGCCACAGCGATCCTCGACAGACTCCTGCACCACAGCCATGTCATCAATATCCGAGGCGAAAGCTACAGACTGAGAGAGAAGAAGAGGGCCGGTCTGCTCACGACCGCTCTCCCTGCGAAGGAGGTGACCTCCGCCGAGCAACAGAAGACCTAGTCATGCTGGCGAGGTGGGTCAATTCCCAACCGACGCCAATGGATCAGATCTACGCCGGCGTGACAGCCTTGCCGCGGCGGTCGTTGCGTCTTATCTCAGGCCAGCGGCAGGGCTGACCCAATGACTTGCGTTTCTTTCGCCTGCTTCGTCTCACAGCACGCTGCCCCCATATGGATAGATCAGTTAGCGGTTGTTGGAGTTTCTGCCGCCACGGGCTACGCAGCATACACGTGAACAACCATGCGGGGGGAGCGCCACACGAAACCCCACCATGATCGTGACAAACACAATTGTGCTCTTGCCCGCCACAACGAGGGCGCCACGTGGTAATAGGTCGCAGGTCTTACTGGCCCTTGCTCGTGTATTCAGCGATTATTGCAGCGAGGCCTTCCGGTGTGAACGCAATGTCGCCCGTGAACCTAGTGAGTGCGACTAAGCCGCCGCCTACGGTCTTTATCGAAGAAATCATGCCAGCGTTTTCTTCCTTCAGCCCTCCGCCATACACAACCACCGGGTCAAAGCCGAAAGACGCCTGTACCACCGACTTGATGTATGACGCAACAAACCCTATGTACTCACTGTCTGGGGGTGTCTTACCGGGGCCGATTGCCCAGACCGGCTCATAGCCGATGACAACCTTTTGCCTGCTCAGTCTATCTGTTGTCAGACCCTTGAGCCCGTCCTGAAGCTGCGATCTTAACACCCGTTCAATGCGTGGCTTCTGTTCGGAAAGGCTTCCCCCTCCTCTTTGAGCCGCTGTCTCACCGACGCAAAGCAACACATTAAGACCTGAATCGAGGGCGCACAGAACTTCTGCGTTGATGATTCGATTCACGGTGTGTTCTGCCCTGGCACCCAGCTCATCTACAGAGGCTACTCGGGGCTCAAAGTCCTGGATTATGCCAAGTTTATCTTTGCGCTCCTCTGAATGACCGATGATTGCCCACGCGCATCCCAGATTCCGGGCTGCTACCGCTGGCAGATGAGTGGTGAAGGCGCCGAAGTTGCCCCCAGGCACCACGTTCTCTCTATGGACACCCTGGCAGCCTATCGCCATGTTAGCGGTTTCTCTTTCCGGGTAGGAGGCCAGTTTTCTCGTCGCGGCAAGGATCAGGGCCTCCGGCACGAAGAATGTCACACTAACACCGGTTAACCTTCCTAAGCCGTATTCTGCGCTCTTTGCCATAACATCTTCTATCCACAGTTGCGGATCGTCCGTCGGGCATATTCCACCGAAACGTTTAGGAACGTCGAAACGTTTGAGGTTGACAAAGATCTCAGCCATGAGCACCCTCTCCCTCTATATCTCAGGTGTACTAACAAGGCATACAGAAGCGGTACAGGTTGCGATCGGCGAGATCGGGGTTCAAGCTCGACGTGTTGACGAATGGTACTCCCTGATTCCGATTACTCACCTTGCGCAATCCGTCGTCCTGTGGTATATGAGATATAGCATACTACGCTCTTACATATAGTAATACATTGTTTCCCGTCGATTTCCTGCACAACGTGCGAGTTCTTTTTCGGCTCTCATCCAAGGCAGCTTCTTTGTGCTCGCAATCATGGTGTTCATGAAATGGTGGGCTGGTTGGCCGACCTAGACGACACGATTTACCTTCTTATCCGCGGGATTGGCGTCGGGCTTGCCTGCGGTACCATTGAATAGCTAGGAGGCGGATCTATCGTGAAGGGGCTGATCTTTGACTGCGACGGAGTACTAGCCGACACAGAACGTGATGGACATCGTGTGGCATTCAACGAAGCCTTCGCTCAGCTTGGGTGTGGGGTTAACTGGGATGCAGAGATCTACAAGGAGATTCTCAAAATCAGTGGCGGAAAGGAACGAATACGGTACTACTTCAACAGGTACGGGTGGCCTGAAGGTGTACGGGACCGTGATAGTTTCGTCAGGATTGCCTATGAGCTAAAGACCGACATCTTCCTGCAGATAGTTGAGAAGGATGGCCTTTCCCTGCGCCCTGGGGTGGCGCGTCTCGTCGATGAAGCCATTGAGGCTCGTCTGACTCTAGCGGTCTGTTCGACTGCAAGCGAGCGCGCAGTAAACCTCATCGTGGAAAAGCTATTGGGCCAAGACCGCAAGTCAAGGTTTGATCTCATCCTCGCTGGTGATGTAGTAACCAGAAAGAAGCCTGACCCGGAGATCTATAACCTTGCCTTGCAAAGACTGGGCCTGAGGCCAGAGGATTGTGTCGTTATCGAAGATAGCCGGAACGGTCTTCTAGCTGCAAAGGGGGCTGGCATGTACTGTGTTATAACAACCAACGCATACACGGAGGATGAGGATTTTCGCGAAGCCGACCTGGTGGTCAGTGACCTGGGTGACTACCCCCTTGTCAAAGTCTCGATTCAGACACTCTTGAGCCTGACAGGGTCTCTAAAGTAACGGTCTCTGAAGTAACGGGTAGAAGAGCCAGCCTGCGCGTCGAGGCTGCCGGTCTTTTGCGTGCCTCCTGATAGTGGGTAAACTTGTCCGACACGGTTGAGGAGCTGACAGACCTTCCTTTCGTGTGACGCGTGATCTCTGGAGCTGTGCCTTGAATTGCACCAAGTGACGGGCTGGCCCATGGCAGCTGGCGCGGTGGCGCCTGGGTCTCAGGTGCTGGCAGTACATGCCTGAGAAAATCGTTGGGCTCTATGAAGGAATTTGGGTTGTCGTGTCGTAATGTCTAGAACGTAGAATACCACATACCATGCGCGGATACCGTGAGAGACGAATGGAGCGTAGCATGCTTTCCTGAGGAGTGATTGTAGTATTGTCACCACTCAGCGAGGCTGTGACGCATGCATATTCGAGCAGTGATTTTCGTTACGGGTGACTCTGTGTCTTGGTGATGGTGTGTGGGGGAGTACTAGGGGCCTGATTGCTGAGTTGGTGTTGAGAGGGATCGGTCTCAAGCGCTGATAGATTCGGCTTCCCAGCTCAGAGCGAACCCCTCAGCCTAACGTTTTACCACGTAGATGGCAACCCGCTTGACACCAGAGGAGGGCGCGAGATTGCACCTACCTATTGCAGACGTTTACATGAACCCTACACTGCTCTTAGCGACAGGCCTCAGTATTGGTGTGCTTTCTGGCTTCTTCGGTATGGGTGGCGCGTTCATAGTGACGCGTGCGCTCAATGTCCTCGGGCTGCCTATGGAATTTGCGATAGGCACTGGATTGGCACAGGCACTCGGGAAATCCGTTGTTGGTGTATACAAGCATGCCATGCTCCGGCACATAGATTGGGTTCTCGGTCTATCCATAGGGCTTTCGGCAATGTTGGGAGTGGACTGGGGCCGAAGTGTCATAGGGGCTTTGGGTCGCATGGGGGCTGCAGATACCGCAGTGAGCGTGGCCTACGTAGTGTTTGTCCTGAGCCTGGGCACTGCCATATGCCTGGAAACGACCCGGAGTCTGCAGAACGTTGGTGATTCTTCCGAGATGTCGTGTGGCAAGGTACGCACCACAAAGGTCAGTTCCTGGCTCAAGACGGTTCGCCTTGGCCCCAGAGTCAACCTCGTCAAGAGTGGCACGGGTTCTACGCTGTTGCCTGTCCTCGTGTTCCTTGGCGTCGTATCCGGGTTTCTTTCAGGCGTATTGGGGATCGGGGGTGCGTTCATAAGGGTGCCGATGTACATATACATTCTGGGGGTTTCAACCAAGCTCGCCGTCGGCACGGATCTTGTTGCCGTCCTGATCTCTTGCTTCTGGGACACGGGCATATACGGAGCTGCCGGAAAGGTCGAGCTTGGCGCTACGCTCGTGATGCTTGCGGGCACTGGCTTGCGGGCACTGGCTTGGGTACCCAGCTTGGTGCGCTCGCGACTGAGTATATACCCGAAATCAAGATCCGCCTGTACCTTGCGCTTACAATCCTCTTGGTCGGTGTTGCACTCGTGTTGAGGGAACTTGGCTTGCCGCAGGTCGGGACCATCGTGCTGTTTGGATCACCTGCCGTGCTGAGTTCCTGGATCGTTTATCATCTGATTCAGCAGGCGCGTCACGAGCACGCTGTTGCGCAAGTCAAGTAGCAAACTAGACGACCCTAGAGACTGTCTTGTGGATCGTTGAGGAGAGACCTGCATTCGATGGGATTCCGTTAACGGCTATCGGTCGAGCTAGTAGCCTAGTCCGGGAGGTGTGGGGAAATGGCTAACCATACTGTTGACGGATCGGACCGCACGCTGCTTTCGCCGATCCCGGAACAAAAGAGCCTTGCAGCCCATGCGTACCAGCGGATCAAGTCTTTAGTTCTGAACTCAGTGCTTGACGAGAATGTCAGACTGACCGAGGAAAGGCTCTCACAGCAGCTGGGAATCTCCAAGACTCCGGTTAGGGAGGCGCTCAAGCGGCTGGAGGCTGAAGGTCTGATAAGGGTCTCATCCAGGCGAGGTACCTATGTGGCCAACTTCGACCCAGACACTGTTGTTGAGATATATGACCTGCGGGAGATCTTGGAGATAGGTGCCATTCAGCTAGCTCGCGGAAGAATCACCCGCGACATAGTGCAGAGACTCCGGGCAATAGTGGAGGAGGGTGAGCGGTACGCTGAGGCAGGAGACGTGGAAGCGTACAACCGTCTCGACGTGGTTCTTCACGACTTGCTGGTCGAATGCTCCGACAATGGCAGGTTGCTAGCGGTGTACCGGAATCTCGTAGACCAAATCCAGCTCGTCAGACTACGTACAGTCAGGATTGGGAAACGAGTCAAGAGGTCGAGTAACGAGCATCGTGAACTGGTGGAAGCCCTGGCGGCAAACGATTTACATAGAGCAGAAGCGGTACTGAGGCAGCACATAAGCAGTGCCAAGGTGGACATGCTGGCTCTCCTGGCAGAGGGGAGCATCAGCGCAGCGCAACAGCGAATGAAGGGGTGACTGCAGCAGACGTTCGACGGAAGAGGGGGACACAATCATGAAGGTAGCTATCGGATCAGACCACCTGGGTTTTACACTGAAGCAGATCCTCAAGGAATTCGTCCAGACCGAACTCGGCTTTGAAGTTGTGGATTGCGGATGTTTTGATGAGTCACCAGTGGATTACCCGGACGTTGGGGTAAACGTGGCACGGAAAATCGCGGAGGGCACGTGTGAGCGAGGCTTACTCATCTGCGGCACTGGTATCGGGATGTCGATGGCAGCAAATAAAGTACCGGGAATAAGGGCGGCTCAATGCCCTGACATCCTGACGGCTCAACGCGCGCGCTGGGCAAACGATGCCCATATTATGACGCTTGGCGCCCTGATTACCGGGCCTGAGCTTTCGAAGATGCTAGTCAAAGTGTTTCTTACCACGGAGTTTGGCAATGATCCGACTGTTGTCGGGAGATTGAACAAGCTGAAAGAATTGGATGTCCGCCACAGAGGAGAAGGCCAGGTGGCTGGATAGCGAGACGACCATACCGTTGCTGGGCAGGTGAAACCTTGCAGGGAGACTGCGTAAACCGGTATTCGGAGGGTTCAAGATGCATCAGAACTCATTTGCACTAAACATCGGCGAATCCGCGATTGAGAAACTGCTGAAGACAAACCCAGAACTGGAGGTCTGGTGGGATTCATCACCACTTATCTACAGCGCATGGGCAGAGAAGACCACCTCCAACTTGCAGGGTGACGAGAAGTCCCGAATGAACGCGTATCTACATCGACTCTTTGACCCGTTAAATCCCGCTAGTACGCTTTTCGGGGGAGTCACCACGAATCCTCCGCTGACGGTGAGAGCGTTCGAATTCGTGCCTGAATTGCGGGACCTCCACATGAGACCAGTCGTGAACGCACTCAGGTCTGTAGCGGACGATGGCTTCATTGCGTGGGAAGTGTACAAGAGGGTCGTTAAGGAGGGTGCCAGGCAGTTCATGCCCCTCTTCACTGCGAGCAACGGCAAACGTGGGTTTGTCTGCGGACAGGTTGATCCGAGGTACGTGGACGACACCCAGGTCATATTGAGACAAGCCCTGGACCTTGCTGGACTCGCTCCGAACATGATGATCAAGATTCCGGCGACCAGGGGAGGGCTGCCTGCCTTTACAGCCTTGACCGCACTGGGAGTACCCACCAACGCCACGCTGTGTTACACGGTGCCTCAAATAGCGGCAGTCGCCAAGGCGGTTCTCGAAGGTCTTGAGATCGGAAAGAGAAATGGCGTGGACTACGGAGAGTGGCGTTCGGTTATCACCTTGATGCTGCGGCGGTTCGAGGAACAGGAAGAGTTCTATGAAGGGGCAAGAGCCGCGGGTGTCGAGCCATCCGAGCGAATACTGCGATGGGCGGGGATCGCCGTGGCGAAAAACGCCCTGCGACTCCTGGAGGAGATGGGATATCCGGGTAAGCTCTTGCTTGCTGCCTTCGGTATGGGACCAGAGGTGGGTGGGAAAGAGCGGATGTGGCACGTAGAGAAGCTTGCCGGGCATCCGCTCGTCATGACCCTGAACCCGAGCAACATCGAGTCGGTTCTTCGCCTGTATGATGGGGACGAGATCTACGATGCAAGCAGGGAAGAGGTTCCCAAGGAGGTCCTATCTGACCTCATGAAGATACCGTATTTTGTGAGAGGCTACGAGCCCGACGGCATTAGGGTCGACGAGTTTGCCACGCACCCTGGCACAGCCAGCACGGCTGTCCAATTCGCACAGGCCATGGTCACGCTGGAAAAGGACGTGGCGCGGATGAGGTGATGGTTGGCGACAGCGTTACTTCCGCTAATACGTTATCCCAGTTCAAGGTCAACGTGGCCGCTCATTTGACGCTATCGGACGCTGCTTGGTTCGCATGAGGTGCTGCAGACGATGGGATGCCTGAGAGAACGTACGCCGAAAAGGTCGAACAAATGGATTATGCTCACAGTCGCTGTCGCAGTTCTCTTTGCAGCCCATCTCATTGGCGGGCTCGGAACCGGTGATGCAGTCACTGATGAAACAGCGGCCACGTTGACCCTTCAAGGCGGGCGCTGCCTGGCCGCGTTGATTGTTACCCTCGTCCTCTGGGCTAGCGGAGCACTGCCGATTAGCGTGACCTCTCTTGGGGTGCTCCTCCTGTTACCCGCCCTCGGACTGATCCCGTTTTCGGAGACAGTACGCATAGGATTTGGAGACAGCCTGGTGGCCTTCTTAATTGGCACTTTCCTCCTATCCGCGGCGGTAATGCGTTCCGGGCTCGGTCGTCGGGTAGTATACCTGGTCCTTAGCAAGGTGGGCAATCGGGCCAGCACCGTGATCGCGGCATTCCTCGTGACAGGTGCGCTCTCGGCCATGTGGATGACCCAGGTAGCTGCAGCGGCGTTCTTAACCCCGCTGGCTGCCGATGTGGTCGGGCTCGGGGAAACGCCTGAGACAGACAGCAGGATTGCGCGCGGTCTTTTGATTGCGTGTGCATGGGGGCCCGTCATTGGCGGCATCGGCACGCCGGTTGGGTCGTCTGTCAACGTCATTTCGATGAAGTTCCTCAGGGATCTTGCTGGTATCGACCTTTCCTTCACCGACTGGATGGCCATCGGGATTCCTGCGATGGTGCTCATGCTTCCCGTAGCGTGGCTGCTGCTAATAAAAGCATTCCACCTCGGCGATAAGAGGATGTCCCCAACTATCGAAACCCTGGGAGAGCGGCTCAGCGCTATGGGGCGGATGAGCCCTAAAGAGCTGTGGACGCTGGCGATTCTATCCCTTACCGCCCTGTTGTGGATCTTCGGTCGATCGGTGGAGGACTTCATCGGAATCAGCATACCGATGGCTGCCGTACCCCTGCTGGGCGGCATTCTGACGTTTGTGCTCGAGATTATGACGTGGGAAGAAGCACAGGCTCTGATCGACTGGAGGTGCATTCTCCTTGTCGTGGCCGGCCTTCCCTTGGGAACAAGCATCTATCGAACCGGGGCGGCCAGGTGGGTGGGACAACTCCTGTTTGCTGGGACCAGCAGACTGCCTCTGGCTCCAGCGGGGTACATTACCTGCCTGCTGGTATCCCTGGTTCACCTGCTTATCCCGAGCCACGCGGCCGTGGGTTCCGTCCTTGTGCCGACTGTCATTGCGGTGACAGACCAGTTGAGTGCTCCTGCGCAGACCGTTGCGATGGCGACCGCAATGAGTTCGTCTCTAGCGTTCGTCCTGGTGACGTCCACGCCCACGCTGGTCATCCCGTATTCCACCGGCCGCTTCACAGTGAAGGACATGGCAGGGGTTGGCATGGTCATGAGCCTTGTCAGCGCCGCGTGCGTGACAGCATCGTTGATGCTTTTCGGGAGGTTGCACACATAAGCGAGGCAGACGGAAACCTAGCGGGGAGCCAGGCTATACCGCTCTAGGCTATGCCGTGGCGGAGGTTTCGGGCGCTGGATGATCCTCTGAGAACTTGTGCGCGGCAGTTCTCGAGTACCAATCCTCCATGGCGGCATGCCAACGATACCATCGAAAGGGTGAAAACGCGCGGCGCGTTCTTGGGGTAGTCGCCCGTGGCGGCTACCGCCGGCACCATCGAAGCACGAAAACCCCGGGGCATGTCCGTGGTAGAGTCTCCTATGATGCAGGCCGCCGCGCCGGTGTCGTCTATTCTCGCAGTAGGAGGGATAATGTGAAGAGGCAAGGTCAAGAGGAGTTCCTCGGCGTGTACCCGGCGATTGTAACCCCATTCACGAAAGAAGGGAAGATAGACTGGGCCGGCCTGAAGGATAACGTGGAGTTCATCCTTGACGCGAGAGTGCAGGGGCTGGTAGTCGGGGGTACAGTCGGGGAGTTCTACACACTGACGCTCGACGAGCGGAAAGCACTTCTGGAGAGCGTGGTCAGGCTCGTATCAGGCAGGGCGAAGGTGGTCGCAGGCACAGGCGCTGTGACCACTGAGGACACAGTGCAGCTGACCGCTCATGCCAGGGAGGCGGGGGCCGGTGCTGCCTTGATCGTGACCCCATACTACGGACTCCCCTGCCCGGACGATATTGTGGCCCACTATCGTCATGTGGCAGACACTGTGAAGATGCCGATCATCCTCTACAACATACCCGGGCGAACCGGTGTCAACCTGACACCCGAGCTTGTCAAGAGGCTGTCTTCCATCGACGAAGTAGTGGGCCTAAAGGACACAAGCATGAATTTCATACAGATGTGTGAGACCATCAGGGTCGCGGGTGAAGCGATAACACTTCTGGTGGGCAGCGACCTGTTCCTCTTTCCCGGTCTCGCGATGGGTGCGGGTGGCGCGATCTCACCGTCGGCGAACGTCATCCCATCAGAAGTTATGAGATTATTCGGCGCGGTTCGGTCGAAGGATTACGAGACTGCTAAAGCCATTCAGTACCGGATATACCTTCTGAGAAGCGTATTCGGATTGGGTACCCCGCCCATGGGGATCAAGGAGATTATGAACAGCATGGGGCTCTGTGGTGGACACCCCCGTCAGCCGGCGTGCGAGTTGTCTGTTGAACAAAAGCACAAAGTGAGAGAGGTGCTGAGAGAACTTGGACTTCTGTAAACTGAACCTCAGCACTGGGGTGGTTGGAGGAATCAAGATGCCGAAGGTTCTGATAACAGCAAGACCGTTAGGACGTGTCTCCACGAAACCGCTTGCTAGGCTAAAGGAGTATGGGTGCGACATCGTCCCGAACCCGTACCACGGGACTACGCTGAATGAGGAGCAAATGCTGGAACTTGTGCCGGGTGTAGATGGGATGATTGTCGGTGACGACGAGATTACGGGAAGAGTGATACGGGCTGCCGGCTCACTTAAGGTCATATCGAAGCATGGGGTAGGAACTGATAGGATTGACCTCGCCGCAGCGACCCAGTGTGGAGTAGTTGTTACGAACGTGCCCGGAGCAAACAAGGATTCAGTCGCCGATTTCACGTTTTGTCTGATACTGGCGCTTATGCGGGGTCTACATCTCCTGCATGACCGAATCAGAGGCGGTGAGTGGCGGAGTCAAACAGGGCATGAGCTTCGCGGTAAGACCCTTGGAGTCGTCGGGGTTGGCCGGATCGGCAAGTGCGTAGTCGCACGTGGGGCCGGGTTCGGCATGAAAATCCTCGGCTACGACATGGTGAGAGACGAGGAGTTCGCACGGTCTTACAATCTGAGATATGTGAGCCTGGACGAGTTACTGCGAGCCTCCGATGTCGTTACTTTGCACGTGCCGTTGACAGGTCAGACTGGTAGCCTTTTGGGCGACAGGGAGCTTGCAATGATGAAGAGTACGGCGTATCTGGTTAACACTGCACGGGGAGGAGTGGTGGACGAGGACGCGCTATACGCGGCGCTGAAATCGGGCAGAATCGCCGGCGCAGCATTGGACGTGTTCGCCCAGGAACCTCCCACCGAGAGCCCGCTGTTGTCGTTGCCCAATGTCATCGCGACGCCACACGCTGCCAGCCACACCTACGAAGCGATAGAGGTGGTAGGGTTGACGGCAGCGGAAAACCTCATCGACGTGTTGGACGGTCGCCGCCCGAGGAGTGTGGTCAACCCAGAAGTATATGGTGGTACCGGGTCGTGAGCCCGGGCTTTGTTCTGCGTGGGTTTCCTGGGAGGTACGAACAGTTAGCCTGAAGCGTTCGAAACACGTACGCTAAGAGGACGTGATGCTTGTGGGAAAGGAACACTACGTTCTCGAGATGAGACAGATAACCAAGCGGTTTCCGGGCGTTCTCGCCCTCGACCGAGTGGACCTGAAGGTACGGGAGGGCGAGGTGCACTGCCTTGTAGGCGAAAACGGGGCGGGCAAGTCAACGCTGATGAAGATACTGAGCGGTGCCTACAAGAAGGATTCCGGCGAGATGCTGTTTCTCGGGAGGAAGGTCGAGCTAACCGGGCCCCGACACGCTCTTGACCTGGGGATAAGGCAGGTGTACCAGGATCGCAAGCTGGTCGGGAGCATGAGCGTTGCAGAGAACATCTTCTTGGGTAAAACCCCGGTCTTGCCTCGCCTGAGAGGTTTCGTTAACTGGGGGAGGCTAAACCAGGAGACCAGAGCTTTACTAGCGGAGGTGGGCCTCGACGTAGACCCTCGCGCGAAAGTGGAGGATTTGAGCCCGGCCAAGCAGCAGATGGTTGAAGTCGCAAGGGCGTGCTCTGGCGGAGGCCGCCTGATCGTGCTCGACGAGCCGTCCGCCGCTCTCACGAACGAAGAGTTAGACGCCTTGTTCCGGACGACTGCCTCGCTGAAGGAGAAGGGCGTCAGCCTGATCTACATCACCCACCGACTAGAGGAAGTATTCCAGATAGGAGACCGGGCTACCGTTCTGAGAGATGGCAAACTGGCAGGCGAAGTGAACTGCAAGGACGTGACCAAGGCGGACATAATCCGTATGATGGTCGGGCGAGAGGTGGGTCTATCTTACCCGGAGCGCATCGGGACCCCGGGGGAAACGATTCTGGAGGTCCGGAACCTGTCAGTGAGTAATCGGGTGGATGATGCAAACCTTACCCTGCGCAAGGGCGAGATCCTCGGCATATTCGGACTGGTAGGAGCCGGGCGCACCGAACTAGTAAGGGCGATCGCCGGTGCGGATAGACGCCAGAGCGGAACGATCCTCATCGAGGGGAAGAAGGCTGACATCAGGGTGCCCGGTGACGCGATAAGAGCCGGAATCGGTCTCGTGACCGAGAATCGAAAGGAGACCGGGTTGATCCTCAAGCATTCGGTGAGCAAGAATGTGGTCCTCCCCATCCTCCGGGCGCTGAGCGCGGGTGGGTTTGTGAAGGAGGACCAGGAGAAGGGCATTCTGGATACACACATTCGCAACCTATCGATTGCCACACCCAGCCGCCACACCTTAGCGGAGAGCCTGAGCGGCGGGAACCAGCAGAAAGTGGTCCTCGCGAAGTGGCTCACCGCAAACCCAAGAATACTCATCCTGGACGAACCCACCATCGGCATCGATGTGGGTGCCA
This sequence comes from Clostridia bacterium, assembly GCA_050261175.1. Taxonomy (GTDB): domain Bacteria; phylum Bacillota; class SHA-98; order UBA4971; family UBA4971; genus UBA6256. The sequence continues at coordinate 12,518 of JBLNDA010000061.1, forward strand.
AGGAGGAAGTGTACAAGATAATGAGGTCGCTTGCAGCCAGAGGTGTGGGCATCATCATGGTGTCGTCAGAAATGCCGGAAATCATTGGGATGTCGGACCGAGTCCTCGTCATGCGTGAGGGCAGAATTGTGAAGGAACTGTCATCCGATAACTTGACCCAGGAGACAATCATGAGTTGGGCGATAGGGGGAGAGTAAGTTGGAAAGCGCACGGACCAAGACACCGTTCACCAACGGATTGAGAGCGGCGATGAGGCTAAGCCCCAGCCTGCTCGCGCTTGTCGCGCTCATAATCGTGTCGTCACTTATCTCGGAATACTTTCTTACATCGAGGAACATCGCCAACGTACTGAGACAAAGCTCGATCACAGGGTTCATGGCTCTTGGCGTGACGATGGCCATAATCGTAGGGGGCATAGATCTGTCGACGACGGGGATCCTCGCCGTCTCAGCCGTGGTTGGTGCGATGCTCGTGAACAAACTCGGGCCTCTACTCACGGTCCTTCTGTGCGTTGGGATGGGTGCCCTGTTCGGCTTGGCGAACGGTCTCATCATCACGAAGGGTAAGCTCGAACCTTTCATCTGCACACTGGGGACGGCCACGGTGTGCGGAGGCCTGGCGCTCCTCATCTGTGACGGGCGAACAGTGATCGTGGATCTTCCACCTGCCATCAAGTACCTGTCCAACGGTGTGATACTTGGCATTCCGTCGCCCGTCGTGTTCATGCTGTTGACCTATGCGCTCTTCGGAATAATCCTGAATAAGACCGTGTTCGGGCGGTGGGTGTTCGCCGTAGGAGGAAACCAGGAGGTAGCGAGGCTTGCGGGCGTAAACGTCGGTCTTGTGAAGACCATCGTGTTCGTCCTGAGTGGCGCCTTATCAGCTCTGGGTGGCGTGTTCCACCTGTCTCGAATCGGAGTAGGGGACCCGATAGCAGGGGTCGGCATGACGATGACGGTCATTGCCTGCGCAGTTATTGGCGGAAACTCCTTCGCAGGAGGGTCCGGTGGTGTGGGTCTTACCATGATAGGCCTTCTCATAATGGGAATCATAGGCAACATCCTGACCCTCCTCGGGTTCTCCTACTATATCCAGGAGGTTGCGCGAGGGATCATAATCGTGGCCGCAGTCCTGCTTGCCAACCTCAGGCGGCGATAGCCTGAACGAGTTGGATGGCGCTGACAGACCGGGTGAGGAGCGTGGGTGCCGACTGAGTGAACCGAGGGCTCTATCGCGGCGCCTTGAGGATGTGTTATCCTCACATCCATTTCTCGTCTCACCTTCGGTGATGTGAAGCATCTGGCAGGGACAAGCGGTCACAGTGAAGTCGTCGTTGCAAGGGGGTGAACAGACAATTAGTCCATACGCGCGGGCGTTACGTCGTGGTCTCTAGTGTGTCGACAGGTTAGTGACTGATGTGTAGCTACTGACGCAGAACTTGCTGGAGAGCAATTTCACTCGACGAGGAGGCTGCTGTCAATGAAGTCCATTCGCGAACGCGGGATCGCCATTCTGGCCCTGGCATTCTTGTGCTGCCTGTTCCTCCTGATGGGAGGAGCGAGCAATCAGGCCGCGGAGGCAAAAAAGAAGACCTGGCTGATAGGGATATCGCAGCCTAACAGTACCCACCCGTACAGGCGCGCAGAGACCACGGTGATAACGCAGTGGGACGCCGCGCACGACAACGTGCAGTGCATAATCACCGCTGCACAACTGTCTTCGGAGAGGCAGATAGCTGACATCGAGAACCTGATGGCGCGCGGCGCGGACCTGCTAATGGTATGTCCCCACCAGTCCGACGCCGTGGTGTCAGCTACTCAGCGGGTGAGGGCTGCCGGTGTACCCATATTCGCGTTCGAGCGCTGGCTGAGCAACGACGACGCGATGTGCACGATCATAAGCGACCAGTATGAGTCCGGCCGTCTTGCAGCGGAGTATGCAGTGAAGATCCTCAATGGCAAGGGCAACGTGGTCATCATCGAAGGAACGCCGGGCGCGGCGCAAACTATAGACCGTCAGCGGGCGTTCATGGACGTTTTCAAGAAGCACCCGGGTATCAAGATCGTTGCTGACCAGGTCGCCATGTACCAGCGCGAGTACGCCATGACGGTGATGGAGAACATCCTCCAGGCTAACCCGAAGATCGATCTCGTCATCACACATGACGACGAAATGACATTTGGGGCGCTCAGGGCTATCGAGGCCGCGGGCAGGAAGGACGAAATCAAACTGGTGTCTGTGAGCGGGTCCCGTGTGGGTGTAGAAGCCGTAATGAAAGGCGACTTCGAGTTCACGTCAGCGCTGTCCATTGGGTTCCCGCTCGCGTTGGAACTGGCCGTTGACTACCTGGAGAACGGCAAGGTGCCGCCTAAGAAGGTGGTGACGCCCGTTGTCGGCGTCACAAAGGAAAATGCGGCACAGATCTACAAGTTGTTTGAACCCGGGGCGGAGTTCCTTAGCAGTGACTACGTCGCGGCCCTCGAGAAGATGAAAGAGAAAAAGTAAGTGGCTCTGTCGGCTGGGCTTCCATGCTCAACTGAGTCTGTGTCGCTGACCAGGTTGTCGTCGCCGACCAGAGCTGCGTCAGGCCTGTTCGCGAGGTCACTGACGATGCGCCTTACTGGTGTGAGGTCATCCTCACACCAGTAAGGCTGGAGGTTAGCGGAGTGAGGGTGCAAGAGTGCTCCCGACTTTGGAAGGAGCCCGCGGTGAGCGCACGCAGGGTGTCAGACCCGGGTGCTTGCCGGAGAGGGGCCGGATTTTGACGAGGCGCGCCGCGCTTGGGGCGTCGTTCCCGAGTGCAGCACCGGCAACCCACCAACCCCTGGAAGACGGGGAGGGATCAACGAACTCTCACCTGGCACCTGGCCGCACATTACCTTGGGTTTCGTGTGACCCTGTGTACTTGCATACGAGATATGGGATATGGGAGACGGGGAGTGTTATCTATGAGCCGTGGTTGCGATAAGCGCGAAGCATACATCGTCAGGAACACAGCCGCTGGCAAGGGAAGGTATCAGGTCGCGACCCCCTCTGATAGTTGTCTCAGAGTGCTCTCGTACGGAAGGATAATCCTCACGAAAGACGACGGAGAGGTACGGGTGAGCACCGACGGCAAGGAGTACGGGCTCGTGTGTGCGTCCGGCGCTGGTACGGTGGAAGCCGGACGCAAGACCTTTGCCGTGCGAAGACATGATTCTGTGTATATACCGTCGAACTCGGAGTTCGTCGTTAAGACGGAGACCGCTATCGATCTCGTTGAGTGCTCCGCCGACAGCGATCTCAAGAGCGACCCGGTGCTCGTCCGTATAGAGGACGTCAAGAAAGACCCGAAGCTTCACCGAGTGGTGGGCGAGCAACCTCAGCGCAGGGAGTTCCACGCGTTGATCGGCCCTCAGGTGAATGCGAGCCGAGTCTTCATCGGTCTCACCAGGGGTGCGGCGGGGAACTGGACGAGTTGGCCGCCTCATGACCACACTCGGACGCGCGAGGAGATCTACCTCTACTACGACATGCCGGCTCCGGGCTTCGGAATCCAGTTGGTTTATGACGACTTGAACGATATAAAGCTGGTGGATGTGGTTAGAGACGGCGATGCCGTCCTCATTCCACACGGATACCACACAAATGTGGCGATACCCGGGTATTCGGTGAACTACATCTGGATGCTGGGTGAGTTCGATCCGAAGACCGGCAGAAACATGAGTGATTCGATTATCCAACCTGAGTTCGCGGGTGAATAGCAACAGGTAGTGCATCGTACGCCTTCCCTACACCTCTCGCGAAGGAGCTGGGGCAACGTGGCTTTCGACTGTGGAGGGAGAATCCTTCACGTTGACTTATCTAGCATGAGAACGTCCGTGGAGGAGCAGGACGGGGCGTTCTTTCGGCAATACCTGGGTGGCAGCGCTCTGTCTCTCTACTACCTTCTGAAGGGCGTTTCCACGGGGACCGATCCTCTAGGACCGGACAATGTGCTGGTGTTTTCGGCAAGCGTCGTTACAGGGGTACCTGTACCCGGGTTCAACCGGTACACACTCGCTGCTAAGTCCGCGCTAACCGGCGGGTTTGGAGAAGCTGAGGCGGCAGGATGGTGGGCGCCGCAATTGAGAGCCGCTGGGTTTATAGCTGTTGTCATCCACGGTAGAGCGCCACACCCTGTCTATTTGTGGATTCACGACGGTGAAGCCAGCATCAGAGATGCCAGTCACCTGTGGGGCAAGGACTCCGGGGAGACCCAGGATCTTATAAGGCAGGAACTGGGCGATGACAGGATCAGAGTCGCCACGATCGGCCAGGCCGGAGAGAACCTGGTACGGTACGCTTGTGTATTGAACGAGCTGAAACACGTCAACGGTAGATCGGGCCTGGGTGCCATCATGGGTTCCAAGAATCTTAAGGCTGTCGCTGTCAGAGGGCAGGGTAAGCCTGACTTCTTCGACGTCGAGCGACTCCGTGAGATAGCACGGTGGTTCAACAACCGTTATCCAAGTAATGGACCCACCATCGGCCTTCAGAAGTTTGGCACGACCGGTCAGGTCATGGGCCTCAACACCACGGGAACGCTGCCTACCCGAAACTTCCGGTTCGGCGAGTTCGAACATGCCAAGGAGCTGGACGGTGAGAAGCTGGTCAGCACGGTGCTGAAAGGGCGCGAGGGTTGCTTCGGGTGTCCTATTCGTTGCAAGCGTGTTGCCGAGTGTAGCGATAGCAGGTTCTCAGTAGATCCACGGTACGGAGGCCCGGAGTACGAGACAGTCGGAGCGTTCGGGTCAAATTGTGGGATCCACGATGCGGCCGCCATTGCCAAGGCAAACGAACTCTGCAACAGGTACACACTTGACACCATTTCTACAGGAGTCACGATAGCGTTCGCAATGGAGTGCTTCGAGAACGGCCTCATCACGGTTAGGGATACCGATGGAGTAGAGCTGCGGTTCGGGAACGCCGATGCAGTGCTCCGCATGGTTGAGGCAATAGCTTTCCGTCGCGGCATCGGCGACCTTCTTGCAGATGGTGTGAAGCGCGCCGCCGAATCGATAGGACGTGGAGCCGAGAGGTTTGCCATGCATGTCAAGGGACAGGAGCTACCCCTGCATGACCCGAGAGGGAAGACCGGAGTGGGGCTGGGGTATGCCGTGTCCCCCACAGGTGCGGACCATCTCGAAGCAGCTCACGATGGGTTGTTTGCGCAGGATACCCCGGTGTTCAAAGCCCTTGCACCTCTGGGGATACACTCACCCGTCAGCCCCCGGTCCGTTGATGGTGAGAAGGTTCGGGCCTTCACGTACCTTCAGCATCTGTACAGCCTTGAGAACTGCCTCGGGTTGTGCATTTACGTAGGTGGTCCGGGACGCGCTCTGTCACTAGACAAACTCGTGGAGACGGTGCACGCTGCAACCGGTTGGGATACGAGTCTCTGGGAGTTGCTGAAGATCGGCCAAAAGATGACTACGATGGCCAGGATATTCAATATCCGCGAAGGGTTCACCCGAGATGATGACAACCTGCCTGAAAGGCTGTACACGCCTCTCGAAAACGGAACGCTGAGGGGAGTTGCCCTATCACGGCCAGAGTTCGAGAGAGCCTTGAGCATGTATTACCAGATGATGGGATGGAGTGTGCCTGAAGGCCTTCCCACGAAGGGACTTCTCCACGAACTGGGCCTTCACTGGGCCCACGAATACCTGGCGAGTCCCGGCGCGTGAGACGCGCCAGGTGTCGGGGTGAGTCTGGGATCAGGAATACGGGTTCAGAAAGGGTTGACGCGAAATGGAAGGGCCGGGGTGACGGACAGTACATCGCGTGAAATCCATATCCGTGTGGAATACCTGGTGCCCGTCTATGACCTGACGGGGAAGCGACGGGAGGTCATCACGCTTCGCCCTGCCGCACACAGCCCAGGTGCGGGTAGCACAACCGGGGCGACCGCAGCGACCGTGGGAGATCTCCGCTGCTTGCTGGTGAGCAAATACGCGGGCCGCAGGCGTATCCGACAAATGCCCGATTTGGCGTCACACGGCGTCTCAGGCGAGACGTCAGGGGAAGTTGAGTGCGGTGTGCCAGAGACCGCGTCACCCGGGCGGGAACACGCTCACGGGCCCGACCGCAAGAATGACCCCGAGAACGAGACCAGCATCTGGGCAAACACTGTGCTGGTTGTGAACGGCCAGATCGTTCATGAGCCCGGCTATAGACTGAACGACGGAGACGTCGTAACCGTCATGTTACCGTTCGATGCCGGTTGAGCCGCATGAACACGCAGACGAGCAGCTGAGCGATGCGGTCTCACGAGTTACTGAGGGGGCAGGATACGAATGAGGTTGCGGGGTAGGGTGGTGGTTGTTACGGGAGCGGGCCGCGGATTGGGCAAGGTCATAGCACACAGGTTCGCCAGGGAGGGCGCTCGTGCTGTCGTGATTGCCGACATCGACAGGGATCTCGCTGTCACGGCAGCCCAGGAGATCGGCCGCTCCACAGGCGTCGAAACCATGCCTCTGGTAGTCGACGTGTCCCACGTAGCAGACGTTGAGAGGGCCATCGAAGAGGTGTTTGCCAGATTCGAGAGCGTGGACGTGCTCGTAAACAACGCTGGGATCAATGTGCGCGCTCTCTCCGTGGAGCTCGACGAAACCAGTTGGGACAAGGTGCTTTCTGTAAACCTCAAAGGGGCATTCTTCTGCAGCCAGGCGGTGGTGAAGCGGATGATCCGCCGCGGAGGGGTTAGCGTCGTCAACATGTCATCCGGTACTTCCTTCAATCCCCTACCAGGGAGGGCGCCGTATTGCATCAGCAAATCGGCGGTAAACGCAATGACGGCGGTGCTAGCTGCTGAGTGGGCGGACTACCAGGTGCGGGTTAACGCGGTAGCGCCCGGGTGGATCATGACGCAGATGGTAAGAGAAGGGATAGCCGCAGGAGTGATAAGCGAGGAAGAAATCCTGTCGATTACTCCCATGGGCAGACTAGCCTCGGCGGACGAAATCGCAGACGCGGTGGTCTTCCTCGCATCTGATGAGTCTAGCTTCATCACGGGCCAGGTACTCGTTGTCGACGGAGGCTGGTCGGTTTTGGGTGTTCCCCGGAGGCCTCGCACTCCTCTTCCCGTCCCCAGCAGTCGTGGAGCGCTTGGTGACACGCGGTAATGAGAGACTAGCAGTCAGGAAACGGCACCGGGCGGCTGGCATTGAGACTGCTGCACATGGTCCCCTGCGGTTCGCTTTGGCCTGCCTTACAAGCCAGGCACGGACTGGATTACTCGAATCCGCATGCGGACGCGCTGAAAAGACTGAGGAAAGGAGAGATACTCTGTGAATGCAACCGAGAAAGCTCGTATCGAGCAAGTAGCCAGCGCAATTCGCGTCGACATACTGGAGACGCTCGGCGTCAACAGGATGGGGCACGTTGGCGGCTCAGCGTCCTGCGCCGAGATCGTGGCAGCGTTATACTTCTACAAGCTCCGCCACGACCCGAAGAACCCGAACTGGAAGGCGAGAGATCGGTTCCTCCTCAGCAAGGGTCATGCCTGTCTCACCCAGTACTCTGCCCTCGCCAGAGCCGGATACTTCTCTCATGAGCGGCTCACGCAATTCAAGGAACTCGGGAGTCCCCTCCAGGGACATCCGGAGCGAGGCAAGGTTCCAGGAGTCGAGGCCAACACTGGTTCACTAGGCCAGGGCTTGTCCGTAGCGCTAGGGATGGCTCTCGGGCTACGCCTGGACGATTTGGACAGCCGCGTGTACGTCCTCTTGGGGGATGGGGAGCTTGCTGAGGGGCAGGTCTGGGAGGCCGCTATGGCTGCCGCCGCTTACAAGATGGATAACCTCATCGCGATCGTGGACTGGAATGGCCTGGCGTGCACCGGGACGGTCGACGAGATAATGCCGCTGGCACCTCTCAAAGACAAATGGGAGGCTTTTGGATGGCATGTTCTGGAGATTGACGGCCATGACGTGCAGGCGATCTGTGATGCGCTCGACGCGGTCGATTCAGTGACCGGTAAGCCAAAGGTGATACTGGCGCGCACAGTGAAGGGCAAAGGCTTCCGCTTTGCTGAGAATCAGGTCTCCTGGCACAATGCCGGCTTTTCAACCGAACAGTACGAGATTGCGCGGCGGGATTTGGAGGCAGAAGAGAGGGGGCATAGTAGATGCCGAGCTTGAGGGATGCATATGGACGGACACTCGTTGAGCTGGCCAAGACTGACGACAGGATAGTCGTACTCGACGCTGACCTCTCGAAGGCAACGCGATCGATGTTCATGAAGCAAGAGGTTCCTAACAGGTACTTCGAGATGGGGATAGCAGAGGGCAACATGGTTTCGGTCGCGGCTGGCCTCGCACTCACAGGAAAGATCTCATTTGCCAACTCCTTCACAACGTTTTTGATCGGCCGTGCTTACGACCAGATCCGCGTCGGCGTGGCCCTAGCGAAGACCAATGTGAAACTCGTCGGGGCGTCCTCCGGGTTGTCGAACTATGGAGATGGGGCGACACACCAGTCCGTAGAGGACGTCAACATGTTGAGAGCTCTTCCCAACATTACGATAATCATGCCCGCAGACTCCGTGGAGACAGCAAAGGCAGTGAAGGCCGCGGCCGAGTGGGATGGCCCTGTATTCATAAGGTTGCCGCGGACCGACGATGTGCCCGACATTCTGGGCGAGGACTATACCTTCGAGATAGGCCGCCCAAAACTCATCCGTGAGGGGAGCGACACAACCATATTCGCCTGCGGCTTCATGGTACACAAGGCTCTAGAGGCTGCTGATGCCTTAGCTACAGAGGGAGTGGACGTGGCCGTTGTGAACGTCAGCACGATCAAGCCTCTGGACAAGGAGGTCGTTTATCTGTACGCTCAGCAGACGGGAAGCGTGGTAACTGCTGAAGAGCACTCAGTTATCGGGGGTCTGGGCAGTGCCATAAGCGAGGCGCTAGAAGATTACCGCGAGATCCCCATTGTGAGGGTCGGCATAAACGACCAGTTTGGGCAGAGCGCACCCTCGTACGAGGACCTTCTGAGAGCCTATGGACTGACCGTCGAGAGCATCGTAAAGGCTGTTCGAAAAGCGATGGCTTCAAAAGGTGTGTAACCGTCGCGTGTCGCACATCGACGAGTAATATCGCGCATCGACGAGTAACCGGACCGGGACCCAACACCGGTAACAGGAGGGTGAAGCAATGGCTTACACAAAGCTGACCAGAGCACAGGTGGCAAAGTACATCGACCACGCAGTCTTGAGGACCGAGCTATCCGCCAAAGAAGTCGAGGCGCGTTGTCTCGAGGGCGTGAAGTACGGGTGCTTCTCTGTATGTGTAAACCCGTCGATGATCCATATCGCCCGAGAGGTCACGAGAAACAGCGACGTGAAAGTATGTGCCGTCGTAGCGTTTCCCCTGGGAGCGACGACGCCGGAGTGCAAGGCGTATGAGGCTCAGGCAGCGTTACGAGCGGGTGCCGATGAGATCGACATGGTCGCGAACATCGGGGCCATAAAGTCAGGTGACTGGGATCTCGTGGCAAGAGACGTTTCATCCGTCGTCAAAGCTGCAGGTCCCGCATTGGTCAAGGTGATTCTGGAAACGTGTTACCTGACTGACGAGGAAAAGGTTCGCGCGTGCAAGGTGTGTGCGGCCGCCGGAGCTCACTTCGTCAAGACATCAACTGGTCGAGGCACATTCGGGGCCACGCTCCATGATGTTGTAGTTCTCAAGAGGGCCTGCGAGGACATGGGTGTCAGAGTGAAGGCCTCCGCTGGGATACGGTACTGGGAAGATGCGGTCGCACTCATAGAGGCGGGGGCCGATCGCCTCGGAACCTTTGAGGTTGCGACCGTGCTGTCCAGCGCGCCGCCCAACACACCCTGAATTGGGGTGGAGATACCGGTTCCACTCCAAGGGGGGTACCGGGAGCCCTGCCGCCTTTCATCGAAGTAGGCCCCGTATGCTTCGACACATGAAGACGATTCCGTGGGAGGTATGGCGATGTGAAGCTAGCGATCCATTCAAGGTTGTTTTCCAGTTCACCTCAGTGGTTGCCGTCGTACACTCTCGAAGAGGCGATCAGGCGAACGGCCGATCTCGGGTTCGATGGAATCGAGATAGCTGCTTGCGCTCCACACGCGTGGCCGCCCTACCTTTCCGGCAATAGGCGGAAGCAGGTACGCTCGATCCTTGACGACCATGGTCTCGAAGTCTCTTCGGTGTGCCCTGTGCTTGGAGGAGGCCCGGGTCTCAACCCGGCCAGTTGCGACGAGCTCGAGCGCACGGCGGCCGAAGCCTATTTCAAGGAATGCCTCGACCTTGCTGCGGAGTGGGAGTGCAAGGTTTTCATCTGGGTTTGCGGCTGGGTAGTGTACGGCACTCAGCGGAGAGAAGCGTGGAAGTGGAACAGCGAGATGCTGGCTAGGTGTGCGGAGTATGAGAGTGGCACCGGGGTGACGCTGGCCATAGAACCCACGGGAAAGGACACAGATCTGGTCGCGAGCATCGACGACGGGCTCGAGCTAATGCGCGAGATCAACCTACCCAATGTCAAGGTCATGTTTGATACCATCCATGCTCTTCATACTGGAGAGGTCATGGCCGATAGCATAAGAAAGGCAGGTCGTGACCTTGTACATGTTCATATTTCGGATAAGGATCGAATGCCCCCAGGCGTAAGGGGCGGGACTGACTTCCGGAGCGTCGTGGAGGCCCTCAACGAGGTAGGCTATGACGGCTACCTCGCTTTGGAGATTGGTTTGTGGCGAAATGCTGATCCAGATGGTCTGGCGCGACAGGGCCTGGAATACATGAGAGGCTTGCTGGAGGCTTGCTCCGGGACTTAAGAACGCGATGGGCGGGGCGAGGTGCACGAGAGAGCCGGTGGTGTCAAGGACAGGCCCCGAATCTACTTCGCACCAGATCCGCTTCCTGGTACACGCTAACTAGAGCGGGGTCGGGCGTGGTGTGGCTTGGCCCGGTCCGCCTTTAGGGGAACCGACTGGCGTGTCCGACCCGAGAGGTCGTCGTCAGTCAGCGAACGGCGACGAACGCTCGACCGACGCCCAAGGAACGGTCTCGAAAAGAACGGTCTCTCAGGGCACGGAACGGTCGCTCGGGGGACGATCGATGACAGGGGACAAGGGGGAATGGACATGGAGACTACATACATCGATTACGGCGACGGCTCGATGCAGATCGAGGTACCAGACAGCGCTACCATTCTGACGTGGGACGATCTGCGTCAGGACCCACCGGCGGTGGACCCATTTGAGGCCACCGAGGCCGCTCTGAACAATCCACTGGGCATGCCACCGCTGAAAAAGCTGGTTAAGCCCGGTGACAAAGTAGTCATTGGGTTTCCAGACAGGGTCAAGGGAGGAAGCCATCCGTTGGCTCACCGGCGCGTTTGCATCCCATTGATTGTGAAACACCTCCGCGAGGCGGGCGTCCACGAGAAAGACATAACCCTCCTGTGTGCGATCGGCCTGCATCGCAAGAACACCAAGGCAGAGCTGTACAGCTATCTTGGACCCGAGATAGTGGATGCCTTTTGGCCCGACCGTCTGAAGATGCACGATGCCGAGGATCCGGACAACATTGTCAGCTTCGGAACCGATGAGATGGGTAACGTGATCGAGGTGAACAGGCTGATAGCAGAGGCTGATGTCCCGATCCTCATCGGACATGTACAGGGTAACCCGTACGGCGGGTATAGCGGAGGCTACAAGATGGCGTCAACGGGGATCACTACGTGGCGGTCCATCCGTTGCCATCACTGTCCTGACGTTATGCACCAGCCCAGCTTCATCCCGGTGAACGTTACGAGGAGTGAGATGCGCGCGCGCTTTGATTCGATTGGGAAGGCTATTGAAAAGGGAATGGGCAAGAAGTTCTTCATGGTAGATGCGGTTCTGGGCACAGACTCCCAGGTGTTGGGGGTGTACTGCGGTGATGGCGAATTGGTTCAGCAAGAGAGCTGGAAGCTGGCTGTGCGCAGGACAGAGGTGTTCCTGGACATCAAGGAGAAGTTCGACGTGCTCGTGTTCGGAGAGCCTCGCACCTTCCACTACGGGCCGGGACACGGTACAAACCCCATCCTCATGCTGCAGGCCATCGGCGCCCAGTTGACACGGGACTATGACGTATTCAACGAGAACGGCGTGATCATCTGTGCCTCCCTGTGCGACGGATGGTTCAACGATGAGTGGTTCCCATCCTATAGGAAACTGTACGAGAAACTCCAGCAGCTTTCGGATTTCGCCGAGGCAGTGCGTTTGGAAGAGGAAGTCGCAAACGATCCCGAAGATATCTACAAGTACAGGTACGCTTATGGGTATCATCCATTCCATGCACTATCCATGGTTTCTTGTGGAACGATCGCCCCTAAACATGCGAGCGCGATCTACATTCCTGGCGCCAAACACCCTGGGTATGCAAGAGGGATGGGGTGCAAGCCGACGAACACGTTTGAAGAGGCCCTGAAGGATGCAGAGAAGCACGTAGGCAAGAACCCGCGGATTCTTGTACTTCCTGAATGCTTTAAGAAAGTGTCTGTGCATCTTTTCAGAAAACAGTAGGACAACAGAGGGACGCTCCTCGTACTTACTTCTTATACCGTGATATGACGGTAAAGAAGCCGTGTTTCTTCGAGTGACTTGAACGAGAGGTATTGGTTACTTGCAGATCGTCGAAAGTTACAGGAAGGAAGGGAGTAAGCAGGCATCGGGTGCTTCTCAGTTTGGGGCGGTGTGACGATCAAGCGGTAGCGGAGACGGTGCTCGAATTGGTTAGGGAGTACCGTCAGTTGGAGAGGTCTCCGGTGGCAATCGCGGAGGTTGAGGAAGCATCCGGGCGCGCGCAGGGGAAGGGGTATTCCTGGAAGCTGCGCGGGTGGAGGTAAGGGTGTCCGTCGGCCGCTAAAGAGATGTATCGCGATGAGACAGGCGTGCCCTAATGAAGACGAAGCGCGCGAGGGAGGAGTCACCGGGTCAGCATTGGGACTGTCTTTGAGGTGGCACGCAACGACCGCTGCGGCGAGGCCGGACGCGGACCATTCGTGCGGCCCGCCCGGCTTGGCCGCCCTACGAGAGAGGTCGTGAGCTACGGGCCCGATGGCTCAGCAACCGGGGAAAGGCTTTGGCAAGAAGCGCATAGATCGGTTGACAGTGGTCAGGACGGGGACAGTCTGTAGGTAACCGGAGGTAGGTATGGGACGCGAGAAGGAATACCGGCAATGTCTGAAATACCAGGTGGCCTCGGCAAAGAAGAAGACCCTGGAGAATCACGTGGCCGTCGAACTTAAGAGCAATCTCGGGATGAGCGAAACCGAAGTCAGGCTATTGGCTTCCTGGATAGGTCGCTGGCTGGTTCCCAGGCCGGAGGTGCGCGGACCCGAGCAAAGCATTGTTGAGGCAGTTGAGTGACGGAATAGACAACCGCCACTAACCTTATCCTGGAGATTCCAGGTCCACACCACTCTTGTTTGGATGACCTGTAAGGGACCCGGTCGTCCGAAAGTGTTTCTCTGCCAAGGCAATGTGCTCAGACACAACCTCGACCTTGAACGCGCTGGAGATACCGACACCTCATCGCATCAGAGCGTCCGAATCCGTAGTGGCAAAATGAAAAACCAATATGCCCTCCAACTGCGGCGGTACCCTCTAGGTGTCGGAGTCGGGTCTGACAAAGTAGTACTAGTAGTCGAGCTAGAGATGGAGCCCTGCCGTCTGCGGGGCCTGGCCCCGCCTCACCGAGGAGCAATGCCAGCTTTTGCAGGCATTGCGAGTGCCCATTCTACCAGCGCTCCGCTTGGCATAGCGGCAACGCTCGAGTCGCGATCCCTCACGACGGCCCAGCCGAATTTGAGTGACCAAGTTGAGGCTGAGGAGGTGTGTCATAATGCTAAGAAGAATAGGTCGGGCGTTCTTATTAGCGGGTTCGTTCTTGCATGCCGCAACCCAGGCGCAGACGCGCTGGGAACTGGAGGTCAGCAGCACCATCCTGCGGCGGCGGTGGAGGCTCCTCTTGGTGGCCTTGCTGCCGGTCCTGTTTGGTGTCGGCGTGGAGCTGGCTTTTGCCGCCCTGCCGGAGACCATCGGCGGTTCGAAAGCCTACATGCCGATCTTCGTAACCAGAAAGATGTTCTACGGATCCATTCTCGTCGGTCTTATCGCCGGACTCATCACCGGCGTTATCGGGGCTGGTGGCGGCTACATCCTGACCCCCGCCCTAATGAGCTTCGGCGTGAAGGGCATCATGGCCGTCGGTACGGACCAGTTCCATCTCTTTGCCAAGGCGATCATGGGCACTGTCATCCACCGGAAGCTCGGTAACGTCAACGTGTGGCTGGCCGTCTGGTTCGTGGTCGGTTCCTTCTGCGGTGTTTCCCTGGGCGGTATGATCAACCGCGCCGCCTACCAGACAAGCCCGGCGCTCAGCGACGCCTTGATCAGCGCAGTGTACGTGCTTATCCTGGGTACGCTGGGTGCGTATGCCTTGGCCGACTGGCTGCGGCTGCGCAAGGGTGAGGTGGCGGCCAAGTCATCCGTAGAAGCGACCAGTCACTTTGCCAAATGGCTGCAGTCCATTCGGCTGGTACCCCGCGTGAAGTTCGACGAGGACATCGTTCCCGGAGGCCGCAGCATCTCCGTGTATCCCGTGATTATCACCGGTTTCATCGTCGGTTTCATAGCCGCGATCATGGGCGCGGGCGGCGGCTTCCTCACCTTCCCGATGTTCGTCTACGGGCTCGGCGTTTCCACTTTCACCACGGTGGGCACGGACGTCCTGCAGATCATCTTCACGACCGCATACTCCTCGATCTTCCAGTACGCCGTCTACGGGTTCATCTTCTACACGGTGGCCATATGCATGCTGCTTGGCTCGCTGCTGGGTGTGCAGGTCGGCGCCCTGGTGACCACGGTGGTCAGGGGAACGGCCATCCGCGGCTTCTACGCCATGACGATTCTGGCTGGGTTCGTGAACCGGGCGTGCGCCCTGCCTAAGAAGCTCGCCAACGCGGGCTACATCACTCTGGCAGAGGCTACTGGCAAGTCGATTGACCTGGTAGGCGCGATCGTCTTCTGGATCCTGATCGGCACCTTCGCCGTTTGGATCTTGCTAGTTTTCTTCCAGAACGTGGGCCGGTTCCGTGCTGGAGAAGTGACGGCCTCCTCTGGTGGGCACCAGTCAGGGAGGTGATGCCTAGATGCTAGTGGTTGACTGCAGGAAATTCCGGATCGGGCTGGTCGGGCTGGTAGCCTTCTTCATCGTCCTGGCTATGTTCCTCAGCCCGGTAGCGTACGGAAAAACGGGTTTAGAGTATGCCGGCGATCTCTTTAACCAGCTAGCCAAGCACTCATCATACCACATCCCGGACCAGGCCAAGGAGGCCGAGAAGTTCGAGGGGAAGGCCGTGGAAGTCGCTATAAAGGTCAAAGATGCCTCCGAGGCCGAAAAGATCACCCGGATCGTCACGGTGGCAGGGGCAGAGACTAAGGTCGACGGTGAGAAAGTGAAGATCAAGGCCGACCTGGGGCTGCTGGCCAAGGCTGCGCTAGCCGATGCCGATGCGCTTTTCAAGAACCAGGAGCAGGAGATCCAAGCCAGGCACCGGATGGGTGGGCGCGAAGTTGTGTACTACTGGTGGAACGTCTTCAAGAGCCTCAACAAGAAGTACCTGACGGAGAACCTGGGCTCGGGAGCCAATTTCACCGAGTCCGTGATGACCAAGGCCCTTGAGCCGGCTTACAACTTCGCCAGGATTGAAGCGGCCAAGTTCACAGAGCGCACTGGTGTCGTGAGCTTCCTGCTGGTATTCTATGTTATATACACCGTCTGGTACGGTTTCTCCATCTTGTATCTGGCCGAAGGGCTCGGCATCGTAGCCAAGGCGGGAGAAAAGAAGGAGGCTTAGCCGGACACGAGCCCAGGTCCGATCGGACACCGATAGACCGGTACACACGTGTGTACCGGCCGATTTTTCCCGGGTCTGACGAGGTCTCTGAAAAACCCCCTGCCTTTTCGTCTAGTTTCGGGTTTCTTATATGTGCACCACATACAGCAGGGAGGATGGCTCTATGCGCGATAAGGGATTGCTGATGGCT
>JBLNDA010000062.1:0-22352 GCA_050261175.1 Clostridia bacterium
GGTCTCCACGCCGAGCCGGTCCCGCGTGTGGCCCGCGATCTCCACGGGTTTGTCGAGAAGCAAGACCAGAGCGTGCGGTTCCTGGGAAAGGTCCCGGTCCACCCCGAAGTAAACATGAAGCGCCATTTCCTGGCTCTCGGGCGCATGAGCGTAATACGAGCGCACCGCCTCGGTAGCATAGCGGCCTTCCAGCATGTTGAAGATCGTGCTATGCCCGTCAGCGGCGGAGACCACCACATCCCCCCGGTGCTCTGTGCCGTCGGCCAGGCGAACGCCAGCCGCCCTTCCATCCTCAATGAGGATCTTCGCTACTCGCGACTTGTAGTGAATCTCGCCCCCCAGGGCGCGGTAGCGCCGCTCAATGGCCCGCGCGAAAGCGAGGGAACCGCCGATAGGCCAGCCGTAGTCCTGACGGCCCATTCCCGCCAGCATGTTGAGGTGGGCACCAACGGGGGTCCCGGGCATGTCGTACTGGATGTAATGGAACGCCCGCCTTAGAAAAGGGTCCGCGAACCGTTGGGCGAAAGTCCCCAGACTGGGCTTCATCCATTTGGCCATGGTAGCGGCGTGCGGAAGCATCCTCACTACGCTCCAGAAGCCTGCCCCTGGCACACTGAGCAGGTCAAAGTTGCGGAAGGCCCGCAAACCTTGAACGTATTCGTCGATGACTTCCGAGTCGCTTGGAGCCAGATCCTTTAGCTCTTCCTCCAGCCTGGCGATGTCCGGGCCTATAGTGAGGGACTTGCCGGAAGGCTCCTCAACGCGGACCATTTCCGTATAGTGGTAGACAGGACAGCCCTGAGACGCTTCCGGCCCGGACCCGGCCCCCGCCGACACGACTGTCTGGTCCTGGTCTTGGCCCTGGGCCTCCTGGGCTCGGGCTTCTCGGGCTTGTTGAGCTTGAGATTGACGGCTCCGGGCGGCCTGGGGGCTTAGAGCGCCCAGTTCCCGCCACATCCGGTAATACGGTGAGTCTGGCGCACTGCCGCCCAGGTTGTGAATGCAATAGTCAAACGTGTAACCGCGGCGCTTCCACGCGGTACACAAGCCCCCAGGCTTGTCGTGCATCTCAAAGATCCGCGTGGAAAAGCCGTTCATTTGGGCGTAGCATCCGGTCGAAAGCCCGGCGATTCCGGCCCCGATGATCAAGATGGAGACTGCCATCCGCAACACCCCGTTCGCATAGTCGTTGTTCGGAGACGCCCTTTCGATGCCGACTCCGGCCACCCAAGCCGGTCGACTGAGCACGCTTGCTGGGCAGGGATTCCGGTGTTATTTGGCAGAGCTGGGACGCCGCCATCCGACACTAAGTACGGTGCCACAAGTCTCCGTCTCCTTTCTTGAGGGTGCTAGGGTTGCCGGTGCTTGCACGACGGGGCGTCGAGAATTTGGCCAGCCCGCGCGCCAAATTCGAACGAGGCGCGCCGCGAGCGCGCCGTCCCCGGAGGGCAACACTAGCAACCCTGGGCAGGACTTGCGCGCTGAAAGGCGGCGCGACCTTGTGGCGATCTCCTTAGAACGGGGATGCTGCTATCGGGTAGCACGGGAATCCCGCTGCCCACGAGTCTACCGCGAGCTCATCGTATGAGTATTCGCGCCACACTAGAGTAGGTCCTGCCCGGGATCCCACCTTTCCGGTATGCAGCCTCAGTGGCCCGATTCTGAAACCCTCTCGCGGTCGCCGGCAATCCAGGACCTAGCAAACCGCGAGAGGACTGATGACCTCACGGTTTCGGCTCCATCGCACGGCCCTGCATGTTATACTCTAGCCAGAATGACGTGAGTGGTCCTTTGTTGACCGAGTGTCTCCCGAACCGACGGCAAAACCCGGAGAACCGCTGCAACCGGTGGAACCTGAGGAACCGCTGGACCCGGTGAAACCGTTGGAGCCGTCGGAACCACCGGAACCGCCTGGCGAGTGAAGCTGGCAGGAAGGGGGAAGTGTGCCATGCGGAGTGACGCGAGAACAAGGAGGACAGCGAGGATACGAACGGCGTCAGCGCTGGTGTCACTGGTCGTCTTGCTAGTCGGTGTGGTTGCATGGTACGGCATGAGAACCCTTCCCGCCGCGCGGTACGGCCCGAGAAGGCTGGCATCTCTGCCTCCCGACCCCGGTGACTACGCCGGCATCGACCTTGCAGGGGCCGATCTTCGTACGCTGAACCTCCGGGACAAAGGGGAGCTCCTCCTTGCCGAGGCCAGCTTTGATTCCATGACCGTGTGGCCCATGTGGCCATGGAAGATGCCCGCGGGGTTCAATCCGAAAGTCATCCTAGAGGAAGGAAAGAACCCGGGTCTTGGCTTGAGAACGCTTCACCGGAAAGGGATAACGGGAGAAGGCATCGCCATAGGTATAATCGATCAGGACCTACTGGTGGATCACATTGAGTATCGCGATCGCGTGCGGCTGTACGATGAGGTAGACGCGCGGGGACAGGCCGAGATCCACGGAGCTGCGGTGGCTTCCATCGCGGCAGGCAGGACGGTCGGCGCGGCCCCTGGGGCGGACATATACTATTTCGCGATCCGGATGGATCCCGACAGAAAATGCAGGAATGTCTCAACGGCTATCGACAGGATACTGGAAATCAACAAAGGGCTTCCTGAAGGCAAGAAGATCAGGGTCGTCGCCACATCCTGCTCGTGGCGGCTGGGCGAACCAGGGTACAAAGAGGCCGACTCCGCCGCCAGGAAAGCAAAGGCGCAGGGGGTTTTCGTAATCAGCACGGTGGTCGACCGGTATTACGATCTCGCCTTCCAGGGGCTCGGAAGAACCCCAGGCCGCGACCCGGACGATGTGTCTTCGTACACCCCCGGCGCATGGTGGGCCAGCGAGTTCGAGAAATGGTATCCGCCCGGCGCTAAGTCGACTCGGCTCCTCGTTCCCATGGACTCCCGCACCGTCTCGAGCCACCTTGCAAAGGATGCATACACCTTCTATCGAGTGTGCGGTTGGAGCTGGTGCGTGCCGTACATCGCCGGAATGTACGCCCTGGCTCTTCAGGTGCACGAGGACCTGACCGTCGACGAGTTTGCACGGGCGGCCGTTGCTACGGGGCGGTACACGACTATCATGGTGGACGGCGAGGAAGTCGAGTTCGGGCCGATATTGAACCCACCTGGCCTCATCGAACACCTGGCCACCCTTCCGTCGACAGAGAGCCACCTTGCGCGGTGAGGTGCTGGCGCGGCCGGCCGGTTCGGACAAGGTCTCCCGAGTGCTCGATGTCCAATGAAACTGCGGCTATACACTGCGCTGCGCTGTGGGAGGACGTCATGATGCTGTCCGACGAGAAATCACGACTCGGAACGCCAGGATTCAGAATACGAGAGCTCAACGAGGCGCATCTATCTTTGATTGCCGACCTCACTCGCAGAGCTTTCTCGACGCCACACGTTCCCACTCCCGGTCTGCCGGCGCCGGGCGCGACGCGCGAGACCGGCGAAGGGATCGTGAGGGAATTGAGAGCGGGCACGCGCGTTTTTGTGCTCCATCTTGATCTCGGTGCAGGACGGAACAGAGATGGCTTAGTACCCGCAGGCATCGTCCGCGTCACGCCATATCCCCCGGACGCATGGCTTGTGAGCCGGTTCGGCGTGCTCCCCGAATACAGGGGACACGGGGCTGGAACGCTTCTTCTCAGCTCCATCGAAAACCAGGCAAGAGACGCCGGGGTGAGGCGCCTCGTGCTCTATTGCGTTGTGGAGCGCCTCCTGGTCCCATACTATCAGCAGCGTGGCTTCAAGGTGACCGCCATCGCACCGCACACCGAGAAGCCTCTTACCGTCGCCACAATGGAGAAGGACATCGGTCAAGAGAGCTGCAAAGAGGTCTGCGGGGACTCTGTCACCCGTGTCACCCCCGCCACTGCGGACGCGGACATTGCCCCCGAATGGGGCGTCTTGCCTCGAAGCGGCCTTTACGTTCTGTGGCTTTACGTGCCTAAGCCCAGCGTGGTCCGTATCGGAAGCTTGGGCGAGCACTCGCTCGACAGGGGGCTGTACGCCTACGTCGGCTCCGGCGCCAAGGGTCTCTCCCATCACCTCCGCCGCCACTGGACGGGCGACGGAAGCCGCCGCTGGCATGTGGACTGGCTCCGGGCGGTGGCGAGACCCGTGGGAATCGATGTCGTCCCGATTGTGTCTGATGTGGCGAATGTCTCATCGGTCGTCTCTTTGCCTACCCTTTCGGAGTGCGGGCTAGCAGATTCCCTATCCAGGGTGGCAGGCGCGGCGCGCGTTGCAACCCGCTTCGGAGCGAGTGACTGCGGGTGTGCAGGGCATCTCCTGTCCGTACCTCGCGACTCCACGGCGTATTCCTTGCCTCGCTCATGGCAAGCCGGCCTTTTATGCTGCTATCGCCATCCGTACGCGACAACGCCGTAGCAGCATCCACGATCGCGCGCGCACGGGCACGGCACGTGGCACGCCACAAAACGACGCCGCTCACGAATCGCAGGTCCTAGTCCGGCCCAGTCATCTCTCGGCGCGGACGCGGACGCCGCGAAGCCATTCCAGCACGGGGTCGCGCCCCTCTCGAACGTCCTGGACGGCCGTGGAAACAGGGATGTCCGGATAGAGCGCGTCCGCCGGGTCGCGAGCGGGATCGGGCCTTGCGAACCGGGTGGTCGAAACGGTGAAACGCCAGCCGGTGTTCGGCATTGTGAAACTCAGCGTATCGCCGTATTCGGTAGGCGTGCCGCCAGTTGGGGCCCCAACCACCTGTGCCAAACGGTTGTCCGACAGAATCGCCGCGAAATCCACGGCGGAGCTGAAAGAACGCCAGGAGGTCAGGACGTAGACCTCGCCGCGGAAGAGCTCGTCCGCGGCCGCCCGAGGCTGGATTGGGTAGGGGAGCCAGCGCCCGTTGAAGAACGTCTCGCCTACCCACGCAAACAAACGAAGCCAAAGACCGCGCTGCCGGGCCAGCTGCGGCGAGTGGCGGGTGCTGCGGGACGGGGCTCGCAGATCCCCATACGTATACGGCAAGTATTTGAGAAACGCGCCCACCACCATGGAATCACCGCCGCCGTTGCGTCGAAGGTCTACGGCGATTCTCTCGACACCGTCCTTTCGGACCGCCGCGAAGAACTCGTCCACGGCCCGGCGGTATTCTCTCGTGTTGTTGCATTCATCCAGCCAGAACAGGCCGTATCCGGCGGAGCGATCGACGGTCCAGCCGAACCATGGTCGCTTCTCCTCTGCCGGCGCCGGCGCCCCGCCGAGTATCACCCCAATCACGTATGCCGCCCCAGCAGAACCAGGATCCCGCCGCGACCTGGGTATGGGACGCATGCTGAACCTAAGTCGCTCACCCCGGCGCAGCACCTCCAGGGTCAGCTCTCGGCCCTCTTGCCCACATTTCTGGACCAGGCGGCTGAGATCGCCGGCGGAAAGGACCGGTGAGCCGTCCGCCGCGAGAACCCTGTCGCCGGGTCGCACGCCTGCTTCAGCGGCAGGCGAATGAACACGACCCGTCGACGGGTCGGTGTCGGGCGCGGTTCCAGTGACTGTGAGTTCGCCCCATATCGGGATTTCCGCGGCAAGCGCGGCACCAGCGGTGACTGCGCCCTCGGAACCCTTTGAGGCTCCCTGGGACTCCTGGGCCACCGGCGGTTCTTGTGACGGAAACGCCCCCTGGTCGGACGAGCCCGACGACAGCGGTTGCCCGGAACCCGGCCAGCGGGCGGTCGGGCGGCGAACCACCATCTGAACCGTCTCTTGCCATTCCCCTCCCCCTTTCCCTTCCGCCGCCTCCTGCCCGGATACCAGCCCCAAGCCCTTCAGGACCAGCGGGTTCTCCAGGTACCGGCTGCCAAGCGCCTTGACCCAATACGGATTTCCGTGGGGAACCCAGGCGCAAAGGTCCGCCAGCAACCGCTCGGGCGTGCGGCCGCCCAGGCTGATGAGCTCGTCGCCGGGCTGCACGGGAAGGGTTGGGTCGAGAACGCGACTTACCACGATGCCATCCTCGGCCCACGTGAGCCCCACCGGCAGTATCCCGCCGGAGTCGGGGAGCCGGAGGGACGTGTGGGCGTCCCGCAGGGAAGCCACCACGGCGTTGACCAGGGCGAAGAACCGCCACGCCGGCAAGGGCTCATGGAGCTCTGCCTTCGTAGCCTCCACCCGCGCCGCAAACTCGTCCTGGGCGGAACGGCTGCTCAAGGCGGGATGGACTTGCTCCACGACGGAGCTGACATACTGAAGGTCCTCCAGCATGTCTTCCGGCTGCAGGAGCATCTCTCCCGCCCGCCCGTGCGAAGGCGCGTTCCGTGAAGTGGGAGGACCCGCCTCATCCGCCCCCGCCGCGGCGACTGCTCTTGTCGCTGCACGGAATCCAGCCGCCGGCAGCATGGCAAGTCCGGCCGCCACCAGCACGACAAGGGAAAACGCCAGGATTCCGATGCGGGCTCCCCGATGGTTCAACTCCGCTCGCCCTCTCTCGCTCTCGCTCTCGTTCCCGCCGTCGCAGGCGCGACGCCCGCGCTGATGCCGGCGGTGTCTTCGTGGTCGTCCCCATCTAGGTATGAGGTCACTAGTTTTCTCTGGTTTCCCAAGGTCTTGGGTTCCCGGTTATTGCACGAGGGGTCTCAAAATCCGGCTGCTGGCCAGACGCGCCGGATTCTGTCAAGGCGCCCCGCTTGGGGCGCCGTCTCCGACTGCAACACCGGCAACCCAGCTCGGCGGGTGCGCTCTCCGGAACCGGCGATTACTCATGGCGGTCCACTTAGGTATCTTCATCCGCACCCGCGTCTGTCTCTCTCCGTGGTGTGGCTGCCTCTCCCGCGGCCGCTGCCGTTGTGGGGGTCGCCGCCACTTTCAACGTTCCTTCTCCCAACCCCGGGCACGAGCGACCGCCTCTTGCCAGCCGCCGTACAGCCGCTCCCGCTCCCTCTCCGCCATGGCGGGCTCAAACCGCCTCTCGGCACGCCAGAGCCGGGCGACTTCGGCCCGGTCCCTCCAGAACCCCGTCGCGAGGCCGGCAAGGTAGGCCGCACCGAGCGCCGTGGTCTCCGTGACCTGCAGCCGCTCCACGGCCACACCCAAGATATCCGCCTGGAATTGCATGAGCAGGTTGTTGCGCGCCGCGCCACCGTCCACGCGAAGGGAAGCGAGACGGATGCCGGAATCCCTCGCCATGGCCTCCACGACGTCACGGGATTGATAGGCGATGGACTCCAGAGTCGCACGGATGAGGTGATCTTTGCTCGTGCCGCGCGTGATTCCCACGATCGTGCCGCGGGCGTACATGTCCCAGTGCGGGGCGCCGAGGCCCACGAACGCGGGCACGACGTACACCCCGCCCGAGTCAGGCACGGCGGCGGCCCGCTCCTCAGACTCCGCCGCGCTCGCGATGAGTTTGAGTTCGTCCCTCAGCCACTGGACGGCCGCGCCCGCGATGAACACGCTTCCCTCGAGAGCGTACTCGACCTTGCCGCAGGCGCCCCAGGCTATCGTGGTGAGGAGGCCGCTCTTCGAGCGCACGGGCCGGTCACCCGCGTTCATCAGCATGAAACAACCCGTCCCGTATGTGTTCTTGACCATCCCCGGCTCGAAGCACGCCTGTCCGAAGAGGGCTGCTTGTTGGTCCCCTGCGTCCCCCGCGATCGGGACGCAGGCGGCCCGGGCGGCTGTCGCAGCCGGGCCGTCCCTGAGGACGCCCGGCGCGGTCTCGCCGTACACACACGAGGAAGGCCTCACATCGGGAAGCATGGCCCTGGGAATACCGAGGTGGCTCAGGATTTCGTCGTCCCAATCGAGCGTATGTATGTTGAACATCATGGTCCTGGAAGCGTTCGAGTAGTCGGTCGCGTGCACACGCCCCCCCGTGAGGTTCCAGATGAGCCACGTGTCCACGGTGCCAAACAGAATCTCACCCCGCCGCGCCCGCTCGCGCAGCCCCGGGACGTTGTCCAGGAGCCATTTCACCTTAGTCGCAGAGAAGTACGCGTCTATCACGAGGCCCGTTTTCTCGGCCACCTGCGCGGCCCATCCGCTCGCCTTGAGGCCGTCGCATATGGGGGCGCTCCGGCGACACTGCCAAACGATGGCGTTGTGAACGGGCTCGCCGGTGGCCCGGTCCCAGAGGATCGTGGTCTCGCGCTGGTTCGCGATCCCGATGGCCGCGATGTCCTCCACGTCCAGCCCGGCTCTGGTGATGGCCTCCCTGGCGACCTCGATCTGGGTCCGCCAGATGTCCATCGGGTCGTGTTCCACCCAGCCGGGCCGCGGATAGATCTGTGGGAATTCCTTCGCCGCGAAGGCCACCGGCCTCGCGTCGCGGTCGAAGATTATCGCCCGGGAGCTCGTCGTGCCCTGGTCGAGTGACATGACGTAGTCTCTTCTCATCTCTCGGCCCTCCTCAACGCGATCTCAGGCGATGTCCGCGATGTTCGCGTTGTCCGCGGCGGTCTCGGCGGGCGCGGCGGTCGCGACGTCCTCGTAATCTCAGCGCCGCCGAGGAGAGCGGCGAAGACCCGCGGTATCACTGTCGATGCCCGCCGGAGCGTCCTTTCAGAACCGAAACCCAAGCAGATTCCAGTAGTTGAGCCAAAATGCAAAGACGACACCTGCGGCTGCCACCAGCGTGAAGTGCACACGGCCTGCCAACGTAAAGTGGCGGTTCCACCACGCCAAACCAGCCGCGGCCGCCACAGCCGGGACAAGCAGCGTCGTGACGAGTGCCAGGCTCACGAGCATCCTCAGCCTTGCGGGTATTCCGAAGCCGATCTCGAACGGGTCGTGCAGCACTGCCAACAGGAGAACGACCACAACCAGGAAAAGCCCGCTCACGATCCCCGCCAACCACCTCGCCAACCGCGTCGCTAGCCGCTGGCCGTTCGGGGAGACCCACGAGTTGAGGGTACATCCGTCAGCGGGCCGCAGCCGCCTGTCTTTCCGCGATCCCGTTTGCGGCCGCCGCCAGGCTTGCCTTCGCGGCTCAGGCCGCGGTTGCGGCCCGCGCCGTCGCTCCAGCCCCAGCGAAACCAGGGCGGCGACCGGCCAACCTATCGCCGCCGAAAGGAAAAGCAGAACGCACACCGCCACCGCGCCGACCTGGAAGGAAGGTGTCTTGTACCACGCCACCTTCTCGCACATCCAAGCGGATCCCATGAGCAGCCTGTCAGGCCGGCCCTCGACACCCGCGCTGAAGGCTATCCGGCCCGGACCGTCGACTTCCTGGAACAAACCTGGTTCGACCTGCTCGAAACGCTGAATGCCGCGAGAAGGCGACAGGGTCACAAGCAACGACAGGCCCGACCCGTCCGCGGGGCCCCTCGCTCCGCTCGGCGGCGGCGCGGGTCTCACCACCACGACGCTCAAGAGCTCGATCAACCTGTCCGCGGTGGTCCGGGGCACGCGGGTGGAGGCATACACACCGGTGTACCTCGTCACATCCCGCACGCGCTGAGACCCCCCGGCCGTCTCCTGAACCGTCCCCGTCGTCTCCCCGCCCTCTATCGCCCCTGCCGTCTCCGTTGTGTCATTTGCGTGGGACGTCTGGGACGTCCCGGGGGCTCCATCTGTCGCTGCTGACGCCGCCGTGGTTGCGCCCGACGCGGACTCCGCGGCCGGGTCCACTTCCGAGCGCGCCTCCGTACCCTTCCCCGACGGTCTTGCGGGCCAATCGGCGTAACTTGCGAAGTGGCGGTCGAGAAACGCGCGCACCAGCTGATCGCGGGCTATCGCGCCATCGGGACTGTTGTACGCAACGAAAATGCCGACGTCATGGGATGGTATCAGACGTAGCTCTGAGTGAAAAAGGAACGTGTCACCGCCGTGCCCGATGGTCCGCAGCCTTCCGTAAGGTTGCTCGAGAAAACCGTGGGCGATTCCGCCGAGGCTCGGATCCTGGATGAAACTCGTGCTGTGCATCTTACGAGCCGTCTCCGGTCTCAGGACCGGCATCCGGCTGTCCTCGAGCCGGCCCGCCCTCAAGTGTGAGACCATGAACTTCGCCATGTCCACAGCAGTGGCGCTGAGAGCGCCTGCGGGAGCTGCGGGCACGTACTCGAAAGGCCGTGGTTCGAAGCGCGCCAGGGCCGGCGAGTACTCGTACCCGACGGCCAATAGTCCTTGGAGATGTGACGGAACGGGCTGCCGGGGGGTGGTGTGGTCCATACGGAGGGGTTTGAGGATGTTCTCCTCGATGTAGCCGGCCCACGGCATTCCGCTGATGCGCTCGACGACGTATCCGGCGAGCGCGGCTCCGTGGTTTGAGTAGGCGGTGACCTCCCCGGGCGGCCGCACCCGTCGGGGCAAGGTCGCGGCGAGCACCTCGCCGAGGGGCCGGATGCTCTCAGGGCTGCGGCTGAACAGACCCACGTTCCGGTCCTCGAAGCCGGCTGTGTGGTTCATGAGGTGAGCCATGGTTATGGGCTCCGGATAGGTTGCGGGCACGTGGAAGCCGCCGCCGTCCAGGTAGGCGTTGACGTCCCTGTTCATGTCGAGCGCCCCCCGCTCGACCAGCTGCATCACCGCAGTCCATGTGAAAAGCTTCGAGACAGAGCCGATCCGAAAGAGAGTCTGTGCTGCATCGACGGGTGCGCAAGTCTCGAGGTTCGCGTAGCCGTACCCCTTGGCAAAGAGAATCTCTCCATCTTTGACCACGGCCACAGCTGCACCCGGGATGTGGTACGCCTGAAAGTGGGCGGCCATGACCCCATCGAAGAACGCCTCGAGCTCCGCGGCGGTGAGGGGGCGGTCTCCCGAGTCGGCCGGGCTCTCCTCTGCCGCGAAGCCAAGCGCGGGTGTGGACAGCGCCGTCAATGCCATCAATACAACGATCAGCGACATCCAGGCGGCTGAGGGTCGCGCCAAAAGCCAGGGCTGCTTCTCCCGACGAAGGTGGGGAAGGCGGAGCTGCAGGCGACGGTACGATGGGGCCTTCAACACCCGGCAGGCCTTCACACTGGATTGGGACGGGGCGCGCGGCGAGCGGCGACCGGCCCTTTCCGTTTTCGTGCACGCGCCGGCGGCGGCAACAGGCCGGTGCGCAAGCGTACCCAGCACCCGGAATCTCACCGTGAGACCATCTCTCCCTCCGTGACCTCATCCCCGCGCTCGCTCTCAAAAGGGCTCTTCGACAATGGTAGCTGCACTTCCTCCCGAAGGCGACGAAGTTGCCGACGCCGTGCTTGGGAAGGGCGCAGTGAGCGGGGCCCGTCTATCCGAAACGCGACCCCATCGAAGCGGCGGCGTGGCTGGGCTCCGCTGATGTATCCGCCTTACGGCGCACTGCCGTACCCTGGGGGGATTTGCCACCCTCCATCGTTCCGGAGCTTCGTGGACCGGTGTCTTCGTGTTCAAAGGGGCTCTTGTGGGGCTTTCGGGTGGGCGGAGGAGGAGTCCTTCGTACGGGCAGAGAACCAGTCTTGTGAAGCGAGCCTGCGGAGAAGAGGGCCGGCTTGCCGGAGTTGAACCGATCAGGAAACAGGAAAGAGGAGCCGAGGCAGGGCTCAGGAAGAGACGCTCAGAAGGGAGACCGCAAAGGACACATGCTTAGGTGGCGCGCGTACACAGGGCTTACGAATCTCTCGGGAGGATTCACCAGGCGTCGCAAGTTCCCGCGCCAAAAGGCGCTCGTGCCGGAGATGGCGTCAAGGGCCGCTCTCGCGCTCACCGGCGCACACGCCGCCACGCTCGCGTTCTTCGCCGTTGTCATCGCCGCCGTCTCCATCGCAGGTGTCGCGGCGGTCGGCGCGCTTAGAGAGTGTGCGGCCGCCGCACCTGGAATCGCCAGCCCGGATGAGCAGGCGATCCGGCAGGTGGTCGCGGACCTGTACCGGGCAATGACGCTGAAGGACGTCGACCTGATGCTGTCGCTTTTCGTGCCACCCGATCCCGGAGAGGACGGGAACGTGGCGGCCGTCAAAGCTCAGATCCTGTCAGAGCTTGGGCCGGTAGTAGCCATTACGGGGGACTTCACAAGGGCTAACCTCGTTCTCGGCGACGGCGTCGCGGTTGTGCGTCTCCCCGAGACTATGACGGTGAAGGACCCACGTTCCGGGGCACAGAAAGACGTGCGCGTGAACGCTGAATTGAGGTTAGCGCTGACGCGGTCCGGGTGGAAAATCGCGTCAAAGCGCGCGCTACCGCCAGATGCCGCGGAGAGCCAGGGCCCTGAGCTGGGAGAGCGGGCACCTGACGCCGCAAGGGCTGGCGCGGAACCCGCCGGGTTTTCGCCGAAGACATCCACGACCCGTGTCGCGGTGGAGACCGTGAGCGGCGACCATCATGGTGACCATCAAGCCACGGAGGGCTTGAGCGGTGATCCCACGACGCCACCCGCCGCGGGGCTCGTTGACGCCACAATCACGGTCGACACGCAACGCCCGGGCCTCGTCATCAGCCCGTATGTGTATGGCAGCGCCTGGGGGCAATGGGTTGGCAAGCTCCCTCCTGACGATGAAGTCGCCGACCTTCGCGTCAGGCTCATAAGGTTCGGAGGCAACAACATAAGCCGCTACAATTGGAGGATAGATACGTACAACGACTGGTGGACCAAGAGAAACGTCGTGCAAACGCCCGGCCTCCTAGAGTTCGTGACCTGGGCACGCAGCCACGGCGCGGAACCGCTCATCCAGGTTAACGCCTTCGGGTTCGCCCCCGCGGAAACCTCCTCCACCGAGATGTCGCGGATCATGGACGCGGACGCGGCCGCCGACCTAGTGAGGTTCCTCAATGTCCAACACGGCCTTGGAGTGAGGTTCTTCGAGATAGACAACGAGCCGTTCATCTGGCACGAGACGCACCGCGACTACCAGAAGCGGCCGATCGGATACGATGAGTACCTCGAGCGATTCGTGGAGTTCTCCCGAGCCATGAAAGAAGTGGATCCCTCCATCGTCGTCATGGGGCCGAGCAACTGCAACCCCACGTATTACCTTCGGAGCGCGCTCGCGGGCGACCGCGTCGTCAAAGGCGACTGGATTCCGTACATGCTGAGGTACTGCGCGGAGTATGAAGCCCGTCACGGTCTCAGAGTCCTCGACGCAGTGTCTTTCCATCGCTATCCCATATACAGGTCTTTCAGCGCGAAAGAGGTCCGGGCGAAGCCCCAGGACATCCTGGACGCGACACGCGAGTGGTGGGACCCATTGTACAACCCGACGATCCTCGACCCCACGTCCGAGCCGGCGGTGCGGGCCATCCTCCCGCTTTTCCGGCGTTGGATCGACCAGAACTATCCCGGCACGGCGCTGGCCTTGACCGAGTATAACCTCGACTTCGATAGTTCCATCGAGTACCCGCCAGACGTGCGTGCGCTTTGGCTTGCTGAAGTGCTCGGCCAACTCGCCCGCCACGAAGTGCGGTACAGTGTGTACTGGAACCTGCAAGAAGAGGGGCATCACGGCCTCGTAAGGATGGACGGTCGCCCAACCGGCACCTACCACGTTTTTAGGTTGTATTCTCACAATTTGACCGGCAGGATGCTGCCGGTCAAAGGGGAACTCGCGCGGGTCCACGCATTCGCCGCCCTGAACCAGGACGGCACGGTGGCCGTCCTCGTTAACAACCTGGACCTCGAGGCAGGCTGCGACGTCGAGCTGGTGCTTTCCGAGGTCTCCGGCTCAAGGAGAGTACACCTGGCACTCGAGCCGGGTTCAGTCACGGCCATCACCGTGGCGCCCGGGGATGCAAAGGCGATCGTGGAGATCTTCGACCCCTGAAATGTCAACTTTCTGGTCAGCCCCCGCATCCCTACCTTTGCGCGTCGGGGTTGGGCGTCTTCACCACAAGAACGCTGAACTCTTCCGATTGGGCCGCCCGGAGCCCATGAGGTATGCCTTTCGGGCTGAGCACGATGTCGCCGTCGGACCCCTCGATCTCCTCGTCGCCCACGATCACCAGTCCCGACCCGGAACGCACGTAGAAGAACACGTCAACCGGCGTCGAATGCACGGGTAGCTCCTGCCCAGGGCCCAAGATCACGTTGGTGACCACGACATCGTCCGTCGACAGCACCTTCCGGATTCGTGGGCCTCGGGGCGATACGGTGACCGGAAGGTCCTCCACTCTGATTTTCCTCGCTGCGCTCATCGAAGAAACCTCCTTGCCGCCCTCATGGCGGTCATGCGCGGTTCGCGGCGTGAAGCAGCAGTATCCTATCTCATCGCACTTCCGCAGGAGATCATCCCACACCTTCGGATCGCGAATGGCCCGGAACGCCGTCGGGTAGAGTATGGTGTTCTCCTTGAAGATGTGGTCCCTCAGGTTGAAGATGATGAACGACGCCGTTTCGCGGAGATCTTTCACGAATTCGTCGTAAGCCCGCCCGCGGAGGCCTATGTCCGGGATGCCATCGGTGGGAGCGCCGACCGTGTTGGCTGCCGTGGCCGCGGTTACTGCGGTGGCGGTAGTCGCGGTATCGTCATGCGCGAGCGCCGCGGCACCCCTCGCGAGCTCCAAGAGATGCTTCTTCCTCGGCCTCATGTCATCGTGCTCGATCCTCATCACTCTGGTGGGGCCGGTGATGCCCCTCTCCTCGAGCGCGGGAAAGAGCGCGTCCTCTTCACGCTTGTGATGCTTCTCCGTCTCGACGAGGTGTTCCGCGAGATCCGCGACGGTCGCGACGTCCTCATCCCCCGGGACTAGCGCGCCCTTCTTCTCTATCCTGGTGACAGCCTCCTCGAGGGAGTCCAGGAACCCAAGGATTAGCTCGTGCTCGGAAATGAGGGTGTGAAGCGGATGGCCTTCGCCCGCCGCAGCCTTCAGGTCTTCCGTTTCCCTCTCGAGCACCTTCATGTGAGCCACGCAAAGCCCCCGGAGCTGCTCCGGCGCGACCCCGTCATGAATGAGTTGCTGTTCAGCAAGGGAAAGCTCCACTGGATCGATGTTCGCCAACACCTTGCGTGCCTTTTCCTCCGGCACCGTTCCGTCGTTTATCCCGCGAAGCACGTTCGCGAGTTCCCTGATCCTCGACGTAGACGTCGATACTGACATCATCATGACCTCCTCTTCTTTCTTATCTTCCTTCATTCTTGCGGTCTTGGCTTTCGATGAGGGCCGCGAGGGTCACTCCCCCCATCACCCTGTCCACCTGGTCTTGCGCCTCCGTCCACACCGGCCTGAGAACACACCTGTCCTTCCTAGAGCACGGAAAGCCATCATCCACACACGGCTTCACGAGGAACCTCTCACCGGCCGCCTCGATTACGTCCTTTACGGTGATGTCCTTTGGATCGGTCGCGAGCCTGACCCCTCCCCTGGCACCCCGTACCGAATCGACCCATCCCTTCCTAGTGAGGACAGCCATGAGTTGAGGCATGTACTTGGATGGGATCCCCTGCCTTTCAGCCACCTCTCGTGAGAGCACGTACCCCGGTGTCTTGTGCTCTGAGAGATCCAGCAATATCAAGAGGAGGTACTCCACCCTGTTCGTAATCATTCCCATCGCCTACCATATTACTTATGTGCTCACTTATATTATATCTCCTAGCGCCCGTTGGTCAACTCCCTTTCTCGAAGTTTTTCATCGATCACCTCATGCCTATCCTGACGTCCTCACTTGCTGGTACCGGCCTTGCTTCCCCGCTCCACGCCTTCAAGCATCCCGTCGTCCCTCCTGCGCCGCTCACCACACCTGGCGTCACACACACCCTCCCCGCGGCGTGTCCACTCGCTGACTCTAGAGCCAGCCGGCACCACGTCGGTCCGCGGAGTGTCGCGCCGGCGCCCGCGGGTAGGGAGGATTTCGGAAGGGGTCAGAGAATCTTTCGTACAGGAAGCCACCGTTGGGAGGCCGGGGAGCCGCGGCCCGCGAGGAGCCATGACCCTGCCCATCCGCAGCCCTGAGATCAGTGCCGGCTGACGAGCCGTCCCGCGCCGGGGTGAGAGAGGGTTCCGCGATCTGAGATCGCCCAAGATCCGAGACTGCCTAATATCGCTGGGCTGGAGGTGAAAGATGTATGCCGCTCAAAGGATCGAAGACCGAGGCCAATCTCAAGGCCGCGTTCAACGGCGAGTCGCAGGCTAGGAACAAGTACACGTTCTTCGCGTCGGTCGCCCGCAAGGAGGGCTACGAGCAGATCGCCGCGATCTTCGAGGAAACGGCGAACAACGAGAAAGAGCACGCGAAGCTGTGGGCGAAGGCCCTCGCGATGATTTCAGACACCGCCGCCAATCTCGAGGAAGCCGCAAACGGTGAGAACTACGAGTGGACCACCATGTACCGAGAGTTCGCCGAGACCGCGCGCGAGGAAGGGTTCGAGGATCTCGCAAAGGCCTTCGAGGAAGTCGCCGAGGTCGAAGAGGCCCACGAGAAGCGCTACCGGGCCCTACTGGAGCGTGTGCACAGCGGGACGGTCTTCCGTCGCGACCGTCCGATCAAGTGGCACTGCAGGAACTGCGGTTACATTCATGAAGGCACCGAACCGCCGGAGGTGTGCCCGGCTTGCGCCCACCCAAGGGCGTTCTATGAGCCGCTCGCCGAGAACTACTGAGGAGGCGCGTCCCGCGGCCGAGCTTCGCGCGTTACACCTTGGGACACCTTGGGCGCGTCGTGACGCCTTGGGACGGCCTGGCGACGAGCCGAGGCCGTGACCTGAGAGGGTCTACGGCTACCGCAGGAGCGGCTGCATCGTATGGACCGCTCCTCCAATGAACCGCTCCTCCAAAGCTGTGAGTAGCTTCATTGCGATAGAGGAGGGACGGCGCTTTCAAAGCGCGGTCCCTCCTTCATGCCCACACCTATCCGCTAACGGGCCTCTGAAAAGGCCTTTCCTCGTCGGGGAGAACCGACCGGGAAATCTCCACCCACCGTGATTGCGCGCTCAAGGGGCCCCAAGAACTCGTGGTCCCCCAACTCGCACCGCGTGGAAGAGCCGGCGGGACCGAGACCTGGAGAGATCGCTGGCAAGAGCGAGCATGACACTCGCTACTTACCGCACACTCGCGGGTCACGCGACCACCTGCGAGTTCCCAGAGCGGGATTTTCGTACGCCCCACGGCGTACTCCGGCAGGAGAAAAGCCCAAAGCCGTCGAAGATATGTAATCGGCTACAGATCACTATGCAAGCTGTGCTGGGGCGTTCATGTAACGAATTACGCGAGACGTGTAACCCATTGCAGCTACGAAATGGAGATGGGAACATCACCACGATCTACGAAGTCGCAAAGCTCGCCGGGGTGTCGGTGGCCACTGCGTCCAGGGCGCTCAACAACACCGGGTATGTGAGCAAGGAGGCGAGAAACCGCGTGTTGGAGGCTGCGCGCCGGCTCAATTACCGTGCCAACGTCAATGCGCGCAGTCTCACCAGCGGCAAGACCTACATCATAGCACTGGTGCTGCCGGATGTGACGAACCCGTTCTTCCCTGCGGTCGCGCGTGGCGTCGAAGACGCGGCCAGTAGGAGAGGCTATAGTGTCATCCTGTGCAACACCGACGGAAGCCCGCGAAAAGAGGCCGATTATCTCAACATGCTCAGGTCCCGGCGGGTCGATGGCATCATCTTCACCACGTCCGAACTTTCGGGCGCCCGGATAAGCAGTATCATAGGGGATTCCACCGCCGTGGTGCTCGTGGACCGGGATCTCGACGAGCCTTACGACATAGTAAAAACCGACAACGTGAAGGGTGGGTTTCTCGCCACGAATCATCTGATAAGCCTCGGACATACGCGCATTGCGGTCATATCGGGCCCCTTGAGTCTCACAACGGGGCTTGAAAGACTGCAGGGTTACCAGAGCGCCCTGGCTCAAGCGGGCATTGCTTTCGACGAATCGCTCGTGGTCGAGGGCGATTTTCGGCAGCAGGGTGGACAGGCCGCAATGGAGCGCCTCATAGAGCAGTGCGGGGGCAGGCCGTCCACGAAGTTCTCAGCGGTGTTCGCTTGCAACGACCTCATGGCGGTAGGCGCACTCACTGCTCTTGAGGACCATGGGATCGCGGTGCCCGCGGAGGTCGCGGTCGTCGGCTACGATGACATAGCCTTTGCTTCTGTGACGAGGCCGCGCTTGTCCACCGTGGCTCAACCCAAGTACGAGATGGGAGTGCTTGCGGTGGAGATGCTCCTACGTCGGATGGCCGACCCTGACTTCCCGAGACAGCAAGAGGTTCTCCAACCCATGCTTGTCATCAGGGATTCCACACTCGAAAGGAGCCTGAGGTGTAGATGAGCATAGTAGTCGCCGGCAGCCTGAACATGGACTACATCATGCAGGTTGACGAGTTGCCCCACGTGGGTGAGACCGTGTTCTCTAAGGTGCATACTTCCGCGGCCGGCGGGAAGGGGGCAAACCAGGCGGCGGCTGCCGCGCGTCTCGGGGCTGACGTCAAGATGCTTGGCTGCACGGGCGACGACGACGCCGGTCGGGCGCTCGTGGAAAGCCTTCGCGCCTTCGGAGTTGATGTCTCCGCGGTGCTGGTCGAGCCCTCACAGCCGACAGGGTCCGCCTTCATTACGGTATCCTCCTCAGGAGCTAATACCATAGTGGTCCATCGAGGGGCGAATTTCGCGTTGTCGTCTTGCCGTTGCCGGGAGTACGAGAACCTCATCGCACAAGCGAATGTGCTCGTAACCCAGCTCGAGATCCCCCTTGATGCCGTTATCACCGTTCTCGAGCTCGCGCGCCGCCACCACGTGATAACAGTCCTCAACCCCGCTCCCTCCCTCCCGATCCCCGGCGAAGTGCTAGAACTCGCCGACTATCTCGTCCCAAACGAAACGGAGGCTGCGTCCCTTCTCTCCCACGTGGCCAGAGATGGCGGCGGCGTCAACGCCGCTGCTGTGGGTGCCTCCGCTTCGCCCGAGCCGCTGCGGTCGGGCGCGGTTGCGGCGGCTCGGCTCGCCAGGGTCACGCGCGGCACCGTAATTGTAACCCTCGGTGAGCACGGCTGCGTCGCCTGCAAGGCAACGTGCCTGCCATCCGCTTCTGACACGAACGCCGGTACGCAGGCGGACGAAGCAGGAACCGCGGACGGCGTGGATGGATTGAACGAAGGTGAAGGCATCGGACGGGATTCGGCTAAAGGCGGTGCCCGCGGTGGCTGGCGGTGCCTCGCGGTGCCTGCGTTCAAAGTGAAAGCGGTCGATACGACAGCGGCCGGCGATGCCTTCGTGGGTGCGCTCGCCTACGAACTCGACCGCGCATGCGCTGCTGGGGGTGGCGCGGGTCTTCATGAGTTCGATCTCGAGGAGGCGCTGCGTTTCGCCTCGGCCGCCGGAGCCCTCGCCGCCACGAAGGTCGGAGCCCAGCCCTCCTTGCCGGCGTTCGATGAAGTCGCCGGGTTCATGAGGGCTCATACCAGATGAAGGCGGAGAATGGGGTGGGGTCTTGTGAGCGACACCAGCCTGCGTTCAGGCGAATCATATCAGAGACGCGCCGGGTCTCACCAAGCGAGCGGGGCCAACCAGCCCATCCTGGAAATGGTCGGCATCACCAAGCGCTTTCCGGGGGTCCTCGCACTCGACTCAGTGGATTTCCGATTGATGCCCGGTGAGGTCCACGCGATCGTCGGCGAAAACGGAGCAGGGAAGTCCACTCTGATAAAGATCCTGGCAGGTGCCTATCAGAAAGACTCCGGCACTGTATATCTCGAGGGACAACCGGTGAGCATATCCTCCCCCGCCGACGCGGCACGTCTCGGTATCAGCGTGATATACCAGGAATTCACGCTGGTCCCGGCGATGACCGTGGCAGAGAACATACTCCTTTCGGACCCTCCTGTGCGGCGGATGGGCCTGCTCGATAAACGCGCGGTGATCTCCCGTGCCAAGGAAGTCCTCGACGACCTGGGAGTTGACATCCCGCCGACCACGACAGTCAGATCACTCCGGGTGGCGGAGCAACAAATAGTGGAAATAGCAAAGGCCTTGTCACGCAAGGCGAGGATCATCGTCATGGATGAGCCCACTGCCGCACTGAGCGAGATGGAGGTCACAAGGCTGTTCTCTGTCATTCACTCCATGGTCGAGCAGGGCGTCTCCGTGATCTACATATCGCACAAGCTCGATGAGGTATTCAAGATAGCCGACACCATAACCGTCCTCCGAGACGGACGGAGGGTGTCCACCACGTCGACTTCGCTCGTCACTAAGGAACAGGTGGTCCACGAGATGGTCGGACGGGACCTCGGGAACATGTTCCCGAAAGAGGAGGTCGCCCCCGGAGACGTGGTGCTCGAGGTGGACGATCTCAGTCTCCCAGGAGGACCGTCTCGCATTTCTTTCAGCGTGAGGGCCGGCGAGATAGTCGGGATAGTCGGCCTGATGGGCGCGGGGCAAATCAAACTGGCAAGGGCGCTGTTTGGCCTCGAGCGGATCGTTGGAGGCAAGGTGAAGGTAAGGGGAAAACCAGTCGATATGCGGTCACCGCACGCGGCGGTGCGCGCTGGTATCGGGTTGGTGACGGAGAATCGCAAGGAAGAAGGCCTCGTGCTTCCGCTATCTGTCGCCAAGAACGTCACGCTTGGCCGTCTTGACCTTGTGTCAAAGTTGGGCGTGGTATTGCATGGAAAGGAAAGGGCCGCAGTACACGATAAAGTCGCCGAGCTTGGCATCAAGACCCCGTCCATTCGCCAGCTGGTGCGCAATCTGTCCGGAGGGAACCAGCAGAAAGTGGTCCTGGCCAAATGGCTGACCGTGGATCCGGATGTCATAATCCTGTGCGAGCCCACGCGCGGGATAGACGTCGGCGCCAAAGTTGAGATCTATAGGTTGATGGGGCTCATGGCATCGCAGGGCAAGGCCATTTTACTGATTTCATCGGAGGTACCCGAAGTCGTCGCCATGAGCGATAAAGTCCTGGTCATGCACTCGGGGAGAGTCGTATGTGAGCTGCCCGGGAACGAAGTCACGCAGGAGTTGGTCATGCAGTACGCTACGGGAGGGAGCGCCCTTGGGTCGCACGTCGTTGGTGGAGATCGTTAGGCGGTTCGGGATGGCCTTGATATTGGTGGCCATCATCACCGTGGTGTCCGTCCTGAACCCCAGGTTTTTCAGCATCTCCAACTTCCTCATAATCATGCGTCAGGTCGCGATCAACGGGACTCTGGCTGCTGGCATGACCATGGTCATCATCTCGGGCGGCATCGATCTCTCCGTCGGCGGAAACGTGGCCCTTGCGGGGTGTCTCGCGGCGGGAGTCCTGCAGGCAACCTCCAGCCCGGTGCTGGCTATCCTGGCCGGGCTGGCGGTCGGCGTAGCGGTCGGGTTCATCAACGGTCTGTTCGTCGCGTATCCGAAGATGCCGCCGTTCATCGTCACGCTGGCGACCCTCGCTCTGTGCCGCGGGCTGACTCTCGTTTACACGGGCGGCCGGCCGCTCCTGGTCGATTCGAGAACGTTCGATTTCCTGGGGGGCGGCTTCGTGTGGGGGATCCCGTTCCCGGTCCTGATCATGGCGGGGATCTATGCCTTGGTTTACTTCCTCATGAACAACACGAAGTTCGGCAGGATGGTATACGCTATCGGCGGAAATGAGCAGGCCTGCCGCCTGTCCGGCATCAATGTGGAGAAGTTCAAGACAGCCGTGTACACATTGAGCGGCCTCACAGCCGGCATTGCGGCGGTCATCCTCACGGCCCGCCTCATGTCCGCCCAGCCTACAGCGGGCACTGGGTACGAGCTCGACGCCATCGCCGCTGTCATCCTCGGGGGGACCAGCCTCTCCGGTGGAGAGGGAGGGATTACGGGGACAGTGATCGGCGCGTTCATCATAGGAGTCTTGGCTAACGGTCTCAACCTCTTGAATGTCTCCCCGTTCTATCAAGAAGTCGCAAAAGGGCTTGTGATCTTGGCGGCGGTGCTCATGGATAAGCTTATCCACACCACCGCCGCCCAGGTTGACAGCGCGCCCTCGCCGGGGGACCGCTTGGACGCGCACGTGAGGCAATGATGGCAATCGTCGCCCGCAAGTCCTGGGCCAGCGGCGGCAAGGGGCGGCTGTATACCTCGGCTGCATACCCAGTATGAACGCGGCCGGCAGGCGCATGGAGGTGGATGTGCATTGAAGAAGTCAGGAATCATCAACCCACATCTGTGTGAGGCCATCGCCAGTCTCGGGCATACCGATTCCCTGACGATATGCGATGCGGGGCTGCCCATTCCAGCGGGAGTAAAGCGGATCGACGTCACCGTCTGCCGGGGCGTGCCGACGTTCGCGCAAGTCCTGTCAGCGATCGCCCCGGAACTCGAGATCGAACGGGCCGTGATGGCGGAGGAAGCTGTGAACGAAAACCCTGGAGTTGTGGACTTGGTCCGCAGCATGTATCCCGGGGTCACAATCGAGTTCGTGCCCCATGAACGCTTCAAGAAGCTGGTCGAGCAGAGCAAAGCGGTGGTACGCACGGCGGAGTTCAGGCCCTATTCTAACGTGCTCCTGTACTCAGGAGTCGCGGGGCTGTTTGA
>JBLNDA010000063.1:0-8841 GCA_050261175.1 Clostridia bacterium
GGGTTGGGGCGGTAGACGATCAGTATCTCGGCGTAGAAGACTTGTCGTCTTGCTGTCGGCTGAGGATGGGGCCCGTTTGAGCAGGGGGAGAACGATGAAGCCAGTCCAGAAACACCGTACCGCGTCTCTCGTGGCCGAGCAGATCAAGCACTTCATTGAGGAGCACCAGCTCAAGCCGGGGGACCGGCTGCCCACAGAGCGTGAGCTGACCGAGATGCTGAGAGTGGGGAGGACCTCCCTCAGAGAGGGACTGCGGCTCCTGGAAGCCGACGGTCTCATCGAGGTGAAGGCCGGTGAAGGCATTTTCGCAGGCGAACTCTCGGTCGACTATTTTCTGAGACCGGTCTCTGTGAGCAGCCTCTTGCGCATCAGCGCGCGCGAGACCCTGGAGCTGCTGCATCTCCGGAAGGTCATCGAAGCGGAAGCCGCGTTACTCGCAGCGACCCACGCAAAAGCCAGCGAGTGCAGGACGCTGGAAAAGATAGCCGCCCGGATCGGGGAGTGCATCAACGACGCATCCAAGTTCATCCCCAACGACATGACGTTCCATATCACCCTGGTGAGGGCGTCAGGCAACACGGTGTTCTCCAGGTTCTACCTGGCGGTCATCGACATGCTCGTCGCCCAGGAGCGGCTCACGGTGCGGGTTCCTGGGGTGATGAAGAGGGCGTACGAGGACCACCTCGCCATAGCCAGGGCGATAACCAAGAGGGATCCCAAGCTTGCCTACGAAGAGGTAATGAAGCACCTTGACGGGGTCGCTCAGGCATACGAAAAGGCTGCCGCGTCGGTCGTTGACTTTACTGGCTCGGGTGCGTCGGGTGCATAGGGGCCCGTCGCCGGGCTGTGGCGCGTGACGGCCCGAGAGGCGTATACGTGGTGGACTGCCGGCGGCTTTCTCGGGGCGGCCACCGGGGCCCGGCGGGATAGCGACGCAGTGTCCGACCCGCGGCGCATGGCGCTGCGGAACCGGCAATCAGGATCTAGACCCGCAGACGGGTCGCTGCTGATACGGGGTGAGAATGCGGTGAAAGCGATGCGACTCATCGAGATAGGACAACCGCTCCGCCTGGAGGAAGTGGGCAGGCCTGAGTGTGGGCCTG
Source organism: Clostridia bacterium (assembly GCA_050261175.1). Lineage (GTDB taxonomy): Bacteria > Bacillota > SHA-98 > UBA4971 > UBA4971 > UBA6256. The sequence continues at coordinate 1,104 of JBLNDA010000063.1, forward strand.
ACGAGGTGCTCCTTTCGGTGCGAGCGGCAGGCGTGTGCGGAACCGATCTGAAGCTCCAGGCCGGGAAGATACCCCTCGAGCATTTGCCGGTCACTCTCGGTCATGAGTTCTCCGGAGTCATCGTGGAGAAGGGCCCGCTGGTTCAGGGTTTCCGGGAGGGCGACGAGGTCCTCGTCTCTTTCTACGTCCCGTGCAATAGATGCAAGTGGTGCCGGGCTGGAAGGCACACCATTTGTGAGGACTTGAGGGGAAGGCTGGGGTTCGAGCTTGACGGCGGACTCGCGGAGTTCGTTGCCGTGCCGGAGAGCTGCCTCGTAAGGAAGCCGCCGACCCTTTCGTTCGCGGAGGCCGCCATCATCGCCGACGCGGTGGCCACCCCGTATCACGCCTTGTGCAAGAGAGCTGCGGTCGCCAAGGGCGACTGCACTGTGGTGGTCGGCGGCGGCGGCGGCCTCGGCCTTCACGCGATTCAGATCGCGAAGAGCCTCGGGAACGTCGTCATCGGGCTGGACGCGTCCCAAGAGAAGCTCCGGCTCATGAAGGAATACGGCGCCGATGAGGTCATTGACGTGCGTGACAACAAGGAATGGGGCTCGGCAGTCATCGAAATGACCGGCGGGAAAGGCGCAGACAACGCCATCGAGTTCGTGAGCAGCGTGGAGACTGTCAGGAACAGCATAAACGGGCTCAGAAAGGGGGGCAAGTTGATACTCGTGGCGTACTCCGCCGATCTCCGTGTGGACAGCTTGAAAGCGGTGCTGAGCGAACTTGACATCATCGGCTCCAGGGCCGCGGCGAAGCACGACATAGAGGAGTGCCTCGGGCTGGTCACTAGAGGAGACGTCAAGCCCGTGGTCGGCGAGGTCCTTCCATTCGAGGACGCCAACAAGGCCTTGTCGATGTTGCGGGAGGGGGGCGTCAACGGAAGGGTGGTCCTGGAGGTGTCCCACTGACCCGGGGCTTCTCGAGAGATGTCCGGGCCGGCAGGAACTTGACGACCGACGTCGAAGGATCTTGACACGGCGCCGGTCAGACCATCAGACTAGCGTATCATCTGCTCGCCAAGGCGCAGATGGGAGGGTTGCAGGTGGAACGCAGGTACAGGGTAGCGATTACTGACTATGTGTTTCCGAACCTGGAGGAAGAGCATCGGGTGCTCTCGGAGATCGGTGCTGAAGTCGTTTCGGCTCAGTGCCGCACCGAGGACGAAGTGATCGAGGTGTGCCGGGGAGCCGACGCCGTTTTGGTGTGCTACGCGCCGGTAACCGCGAGGGTCATAGATACTCTGGACCGCTGCAGGATCATCGCGCGCTATGGGATCGGGGTCAACAACGTGGACATCGGGAGAGCCACGGAGAGGAAGATCCTCGTTACAAACGTGCCGGACTACTGCGTGGACGAGGTGTCAGACCACGCGCTGGGCCTGCTCTTGGCGCTGGCGCGGAAGATCCCACAGCTCGACCGCACTGTCAAGGGCGGGTTGTTCGACTTCAAGGGATGGCGCCCCATGTTCAGGCTCAAAGGCAAAGTGCTGGGCCTGATGGCCTTGGGCAAGATCGGCCAGGCCCTCACGCCCAAGGCTCAGAGCCTGGGCCTGCAGGTGATCGCTCATGATCCGTTCGTGCCGAAAGACGTGGCGGCTTCCCTGGGAGTGAGGCTCGTATCGTGGGACGAACTCCTGTCGACATCAGATTTCATCTCCATTCACTCGCCCCTGACTCCTGAGACGCGCCATGCTTTCAGCACGGAGGCTTTCCGGAAAATGAAGCGGACCGCGTACGTAATCAACACCGCTCGCGGGGAGATAATCGACGAAGAGGCGCTGGCGCAGGCTCTTGAGACAGGGCAGATCGCGGGCGCCGCACTTGACGTGTTGACCGACGAGAAGACGGTCGCCAAGAACAAGCTGCTGCGCTTCGACAGCGTCATCATCACGCCGCACGCCGCCTTCTATTCGGAGGAGTCCACAATCGAGCTCCAGCGCAAGGCCGCGGAACAAGTGCTCGCGGCCTTGAAAGGGGTGCGTCCGAAGTATTTGCTGAACAAGGAGGTCTGGAAAGCATGAGTGAGACGCCGTGGAAAAGCGACAGGTGGTTTGTGAGCCCGTGGAACTTTGATCCCGAAGTCCGGCAGGGGATGAAATTCAGCAAACAGATACAGTTCCATGACGTGTCGCTGCGTGACGGGGAGCAGCAGGCCGGCGTGACTTTCAGCAAGGACGACAAGGTGCGTATAGCGGAAAGCTTGGCCGAGGCGGGAGTTCACCGCATCGAGGCGGGGATGCCTGTCGTGTCCAAGCAGGACGAGGAAGCCATCAAGGAGATCGTCAGAAGGAAGCTCGGGCCCAAGATCTTTGCATTCGCCCGCTGTATGGTGGACGATGTAAAGCGGGCCCGTGACTGCGGCGTCGACGGTGTGGTCGTGGAGATTCCTTCGAGTACGCACATAATCGAGTACGCGTACAAGTGGCCCTTGCAGAAGGCCATCGATCTCTCGGTGGAGGCCACGCGGTACGCCAAGGAGCAGGGTCTTTACACAGTGTTCTTCCCGATCGACGGCACCCGGGCGGAGTTCTCCTGGTTCCTCAACCTGATAGAGACCGTAGCCAAGGAGGGTCACATGGATGCCCTCGGGATCGTGGACACCTTCGGAGGCATATCTCCACACGCCGTCGGCTATCTCGTGAGGAAGATCAAGGAGCGTGTGAAGAAGCCCATCGAGACCCACTTCCATGACGATTTCGGGCTCGGCGCGGCCAACACGATCATCGCGCTCGCTGCGGGAGCGGATGTGGCGCACACGACAGTGACCGCCATCGGAGAGAGGGCGGGCAATACTCCCTATGAAGAGGTCGCCCTCGGGCTCAAGGTGTTGTACGGGGTTGACACGGGGATAAAGACCGAGAAGATGTACGAGGTGTCCAAACTCGTTCGCAAACTGGCAGGCATCGAGATCCGGCCCAACAGACCGATCGTGGGCGACATGATCTTCAAGATCGAGTCGGGGATCATCTCGAGTTGGTTCAGGAACTGCGGACTCGGCAATGCCGTTGAACTCATGCCGTTCAGGTGGGACCTCGTGGGCCAGGAACCTGCGGAAGTGGTCCTCGGGAAGAACAGCGGGACGGACTCGATCAGGATGTGGCTTGATCGCATCGGCGTCGAAGCCACGGACGAGCAAGTCAACACCATCCTCTGGCAAGTCAAGGACTTTGCGTACGAGCACAAACGATTGATGAGCCGGGCGGAATTCGAATCGCTCGTGGCGAAGGTCGTGAAGTGAGGTCCCGCAAATGAAGGCAGCAGTGTTGAGAGGTGTGCGCGACCTGTACATCGAGGACGTTGCGGCTCCCGAACCCGGGCCGGGGCAGGTGCTGGTTCGGGTCAAGGCCACCGCTATTTGCGGCACTGACCTCGGGATATACACGGGTAAGTCCAGGGCGAACCTGCCTCTGATTCCAGGCCACGAATCCAGCGGCACCGTGGTGGCTCTTGGGCCTGGGGCACGCGGCGTGTCCGTCGGGGATCGCGTGGTCTTGAACCCCCTCCTTTTCTGCCTGCGTTGCCGGTACTGCCTGGCGGGCAGGCCCAACCTCTGTCTCGAGGGGGGGCTCATGGGCCGCGAGAGGCCCGGTACCTTCGCTGAATTCGTGGCTGTCGAGGACTACCGGTGCCATCGCCTGCCCGACAGCGTCAGTTTCGGCGACGCGACCAGCCTGGTCGTGCTCAGCACGGTGGTTGCGGGACAGAGACTCGCCCGCATCCGGCCGGGGAACAGCGTCGCCGTGGTCGGCCTGGGCGCGGCAGGCATCCTCCATACCCAGCTCGCTAAGGTCTCAGGCGCACATCCCGTGTTCGGCGTATCACGCAGTGCCTGGAAGCTCGATCTCGCACGTCGTCGGGGAGCCGACATGACGATTGGCGGAGGTGATGTGGTGCGCGAAGTGCTCAAGCACACGGACGGCATTGGCGTCGACGTCGCCATCGAGTGTGCCGGAAAGGCGGAGACCCTCCGGCAGGCGATGGAGATGACACGGCCTGGCGGAACGGTTTTGGCTTTCGGCATCCTGCCGCCGCACCTTGAGGACTTCGACGGTTTCGATCTTTACTACAAAGAACTGACTGTGGTTGGGAGCCGTGCCATGTTGCCGGAAGACTTTGATGGCGCGATCAAGGCCACCGAGAGAGGGGCAATCGACCTGAGCTCCATCGTAACTCACACCTATGCGCTGGACGAGCTGAAAGCGGCCTTCGGCAAAGTGGAGACGAGCCCGGGCGATGTGTTGAGAGCCGTCATCGAAATCTGAGGACGATGGAGACTATGTACCTGAGCGCGCTCATAGCTGGGCGCGCGCACAAAGGGAGGTAGGACAATGGAGCTTTCGTTCATCAAGCGACCCCATGAGTACTTGCCCAGGCGCGTGTACAGCGCGACCGGCACCGATTGGCAAGAACGCGTGAACTTCGATCGCATGAGGAAAGAGCGCCTGGACCGCGCGAAGCAGATGATGGAGAAGCACGACCTGGGTGCGCTGGTATGCTTCGTCGGGGAGAACGTGCGGTACATCACCAGCGTGTGGCAGGGCAACTGGAAGAACAACATCTTCATCCGCTACTGCGTCCTTCCGCGCGGAGGCGAGCCGATCTTGTTCGAAACGGTGGGTTCGGACCTCGAGTGCGCCAAGATCGACGCTCCTTGGATGGAGGGGCGGATTCGGCCTGCCATCACATGGAAATGGGCGGAGTCGGCTGAGGAAATGATGGCCGAGAGAATGGCTGAGAGCGTGTACCAAGCCCTCAAGGAGAGCGGCGTGGAAAAAGAGAAGATAGGAATCGACATAATGGACATGAGGGCGTACAACGCCCTGTCTCGGAAGGGGCTCAACATCGTGAACGGCTGGCCCGCGCTCTCGGAGGCACGCGTTGTCAAGACGCGCGATGAGATCGAGTGTCTCAAGATCTCCTCTGCCTTCGGCGACGCAGCCATGTGGAAGATCAAGTACGAGTGGCTGAAGCCCGGGGTGAAGGAATCGTACATCACGGCCAAGGTCAATGAGTACCTCTACGAAGAGGGATTCGACTTCGTGTATGACATCATCGTGGCGTCGGGCGGGAACACCAGTCCGTATCGGCGGTGGCACACTGACAAGCTCATACGTCAGGGCGACCTCGTAATCGTGGACATCAACGCCATCGGGCCCGGCGGATACTTCGTCGACTTCGTGCGCTGCTTCAAGGTGGACACGAAGCCGACCAAGGAGGAGAAGGACCTCTACAGGGAGTGTTACGACTCGCTGTACGCCTCGCTCGCCGAGCTCAAGCCCGGCAATACCACGCGTGATGTCGCGCAGAAGTTCCCCGTGTACGACGATGACAAGTTCGGCAGCGTGAGTCTGCAGCAATTCGCGCACTCCATAGGCTTGTCTCTGTATGAGGGCATGTGGATCTCCCGTGCGTACTCGCTTGATTACCCGGTCGAGATCAAGCAGAACATGTGCTTCGCCATCGAGACGTTCGCAGGACACCCTGGTTTGCCGCAAACCGTGCGCCTGGAGGAGGACGTCGTGGTGACGGACAAGGGCCCGGAGCGGCTCACCATGTTCGAGCACTGGGCTGAGTTCTAGCGGCAGACGCGCGTTCCGTCGGAGGCGGCGGGCCCAGAACAGGCGGCACCCGTCCGCCTCCGACTGTCTTTGGCGAGCCGGTTGTCGACACGGGACTCTATCCAGCTGACATTGGGACCGCTGCAAGCAGGGTCACGTTGATAGTCGGCACCGCCGCGAAGGGTGCCACGACTCGGGGCGGTTGAAGCGTCACGGCACGTGCACCGGCTGTACCGGGGCGCCCATGGGCTTTTCTTCGTCCTGCTGGGGACTGTCACTGAATCAGGGAGGTTTGCACCATGAAAGCCAAGCTGACGGTGTGCTGCATACAGCTGAGTGCGTATCCGCTCGGACGTGCGGAGGAAGGCTTAGCCCATGCCCTGGACATGGTGGATCAGGCCGCGAGGGCCGAACCAGACCTCGTGGTGCTGCCGGAGTGCGCCTATCCGGCGTACTACCTGGCGGAGTGGCCGTCGCAGCGCGCCTCGCTGCGACCCACATCTGAAGTGCTGGGCCTGTTCGCAGACAAGGCGAGGAGACGCGGGTGCTACATAGCGGTCGGGCTCGCCGAGGAGTCGTCCGGCGGAAAAGCGTACAACGCCGGATACCTCCTTGATCCTGAAGGTAGACTCGCGGGAAGCGCGCGGAAGCAGTTCCTGTGGCACTTCGACGCCCGGTGGTTCACTCCCGGGGGGATGGGCGACGCCATTGAAACCCCCTGGGGCCGGGTGGGCATGTTCGTCTGCGCCGACGGGCGTCTCCCTGAGATACCGCGCACACTTGCCCTGAAAGGCGCACGCCTTTTCATAGACCTCACGAACCTCGTCGCCACAGGCAAAGACGAGACGCGTTTGACCAGTGCCCAAGTGGAGTACATGCTGAAAGCGAGGGCAATCGAGAACCAAGCCTGGGTCGTGATGGCGAACAAGGTAGGGATGGAGGCCGACAGCATAGTCTACTGCGGCCGGAGTCTCGTGGTTTCGCCCCAGGGTGACGTGGTCGCGCAGGGAAGCGCGCACTTGCCCGAGGTGGTGACGGCGGAGATTCCGTTGCCGTTCGATCCTCCTGGAGCGGTCGATGGCGTTTTCGAGCCGCTCGGGATCCGTCGCCCCGACACGTACGGCGATCTCGTGCGCCCGTTCCAGGAACTCCCGGTGTGCTCCTCCATCAAGGAGAGCTTCGTCCCCGGAGAGAAGTCTCCAGTGGTTGCCACGTTCCAGCTCGACATGGATGAGAGCGCTGACTGCCTGGTTCCGAAGATCGAACGCCGCCTGCGCGATCTCGCGGTGCAAGGGGTCGACTTGGTCGTCCTGCCGGAGCCGTCCCCAGGAAGGAGGCCCATCGAAGAGAGTGACGCGCTCTTGCACCTCGTTTCCAGGATGTCGGCAGAGACGGGCCTGGACGTCGCTTTCGTCGCGGACGAAGCGGACGGCGGGGCGCGGTACCGAACGGCTTTCTTCGTCGAAGGAGGGGAAGTGGCAGCGAGGTACCGAAAACTGCATCTGGATGCGGCTGAGACGGCCGTTTACCATAGCGGGTCGGGAACGTATTGCGTGGTCCGCGGCAGGCGCGGCAATTTCGGGATCATGCTGGGGTACGAGGGTTTGCTGCCTGAAGTGGCGAGGATCCTTACCCTGCGGGGCGCCGACGTCATCTTGTGGCCGTGCCGTTTCGCCGGCAATCGCCACGAGTGGTTTGCCCGCACGCGGGCGGCCGAGAACCGTGTTTTCGTGGCGGCAGCCAATGCCGTCGGCGGGCGCGGGACCGGCGGGAGTCTCATCGTCAACCCACAGGGAGCGGTGGTGGCTCAAGCCTTTGCCGCGCGGGAACAAGCCGTTTCCGCAATGCTGGTGGCGGCCGAGGCACGTTGCAAGTCCATCGTCCCGGGCACCGATGCGGTTCTCGGTCGTCAGCCCATGTCGTACCACCGGCTTGTCGAATAATCGCCGGGTTGACGTGCAGGAATGCTTCCGGCTCGGTGTCCGGCGGGAGGCGGCGCGGTATCTCTAGTTCGTGGCGGACTGCGTTGCCCGCGCGAATCCCGATTGTTGCACTCAGAACGGAGGGGGGCATTGTCATGACCCACGCAGACTTGGTGATCAAAGGGGGCAGAGTTGCACTGCTCGACGGCTCGCT
>JBLNDA010000064.1:0-4263 GCA_050261175.1 Clostridia bacterium
AAGACCACTGGCACGGCGCCCAGCATCATCTGGGAGGACGGGTCCGAGGAACCCCTCCGGAGACGGGGGCGGGGGCGGGCCAACATCGCCGAGCAGATGAAAGTGGCGGCCATAGCGGCGAGACGAGGAGCTGACGCCCTGGTACTCGAGTGCATGGCGCTCGAACCCGAAAACCAGTGGGTGTCGGAGCACAGGATGATCCGCTCCACGATCGGGGTGATCACGAACGTCCGCGACGACCACCTTGACGTCATGGGCCCCCGATTGTGGGACGTGGCTCGGGCTCTTTCCCTCACCATACCCCGTAGGGGATGCCTCGTGACAGCGGAGCGCGCGCTCGCCGGCTTCCTCCAGGAGCGAGCGCGGGCAGTCGGGGCCTCAGTCCATGTGGCAGATGTGTCAGCGGTCGCGGACGAAGTGAACGAGGCCTTCCCATACGTCAGTTTCAAAGAAAACGTCGCGTGCGCACTACGAGTATGTGAACTCGCCGGGGTCCCGCGCGAAGTGGCCATTTCGGGCATGCTCGCGGCGCGCGGCGACCCCGGGGCGATGCGGATACTCAAGATCGCGCGCGCCAGCGGCCCGTACATCCTGGTCAACGCGTTCGCGGCCAACGACTATACGTCCACCTCTCTCATATGGAGTCTCATAGGGAGAACGCTCACGGCAAAAGGAGTCTTGCGGGACTCCGGCAGCTGCTTGCCCATCGTGGTCGTCATGAATAACCGCGCCGACCGCATCCCGAGGACTCAAGGGCTTTCCAGGCTGGTGACACAGGAGATCCGGCCCGAGCGCGTATTCCTTATTGGGGAAGCCGGCAGGGTCGCCAGGGCGCAACTAGTCAGAAGCGGGATGGCGGCGGACCGGGTAACCGACCTCACCGCCCTGCGCGAGCCAGAGACGGTGCTCGGCTCGATCGATTCCCTGGTTCCGGGCGGAGCGGTGCTGTATGCGATAGGCAACACCAAGGGCATGGGGCAGCGACTCGCGGAGTTCTTCCAGCGGAACGGTGAGGTGCTGTGACCCTTTCACTCTCAATCGGGATCGGGCTCATAGCCAGCTTCTTCTTCACTGAGGTCACGGGGCTCTACGGCGGAGGGTTGGTCGTGCCTGGTTACCTCGCTCTCTACCTGGACCAGCCCGCGCGCATCGTGGCCACACTCATTCTTGCGCTGGCCACGTACGGGGTTGTGTGGTGTGCGTCTCACGTCATCATCCTGTATGGGCGGCGGAGATTCATGGCGATGGTGCTGGTGGCGTTTTGGCTTGGTTGGATGGCCGGGAAATTCGGCGTCGGGGTCTATGCGGCCGGAGCGGTCGGGCAGGAATTCAGGGCTGTGGGGTACATCATCCCGGGTCTCATCGCGAACGATGTGGCCAGGCAGGGAGTGCTCCGGACGTTCGCCGCGGTCTTGTTCCTCTCCGCGGTCGTCCGGCTGGCACTCGTCCTCGTGAGGTGATCGAAAGACGATGTCCGGGTGGGGGACGAGATCCGGCCGGGTGCCGCTGGCATTCCTTCTGCTCGCGGCCGCCGTGGCAGTGGGCGGGTTCTGGATGGCTCGCAAGGCAGCCCCGGATGGGGTTTCCCTGCTGCCCTATCATGGCGCGCAGGTCGAGGCGGCGGAGCTCATGAAGAGATGCACCGCCGCCATAAGAAACTACCGGCTACGTTCGGGACTCCCCATTGACCCTGAGCTCGATCCGAACGGAACCGGGCTCATCGGAGACGAGTTCACCGACATTACCACGTCAGTGGGGAATCTCGAGGCCAAGCGGACAGCGACCAACCCGGCGTTCGCCGCTCTGATGGTCCGTTACTTCAAGGAAGCCGGCCTCGGGCCCGGGGACGTCGTCGCGGTCGGGGCGAGCGGGTCGTTCCCGGCGCTCATTCTCGCCACGCTCTCAGCCGCGCGCGCCCTCGACCTAGAGCCCATAACCATATACTCGATAGGCGCGTCCATGTACGGCGCGACACTGCCGGACTTTACATTCGTGGACATGCTGGCGCTGTTGAATCAGGAGGGACTCATGCCGTACACGCTAGCCGCGGTGTCTTTGGGGGGCGACCAGGACACCGGTGAGGGCACCCTGTTCGGCGATGGAAAGCATGTCATGGAAGAGATAGCGCGGCGTGCGGGCGTGCTGGTGATCCGTGAGGACACCATGGTGGGGAGCATCCGGCGAAGGCTCGAGCTTTACAGGACCCTCGCCGCGGGACGGCCCCTGAGATGCTTCGTGAACATAGGGGGAGCCGCACCGAACTACGGAAATACCTTGGCTTCTCTCGATTTCCCGAACGGACTCGTCATGCGGCCCCCTATCATGTCCACGGCCCCCGATCGCGGCCTGATCTTCGAATTCACGGCGGCCGGCGTCCCCGTGATCAACCTCCTCGACGTCCGCGGCCTGGCGCTCAGGCACGGGCTTCCTGTGGACCCGGTTCCGCTGCCCCCCGTCGGCGAAGGGCGGGTGTACGAGACCACCGGGTACTCGCCGGTCGCCACCGTGGTGGCCCTGGTCTTGAGTTGCGCCGTGCTCTGTGCCGGCGCGGCTGTGGGCGTGCCGCAAGGGCGTTGAGCTGGGCGGTAGGCGCGGCGGGATGCGCCGGCAAGCAGCGGGGCGCCGGCGCCCGGCCCGGGCTGCCCCCGGGCAGCCGGAAAAGCGGGATCAGGGCTGGGGCATCGCGGCTGACGTGCCCGAGGACAAGCGAGATCAATAGGATCAAGACGAGATGAGGGGAAGAGGCAAGATGAGAGGGGGCAGGCGGCGAGGCCTGCCCCCTCTCTGGAGAGTCAAGAGGATTGCACGGCTCCACGGCCGGCTTCAGGTCGCCTTGGGCTACTTGCCCGCCGGAGGCACTATCTTCCCGAATCCAACCGCCTTGAGCCACTCCTCAGGATAACCCACGGTCTTCTGGTTCACATAGCCGTCCTGGTACTTGACTATGAGCTGGTCAGCGAGCTCCCAGTAGGAGTGGACCACCCTGTCAGCCAGGTCGTTGGAGTAATTGGTCAGGTACTTGACGGCCAAGGCAGGGTCAGTCTTGTAGAGCTCAAGGGCGGCTTTCTCCACCGCGGGCTGGAGAGCGAACGCCTCCGCCTCGAAGGCCCCGGAAACCTTCTTGATGTCCTCCATCATGTAGCTGTACTTGAGATCGGCGAGGTTGGACACATAGTTGAACGCCCACCACGCGGACTGCTTGTCGAACACGTCACGCCGCCCGATCTGGAACGACAGCGGAACTGACGTGGCGCCGCAGTAGAACGGGACGTAGCACGTGGAGTGCGGCGCGTCCTCGCCGAACCAGGTGACACCGCCTATCGGATTGGGGAGCCAGCTCCTGGACTGCGTTATGATGCTGTACGAACAACGGAACATGGATATCGCGCGCTCCCACTCGCCTAGCGTGGCCGGGGTGGCATACCTGTTGGGGTTGCCGAACGGCCCCGCGGCAAGACCCTTCGTCAGGTCGAACTCGGTGCCCTCATAGTGGTCGCGCTTGATAGCCATGAGGTCCGCGACCGACACCTTCTTGTCAGGCTTCACCGTGAACGGATAGGTCTTCGCCCACGGATCGAGGTTGAGCGACGGCGCAAGGAGGCTCAACACGCGCCACTCGCGGCGGCTGTTGTAGAAGGAGTCCTTGGGACCGTACGCCTCGCAGAATACGAATGGACCCTTGGAGGGATCCCACCATCCCATTTCCTTCGCGAAATCGAACACGTTCTTGGAGTACATGTAGTTGTCCGGGTCGTCCGTCTTTATCTCACGGATGCGGCTGCGGTTCGCGCTCACGCCCACCTGGTCGTCGGGAATCCTCACCGCGGCCCAGATAGCCCCCTTCTGCAGCGGACCCGCGCCGAAGATCTCGAAGAACCAGGCTTCGTTCGGGTCGCACACCGTAAGGCACTCACCAGCGTCACCGTAGCCGTATTGCTCGGCCAACGACCCCATGATCTGTATGGCCTCCCTGGCCGTCCTCGCCCGCTCGAGGGCTACCCTCTGCAGCTCCCAGATGAGGAACCAGCCATCGGGATTCTGGAGTTCCCGCCTGCCCCCGATGGTCGTCTCGCCCATCATCACCTGGTTCTCGTTCATGAACGGGTAGGCGATGTCGAAGTAGGTGTACGTCTTGGGAACCTGCGGAATCTCTCCGACCTTCACGGCCTGAGGCATGTCCGCGCCCTGGCCTCCACCTTTCATGACGGGGCGCATGGACCCGGGTTCGTGTGTCTTCCCCGGGACTACCGTGATGCGGAACTC
>JBLNDA010000065.1:0-26909 GCA_050261175.1 Clostridia bacterium
CATCATCTGCCCGCACAGCGCCACCAGCACCCCCGCGCCCGCTGCCGCGCGCACCTCGCGGAATGTGAGCTTCCATCCCGGGGGCGCCCCGCGGAGCGAGGGATCGTCGGACAGCGAAAGCTGCGTCTGGGCCGTGCAGATGGGCAGCTTGGCCAGGCCCTGCTCTTCGATGCCCTTGATATCGCGGTCCGCCGTACCGGCGTACACGACTCCGTCAGCCCCGTAGATCTCCGTGGCGAGACGCTCGATCTTCTCCCTTACGGAAAGGTCGAGGTCGTACAGGAACCTGAAATGCGGCTTTTCGTGCTCGATGGCGTCGAGGACCGCTGCGGCAAGCTCGCGCCCGCCGTCGCCGCCCCGCGCCACCACCTCGGAGACGGCCGAGCGCACCCCGAGTTCCTCGCAGTGCCTACGGAGGTACTCGAGCTCTTCGCGATCGTCGGCTGGGAACCTGTTGATGGCCACGACGACCGGTAGACCGAACTTCTGCGTCACGTTCGTCACGTGTTTGTCGAGGTTTTCGCAGCCCTTCGCGAGCGCGTCCAGGTTCTTCTCGGCGAGCTTGCTCTTGGCCACGCCCCCGTGATGGTGGAGCGCGCGCACCGACGCGACCAGCACGACCACGTGCGGGCGCACATCGGTTATCCTGCACACGATGTCGAAGAACTTCTCGGCGCCGAGGTCGGCGGCGAAGCCTCCCTCAGTGACGACGTAATCCGCAAGCCGCAGGGCCGTCTCGGTCGCTAGGATGGAGTTGTTTCCGTAAGCGATGTTGGCGAACGGCCCCCCATGCACGAACGCCGGCTGCCCCTCCAGGGTCTGCACGAGATTCGGCTTGATGGCGTCCTTCATGATGACGGCCATGGCCCCGACCGCTTTGAGGTCCGAGGCCCTGACCGGCTTTCCGTCGTACGTGTAGGCTACCACGAGCCTCGAGAACCGCTCTTTGAGATCTGACAGGGAGCGCGAAAGCCCGAGACACGCCATGATCTCGGACGCCACCGTGATGTCGAACCCGCTCTCCATCGGAAAACCGTTGGCCTTCCCGCCCAGGCCCACCACGATGTTGCGGAGTTGCCTATCGCTTATGTCCATGACGCGGCGCCACACGACGCGCCTCGGGTCTATGCCCAGCTCGTTTCCCTGATGGATGTGGTTGTCGACCATGGCGGCAAGCAGGTTGTGGGCCGCTCCGACGGCATGGATGTCCCCGGTGAAGTGCAGGTTGATGTCCTCCATCGGCAGGACTTGCGAGTACCCCCCGCCCGCGGCGCCGCCCTTGACGCCGAAGGTCGGCCCGAGGGAAGGCTCACGCAGGGCGACCATGACCTTCTTGCCAAGCTTACCCAAAGCCTGCGTGAGGCCCACAGCCGTGCAGGTCTTCCCCTCACCGGCGGGCGTCGCCGTGATGGCGGTCGTGTAGATGAGCTTGCCGTAGGGGCGGCCTTTGAGTCGGTTGATGGCTTCCAACCTCACCTTGGCCTTGTACTTCCCATAGAATTCGATGTCATCCTCGGTAAGCCCCACCTTTGCGGCGATGCGCTCAATCGGCTCGAGCTTCGCGCTTTGAGCTATCTCGATGTCCGGAGGGATCCTGCCGTACGTCGATTCCGCCATGGTCAACCGCTCCTTTCCCGTTTCGCACGGATGAACTTGTCTATTCCGCGCGCGGCGATCTTGCCGGCGCCCATCGCGGCGATAACGGTGGCGGACCCGGTGACTATGTCCCCGCCGGCGAATACCCCCGGCACGCTGGTCTCGCCAGTCTCTTCGTTGACGATGACGTTCCCGTGCCGCCCTAGCTTGAGCCCGGGTACGCTCTTCACGAGCAGAGGATTCGGGTCGGTGCCCACCGCCGAGATCATCGTGTCGATGTCGATGACGAATTCCGAGCCAGGCACCGGAACCGGTCTCCGTCTTCCGCTCTCGTCCGGCTCGCCCAACTCCATCCGTATGCACTCCATGCCCCGGACCCAGCCTCGTTCATCGCCGAGGACCCGGATGGGGTTGGTGAGGAGCATGAGCTCGACCCCCTCTTCCTCGGCGTTCTCTATCTCCTCGAGCCTCGCGGGCATTTCCGCCCGGGACCGGCGGTACACGATGGTGACCTTCCGAGCGCCGAGCCTCAGAGCTGTCCTGGCTGCATCCATCGCCACGTTGCCCGCGCCCACCACCGCCACGCGCTTGCCTACCCAAATCGGCGTGTCGTACTCAGGGAAGAGGTACGCCTTCATGAGGTTCGAGCGGGTAAGGAACTCGTTCGCAGAATACACGCCGTTGAGGTTCTCCCCGGGTATCCCCAGGAAATGCGGGAGCCCCGCCCCCGTCCCGAGGAAGATGGCGTCGAACCCGTCGCGAAAGAGCTCTTCCACGCTCACCGTCTTGCCCACGAGCGTGTTCGTCCGGATCTCCACGCCCAAGCTCTTCACGTAATCCACCTCTTCATCCACGATGGCCTTGGGCAGACGGAACTCGGGGATGCCGTACCGGAGCACCCCTCCTGTCGAGTGAAGGGACTCGAAGAGTACGACGGAGTACCCCATCTTCGCAAGGTCCGCCGCGCACGTCAGCCCCGCGGGACCCGAGCCCACCACCGCCGCCTTGCCCGCCGGCACGCGGCCAGCCGTCGACGGCCCCCGCGCATCCCGTGCGCTCGAAGCCCTCTCGTAGTCCGCGGCGAAGCGTTCGAGGGCGCCTATTGCCACGGGCTTGCCCTTCTGCCCCAGTGTACATCTTTGCTCGCACTGGGTTTCCTGAGGACACACCCGCCCGCATATCGCCGGCAGGCTGTTCTTCTCCTTGATTTTCTTCGCGGCTTCAACGAACTTGCCCTCCGCAACGAGCTTCACGAAAGAAGGGATGTCCACCTCGACAGGGCATCCTGCCACGCAGGGGCGCTTGGGGCACCCGATGCACCGCTTCGCCTCCTCTATGGCGGTGTCCGGCTGGTACCCGAGGGCCACCTCGTTGAAATTGCTTATCCGTTCCCGGGGATCTTGCTTCGGCATCAGATGCCTGTCTACTCTCGCCGGCATTTGCATCCCTCCGCATGCGCCTTGTACCGCTCCATGGCAAGCTTCTCCTCGGTCAAGAACCGCGTCTGTCTCGCCATGAGTTCAGCAAAGTCCACTTTATGCCCGTCGAACGCGGGTCCCTCAACGCAAGAGAACATCGTCTTGCCGTCCACGGTCACCCGGCACGACCCGCACATCCCGGTGCCGTCCACCATGATCGCGTTGAGGCTCACAACCGTCTTGACGCCGAACTCCGCAGTCACCTTGCACGCGGCGCGCATCATCGGCAGGGGCCCGATGGCGACGACCTCGTCAGGGCGCAGGCCGCCGGCGAGGAGATCGTGAAGAAGCCCCGTCACGAACCCGTGATACCCGAAGCTACCGTCGTCGGTGCTGTAGTGAACCTCGTCGCTCACCGCTTCCATCCTGTCCTTGAAGATGAGCATGTCCTTTGTTTGGGCGCCGATGAGCGATATCACTCTCGTGCCCAGCTCGTGAAAGGCCTTCGCTTCAGGGTATATCGGGGCGACCCCCACCCCGCCCGCTACGCACACCACGGTGTCGAGCCGCTTGATGTCTCTCGGGGTCCCCAGCGGTCCCACTATGTCGAGGATGGAGTCGCCCTCCTCTAGAGTCCCCAGCTCATACGTGCTCTTCCCGACCTCCTGAAACACCATGGTGATGGTGCCTGCTCCGGGATCGCTGTCCGCGATGGTCAGGGGAATCCTCTCGCCGCGCTCTTGCAGGCGCAGCACGAAGAAGTGCCCCGGGCGCGCGTGCGCGGCGATCTCCGGCGCCTCCACCACGAACAGCTTGATCTTCGGAGCCAATTCCTCTTTCTTGATGATCCTGTGCATGTCTCTCCCCCTTGTCCCTCGTACCAGGCCGCAGCGCCGGTGAGCGCTGCGGCCTGTCGGTGTCCTCGAGACCGCTTATTACATTCGTCAGACTTCGCGCTATTCCTTGTTGGTACGCCGGTCCCGCGGTCGGTCCCCCACAGAAAGCACGACTCCGCCCTGGCCAGGCCTCCCGGAGGGCGCCGCGCCGGGGCGAAGGGGCGATTGCATCGTCACGGCGGCACCCAAAGCCATGCGACACACACCCGAACGCGCCCTGCCGGCCGTCCCTCGCGCGGACGGCCGGACACGTCAGTCAGAGGTAATACGCCAGATGCATGAGCTCCACGCTGAGGTCGGTGTTGTGGAGCCGCACGCCTTCAGGGACTTTCAGCTTCACCGGCGCGAAGTTCAGGATCGCCTCGATGCCCGCGTCCACGCAGGCGTCGACGACTTTCTGGGCCGCCCCCGCCGGGACAGCCACTATCGCCATCCTGATCTGGCGGCCGCGAGTGATCTCCAGGATTCTGTCCACGTGCTGGACGGGTACGTCACCTACTTTCATGCCCACCTTCGCCGGGTCCGCGTCAAAGAGCGCAGCGAGGCGAAGGTGGTAATTCCTCTCGACGGCCCGCCGCCCGATGATGTATCTCGCCAGCGCTTGCCCGAGGCTGCCCGCACCGACGATGGCAACGTTTATCTCCTTGTCCAGGTTGAGCACCGATCGGAGCTCGTCGCGAAGCACGGCTATCTGGTACCCGACGCCCTGCTTGCCGAAACCGCCGAGGAAGTTGAGGTCTTTGCGGACCTGTGCCGGGGTCACGCCCGCTCTCTCGCCCAACTCGAACGAGGAGATCAGGCCGCCGTGGACTTCCTCGTCCACTGTCTCGAGGACGCGGAGGTACACCGGCAGCCGCCTGATGACAACGTCCGGGACTCTCAGTCTCCTCAATGTCGCACCCCCCTCAAGGCAAGTCGCAGCATGTTCCGCGTCACAAGTATAACATACCTGGCAGCCCGGCGAGCAACAGGCCGCTCGTACGCAGCGTATTCGACACTCCGGGCGCTCCTCCTTCCCGCGGCCGCACTTGCCCCTTTCGTGCCCCGCGGGACATCACCCTCTGGAACGGACTGCCCGGCGGCCGGGGACGGCTGAAGCGTTCCCACGATACCCCGTGCCGACACGCCCTCCGCGGGCGCTCGGAGGCGTCCAGCCGGCAGCTCCGCTGATCCGCGGAGCCGGACCGTGGACACACCCCCAACGAGAAAGAGCGGCGCAGGACACTGCGCCGCTCCCAGCCGCTCTCCATCGCTGGTCCATTGTGGGGCTCCCGTTTTCAAGGTTCAGGCCCTCCGGGATCGCCTCCGTCGGTGCGCGACCTCGCGCGCGACCTCGTGAGCGACCTCGTGCGCGACCTCGCGACCGTCAGCCGGCCGCCTCCCCGCACACCGTCCTCGCCACCGAGGGATACTTATTCCTCGGCGTGTAGTGCGTGTGCAAGAGGTGGTGAGACACTTCGCCCAGCGGCTCACCCAAGAACTCGGCATATATCTGCTTTATCGCCGGGTTCTCGTGGGACTTTCGATAAGGGAGTCCCTTGTCGGCCTCGTAGAGGGCGTTCCCGCGGACCCTCCTGATCTCCATAGTCGTCGGGATCGGCTGGCCGCCGCCTCCGACGCACCCGCCCGGGCAGCACATTATCTCTATGAAGTGGTAGTCCGCCTTGCCCTCGCGCAGGAGGTCGAGGATCTTCTTGGCGTTTCCGAGACCGTGCGCCACGGCGACCCTGACATCCAGGTCTCCGACCTCGACTTGCGCTTCCTTTATGCCCTCGAGGCCTCTGACCTCCTCGAAGTCGATCTTGGGCAGCTCGTTTCCGGTGGCCACTTCGTACACCGTCCGCAAGGCCGCTTCCATCACGCCGCCCGTCGCGCCGAAGATTGCGGCCGCGCCCGTGGAGATCCCCATCGGGTCATCGTGCTCCTCATCGGGCAGGTCCTCGAAGCGGATGCCGGCCTCGCGCAACATCCTGCCGAGCTCACGGCTGGTGAGCACCACATCGACGTCTTTGTATCCCGAGTCGCACATCTCAGGCCTGTCGGCCTCGTATTTCTTCGCGGTGCAAGGCATGAGCGACACGGAGAAGATGTCTTTCGGGTCGATGCCAGCCTTCCGCGCATAGTACGTCTTGACGAGCGCCCCGAACATCTGCTGGGGCGACTTGCACGTGGAGATGTGCTTGAGGAGATCCGGGTAGAAGTGCTCCCCGAACTTGATCCACCCTGGGCTGCACGACGTGATGAGGGGAAGCACACCACCCTCCTTCAGTCTCTTGAGGAACTCGTTGCCTTCCTCGATAATGGTGAGGTCCGCTGTGAAATCGGTGTCCATGACCCGGTCGAACCCCAGCCTCCGAAGGGCGGCCACGAGCTTGCCCGTGATGATCCGTCCGGGCGGCAACCCCATCTCCTCGCCGATGCTGACCCGGGTCGCCGGGGCGGTCTGAACCACCACGTGCTTGCTGGGATCGGCGAGCGCCCGCCACACGCGCTCGGTATCGTCCCTCTCCGTTATGGCGCCCACGGGACACGCATGGATGCACTGCCCGCACAGGGCGCACGCCACCTCGTCGAGCCCCCTGCCGAACACCGGCGTGACCACCGAGTCCTCACCCCGTTGCGATGGGAACAGCACTCCGGCCGCTTGCACATCGTGGCACGTGGATACGCAGCGCCGGCAGAGTATGCATTTGTCAGGTTCCCGAACTATGGCCGGGGTGGAGTGGTCTTCAGGCAGTCCGCGCAGCTTGCGTTCGAAGCGAATCTCCCTCATGCCGAAGCGCTCGGCGAGCGCCTGGAGCTCGCAGTTGCGGTTCCTCACGCACTGCAGGCAGTCCTGAGGGTGGCGCGCGAGGAGAAGCTCGAGGTTCACCTTCCTCGCCTGCCTGACTCGTGGGGTGTTGGTGTACACCACCATTCCATCCTGCACCGGGAAGGCACACGCAGGCTGGAGCAGCTTCTGGCCCTCGATCTCAACTACACATATGCGGCAAACGGCCTGGACGGCAAGATCGGGGTGGTGGCACAGGGTGGGGATGTCGATGCCGAGCTTCTTCGCGGCATTGAGGATGGTTGTGCCGGCATCCACTTCGACCTTCCGGCCGTCTATGGTCACCACTGCCATTCGCGTATCACTCCTTCCGTCTCTCCTGCTTGAGCCGGGCGGGTTCATATCCCGCACGTCCCGGTGGGACAGAGCCTCTCGTTCACATGAGCGTCGAACTCCTCACGGAAGTACTTGAGCATGGTCTTGATCGGGACGGGCGCCGACTGGCCGAGGCCGCACAACGATGTCGCTTGCATCGCCGAGCCGAGTTCCTCGAGCAGCTCGAGATCCCCGGGCTGCCCTTCGCCCCGCGCGATCTTGTCCACGATATCGTAGAGGCGCGCGGTGCCCTCGCGGCACGGCGCGCACTTGCCGCACGACTCGTGCCTGAAGAACTTCATGAAGCACCTGGCTATGTCCACGATGCAATGGGTGTCGTCCATGATGAGGAGGGCGCCCGAGCCCAACGCCGACCCGTGCTCAGGCAGGGTGAAGTAATCCATCGGCACGTCCAGCAGCTCCCTGGGGAGGCATCCCCCTGACGTCCCGCCCGTCTGCGCCATCTTGAACCCCCTGCCCCCGGGTATCCCGCCGCCGATCTCGAACACCACCCGTCGAAGCGTGATTCCCATAGGCACCTCGATGAGCCCCTTGTTGTTGATGTCCCCGGTGAGGGTGAAGACCTTGGTTCCGGGGCACCTCTGAGTGCCGAAGCGCTTGAACCAGTCTGGCCCGTTCAACAGGATGGGGGGGATGTTCGCAATCGTCTCCACATTGTTGACCACGGTGGGTTTCCCGCACAGGCCCTCGGTTCCGGGGTACGGCGGCTTCACCCTGGGCTCGCCACGCTTGCCCTCGATCGACTCTATAAGGGCGGTTTCCTCGCCGCACACGTACGCGCCCGCGCCCTTTCTTATTTCAACGTCGAACGAGAAACCAGAGCCGAAAATGTCCGTTCCGAGCAGGCCAAGGGCTTTCGCCTGCTCTATGGCTTTCCCCAACCTCTCGATGGAGAGCACGTACTCTCCTCTCACATACACGAAACCCTTGTCCGCTCCCACCGCGTAGCCCGCTATTGCCATTCCTTCGAGTATGCTGTGGGGATCGCCCTCAAGGATCAGCCGATCCTTGAAAGTGCCCGGTTCCCCCTCGTCGGCGTTGCACAATATATACTTCTGGTCGGCTTCGGCCTTCGCGGTGAAACTCCACTTCAGGCCTGTCGGAAAAGCCGCGCCTCCCCTGCCGACGAGCCCGGACTTCTTCACAGCCTCGATGACGTCTGCGGGCTTCATCTCTGTCAGGCACTTCGCGAGTGCCCTGTAGCCTTCACGCGCGATGTACTCTTCGATGGAGTCGGGATCGATCACTCCGCAGTTCCGCAGGACTATCCGCTCCTGCACCCCGAGATACGTCGGCTCTTCGTACTTCACGACACCCGCCTGAGGCGCCTTGCCAACAAGCCGCGCCACGACTCTCCCCTTCAGGAGGTGTTCCTCGACTATCTCGGGTACGTCGGAGACGCGGACCTCCTGATACAGCGTCCCCTCTGGATAGACGACGATCACGGGCCCCAAGTCGCAGGGCCCCAGGCAGCCGGTTTCGACCACCTTCACTTCCCTGTCAAGGCCCCGCCGCTGCACCTCGGCGACGAGCGCGTCACGCACTCCCTTGCAGCCCTCGAGCACGCACGGGGTCCCTCCGCAGACGAGGACGTGCGAACGGTAGAACTCCACGGGCGCAAACCTCCCTTCTGGGCGTCACTTATATTCCTTTAGGATCAGCGGGACCCGTTCGGGGGTGAGGTTGCCGTACACCGCCTCGTTGATCATGATGGCCGGCGCGACGCCGCAGACCCCGAGGCAACTCGTGTACTCCAGCGTGAACTTGCCGTCGCTGGTGGTGCCGCCCATCGGGATGCCGAGCTCCTTCTCGAGTGCCTCGATCACGGCTTTTGCCCCGCGCACGTGGCACGGAGCGTTCTCGCATACACGCACTATGTACCGCCCTTTGGGCTTCGTCGAGAACAACGTGTAGAACGTCGCGACGCCGTACACTTTTGACACCGGGATGTCAAGTTCCGAAGCGATCTCAGTCATCGCTTCCTCAGAGACGTAGCCGGCTTCTTTCTGGACATCGTGAAGGATCGACACGAGGGCGTCAGGTCTACGAGAATACTTTGCGAGGATTTCGCTGACTTTGGCCGGGCAAATGCCCGCGTCTCTCGCCGCTCGCTCCACGCTCTCCTCCCCTCCTTTCGTTTCAAACACGGTTTAAGCGCTAGCTATGACCCACTCCCCCACTACCTGGCCATTCACGACGTGGCTCGCCACAATCTGGCGCGCCCTCTCCTTGGTCACCTTCCCATAAGTCACCTTCGCAGCGCCGGGTTTGATCACGTCGACGATGGGCTCCTGCTCGCACAGGCCGACACATCCGGTCTGGGTCACCACCACGTCCTGGATGTTCCTCTTCGCGAGCTCGTCCAGGATGGCAGAGAGCGTCTCACGCGCCCCCGCGGCGATGCCGCACGTGCCCATTCCCACAACGATCCTCGTGGTCTCCTTGCCCTCCCTCAGCCTGGTCATGGCCTGAGCCTGTTTCCTGATGCGCTCCAGCTCCTCAACGGTCTTCATCGCGGACACCTCCTGGGCTTTCCCCTCTCGACACTGTCACGTCGAGCTCGCAGTGGTTTTCGCAGACTACGCACATGCTTGGGGACTTTGCGCGTTCCTTCACAATCCCCCCTTCAAAAAACGCACATCGAACTGCGTATACCGCACCTATGATACCATCGCCCAGCCTCGCGGGCAATAGCAATTTCCACGCGTCGGGGCGCCGGGCCGGTTTCCTCCGCGGCCTCCGCGGTCACTCTTGGCCGAGGACTCGTGTGATTTCAGCCCTAAACCGCGCGGGGTTCACTCGCCTGCCGTATGCGTACACGATCCCGTACGACGCCGCCAGAAGCACTACGCCTAGGACCGCCCCGAAGAGGGAACCCGCCTCCGGTCGCCCTTTCGCCTGCGCGAGGATGGTCCCAAGGTAAATGCCTGCCACCATGAACAGGAGCGGGACCATGTACGCGACGAACGCCGCCCCCAGCACCCGGGAACTTTCGAGTTCGAGCGTCACCTCGTCGCCCGCGCGGGCGCCTATGTTGTTTGTCGCTTCCACCACGACTCTGTCGGAGCGCCCGAAATCGCACGCCTTGCAGTGGCGGCATGCCTCATGGCGCGTGACTTCTACTTTGGCCAACCCGCCGCAGACCTCGATCACCCTACCACGTTCTTCCATGCTCAACCAGCCCCTCTATTGACCCCCGCCAGCCACCTTCACGCGCGCTGGACCGGGCCAAGACCGTTCCTGATCAGGTTCCTGACAACGCCCGCGAGCGCCGGGGTCGTCGGGGGGATGTCCCCCAGCGCCCTCCGGAATTCCTCCGAGTCGAAGGAGAACGCCCTGGCCCCTCGCTTGTGGCTGTACCTGAACCTCACTTCGGGATTGCACACGACGAGGAGCGCAAGCGTCCCCGCCATGTCGCCCAGGGGAGCCCTGTCGATGTGGCCCAGCCTGAACATGGCTCTCACTTTCGTGCCGCAGCCGGGCCGGGACTCGACGCGCAGGTCGCCCCCGGCGGTTCTCGCAGCCTCGCGGAAGAGCGGAAGCCCGAGCCCGACCTTGCGGGAGGTGCGCGACGTGTAAAAAGGGTCCAGCACCAAACCTAGTATGTCCGGAGGGATACCGGCGCCATCGTCAACGATCTCTATGGTGAGCAGGTCAGACGCCTCGTCTTCCGAGACGCTCACGTCCACCGTCTTCGCCCCCGCCGCGATGGAGTTTTGCACGATGTCCAGCACGTGCAAGGAAAGCTCCCGCACACGGCCCCCTCCCTGTCACTCACTCAACGGGCAGCACGGCCCGCCCCCCGATCCCCGCGAGCGCGAGCCTGATTTCGTCCAAAGTCGGCTGCTCCAGGAGAAACGCCGTGTACCCGCGAATCTCCGCCAGCCTGTGAGCATCCGATGACACGATGATCGGAAACCCCGCAAGCTGCGGAAGCATCTCCCTCGCACGCCGGGCTCCCATCCTCGGGGAGACTTCCAGGGCATCGGGCCGGAGTCCGGGAGGTATGAGGCCGAGGTTCCTCACGAGGCTGAACGAGGGTCTATCCACGTGCGCCGGCACTACAAGGCCGCCGAGTTGCCGGACGCGCCCTCCCACGTAGTCGATGCTCATGGCCGTCGACGCCAGGAGAAGCCTGCGGAGGCTGCCTTTCGGGATGCCCTGGGAATCGAGTACAACCTGCTCGCCGAATCTGGTCTCATCGTTCTCGACGTCCGGGAGGCTCGCGTACACCTCCTCCTGCCAGCGGAGAAGGGCTCGTGGATCGTCGAACAACGCAAGGACGTGGACGTCCTCGCGTGTCTGCACCTCCATACCGCAGATCACCGCCACCCCCGCCGGCCCGCCCCCCTGGGCTACAGCGAGGGCGTTCTCCGCGGAGTTGTGGTCGCAGATCCCCAGCAGCCTCACACCGCATTGAGCGGCGGCCCTCACTATGGCCGGCGGGGTCATCTCAGCCTCGGCGCAGGGGGACAGCGCAGTATGAACGTGAAGGTCCGCGAGGTACACCTCCAGCGACAACGACAGTCCACCCCTCCCCCTGACCCATGGGGCGATCCCTCCGCTCGTCTGCACAGTGAAAGCTCACGAAAGCCGGCCTCTGATCCCCGCCGCATAGAGACGGCCCACGATCTCGAATGCGGGCAGACGGGTCTTGAGAAGCGGGATGCCTTCTTCATCGGCCCTCCGGGCGGCTTCGGGTTGGCACTCTACCCCTCCCGCCACGATGATGGCCGCCAGCCCGACCAACATCGCCACTGCCACTATGTTCTCGTGGGCCTGCACAGTCACCCAGATGTCGCCGTCGCGGGCGTGCGCCATGACGTCGCTGAGCAGGTCCGACGCGTACCCGCATCTCACCTCGTTGTCCAGGCCGCCCGCACCAGCCTCTACAGTGCATTCGAGCACATCAAGGACGTCCCGTACTCTCACGTATCTCACTCACCCTTTGCGCCCGCCCGCCTCGCCTTGAGCGCTCATGGCCGACGGGTTCTTCTTCGCAAGGTCGAAGAGCTGTTCCGCAAGCACCTTCACCTGGTCACGAAGTTTGAAGACGCAGTCCGTGTCCACCGCGAGACCCTGCACGATATCCTCGGCAAGCGCCCTGCAGTGCGGCGACCCGCACGATCCGCAGTCGAGCCCCGGCAGGTCCTTCACGACCTTCTCGATCATCTCCGCCTTGGAGATCGCCCGCGACACGTCATGGTCCAGCCGGAAAGCAGGAACCGCCGCGATGTCCTGGCGCATGTCGAAGTAACCGACGCGGGCGCGCCGCGCAATGTCTTCCTCTTCCTCAGTGGTCAAAGCCGGCACATCGGCGAACTTCTTTGCCAGCCTCGCCAGATGCACGTGAGCGATGAAAGGATTGCGCACCGCGAGAGCGCCTCCGACGCAGCCACCGATGCACGCCTGCGCCTCGACGAAGTCCACGTCGGTGAGCCTGCCAACCTCGATTTCTTCAAGGACCCTGATCACGCTGTGAATGCCGTCGACCACCAGGTAGTTCTCGAGGCCTACAGCGGCGTTCTCCCCTCCCGAGCCGCCCCAGCCGATGCCCGCCCCTGAAGCCCTGTGCCTGGGCGGAGGCGGGACCTGGCTCGCCAGCCGGCGCGCTATTTCACCGTACACGTCGGCGATGGAGACCGCCCCGTCCACAGCCGAGAACCCCCGCTTCGAAGCCTCTCGCACCCAAGTCACCTTTGCCGGACACGGGGTGATGAAGAAGGCCCCGATGTCTCTCGGCGCGACTCCCAGTTCTCTGCTCTTGCGCTCCTTGGCGAGCTTCCCCGCGCACGTCATCGGGGAGTCCACGGGAATCAAGTGGTCTATGAGCGCCGGGAACCTGACCTGTATGAGCCTGACCACGGCGGGGCACGCAGCGGAGATCATCGGCCGCGTCTCGCGGTGCTGGCGAAGGTACTCGCGGGTGGCGAGGGTGGCAATGTCCGCCCCGTACGCGACCTCGAACACGTCATCGAAGCCCATGTCGACCAGGGCCGCAAGCACGCGGTCGGGCTCCACGTCCGGCCCGAACTGGCCGTAGAGCGCGGGAGCAGGAAGCGCGATGGTGTACTTGAAGCCTTTCAGGCGCTCCAGGGAGTCGGTGATGGCGGTCTTCGCGTGGTTATCGCACGTCCTTATGCACTCCCCGCAGTCGATGCATCGCTCCGCATTGATCCTGGCCTTGCCCTGCCTCACCCTAATGGCTTCGGTCGGGCAGTTCTTTATGCAGCGCGTGCATCCGCGACACTTCTCTTCGATCAGGAGGACCGAGTGGAACAGGCCGGTCATGTCAGACTTCCTTTCGAGGGAAGGTTGATAACCATTCTGACGTTCGTGCCCCGCCCTACAGTGGACTCGATCCGGAATTCATCCGAGTACCTCTTCATGTTGGGCAAGCCCAGTCCGGCTCCGAACCCCATCTCTCGAACGTGCTCCGGTGCTGTCGAGTATCCCTCCTGCATCGCCAGCGGTATGTCGGGGATCCCGGGCCCTTCATCGTCCGCCACGATCTCAATGCGGTCGGGTGAGATGTCGACGGCGAGGACGCCGCGGAACGCGTGAATCACTATGTTCATCTCGGCTTCATACGCGACAATCGCGGCCCTCCGGGCGGTCTCGGCGTCGATGCCCACTTGGCGCAGCGTCCGCTTGAGCTTCGCCGCGGCCTCCCCGGCAGCCTGGAAATCCCCGCCGGTGACCTTGCACTCCAGGCGCATCGCGCTAGCCCCCACCCGCAGCGCGCGTCCTGCCGCCGGTGTCGCTCCCAACCCCGGTGCTCGCACCCGCGCCGGTATCGGTCATGCTACCCGTCCGAACACCCTGGCCGTTGCGAGTGCCGGCGCTCCCCCCTCCGGCGTCTTCCGGTCCGGCGCCGGCCGTGCCCTCGTCCGCAGCTCGCGGCCAGGCGCACTTCCCGCGCAGGCCCGCCTCGAACAGCAAGCCGGCGGACTCGTACAGCGGGTACGACGTGCAAAGGACCGGGATGCCGGCCTCCGCCGCCATGGCCACGATCTCGGGCGTGGGCCTCTTCCCGCGCACGAAAACGATGCCTGAGAGGTCCATCATCTCGGCCGCGCGGATTATCTGAGAGGTAACAAGCCCAGTGAGAACGAGCATCCTGGCCCTCGTGAAGGCCAGGAGATCGCTGATGAGGTCACACCCGCACGCAGCTTCGATCTCCTGGTCGAGCTTGTCCTCCCCGGTGAGGACCGTGGCGTCGAGAATCCTCATGACATCGCGCAGCCGCACTCTTCATCATTCCTTCCGGTTACGACCACATGACTGGGAAGCTCCGACAGAAAACACGGGTTTACTGGACCACCACCACGGAATAGCCCCTCGCCTCGATTTCGGCGGCAAGCCGTTCTGCGTTGACCTTCTCTGCGAACGCCCCCACCTGAACCCTATACGGTGCGCCGCCAGTCACGAACCCGGGGTACCCTGCGCCGCCGAGCTCTCGAGCCAGGGCCTCCGCTCCCGTCCTATCATCAAACTCGCCCACCTGCACCCGATAAAGCACCTGGCCGGCGGTGACGGGCGGCACCTGGGCGGCCTGCTCTGCCTCACCGGGCGCTACCGCCCCCGTCCCCCCGGCTCCAGATGATGCCGCTTCGGGCGCGACGCCGCCGGGCTGAGCGGGCAGCGCTGATTCAGCATCGCCGTGTGATCCTGCGGGAGCGACCTGATTTGTGCCCTGCGCGGCCTCGTCGCCTCCCGGCCCGGACGTGAGGAGGCCGAAGGCGTACCTGCCCATGAGCACGCCGAGGCCGATGGCGAACGCCGCCATCACGACGAGCATCAGCACCATGGACAGGCTCTGACCTACCCTTCCCCTTCTCTCAGGCATCATCGATACCCCCTTCAGCGTTCTGCTACTATACTACTCCCAGGCGCGAGCATATTCCTCCTGTGACGGGCTGGACTGCGAATCCCGCGCCCATGGCGGACGCATGTGGAGCTGGATGGTCATCGCCCGCGTGTCTCGGATGCCCTCCCTCAGCCTAGCCAGCACGCCCGGGGTCGCGCACGCGAACACGACGGGGAGGTTCCGCCTCGCGGCGAGCTCCCGCGCCATGCGGACGCCGCGCAGCACGTCGCAGGGTGTCGTCTCGTCTCCCATGTGCGTGTTGCTGACAATGCCAGTGAAGGTCAGCCTCGACGACTCCTCGATGGATTCCAACATCGCCTCGGCGCCCGCGACGTCCCTGGTGAAAGGCCGGTTCGCATTGGCCACGAAGAACATGTCGTACCCCGCCCCCTCGAACTGCGCGGAGTATCTCGCCAGCGCCCTCGCCCCGACGGGATCGCCACCCACGTCGAAGACGACGGTCGCGCCCTCGTCATGGAAAGCCTGAAGGATCGCAGGAGCCAGGGCCGGCAGGTCCGCCGCCTCGAACCCGGGAGCCGACGATATGACCTCTATGCCGTGGCGTTCCATCTCGCGCGCGGCCTCGCGGGATCTGAAATAGGGGTTCACTATGTCCAGATCGACGACGATGACGCGGGCGCTTTCGCGCCGCTTCATCTTCGCGAAGTTGAGGGAGACCTCCGTCTTGCCGGACCCGTAAGCGCCGCTGAACACCACTATCCTTCGGGTCGCCGGAAGACTCCCGGCGGTAGACAGGAGGTGGTTCCTAACCTCGCCTACGAGGTACAAAGACCCGCACACGAGGAGCGCCCCCTCATCGCCCACCCGCTCCAACCCTTCGTTCACAGCCTCTAGAGCGCTCTCCCGCACGAGACCCTCGCAACCCGCATCCAGCGCAAGCGCAGCGATGGCGCGAGGATCGGCGCCGCCCAAACGCGACGACGAGGCACGGGTCGCGATTACCAGCGAAGCGAAGCCCGCCACTTGGCGGACCATGTCCGCGACCGGCTTGTCCCTGGAGATCCCAACCACTGCGGTGACACGCCGCCCCCGCGCGATCTCGGGAACGGCCCGGGCCAGTCTTTCCATCCCGTCGAGGTTGTGAGCGCCATCAACCACCACCAAAGGGCGCCTCTGAAGCACCTCCAGCCTGCCGGGCCACCGAGTGAGTTTTAGCCCTCGTTTCACGGCCTCTCGTCCCACGTCCACTCCCAGGCTGCAAAGGGCTGCCACGACCCCCACCACGCACCCGGCGTTTTCCACTTGGTGCGGCCCCAGGAGCGGAATCTCGAACTCCCCCAGGTCTTGGCCGCGCATTCGCGCCCGGAACCTCTGCCCCTCCTCGGTACAACCGGTGCGCTCGCACCAGATGTCCTCGCCCATGACGAAAACCTGGGCAGACCTCTCGGCAGCCGCGCGCTTTATCGTCGCAAGCGCCGGCGGGTGCTGGACACCGACGACCACGGGCACGCCCGGCTTGATGATGCCAGCTTTCTCGAAAGCGATCTCCTCGATGGTACCACCGAGCCTCTCGCGGTGGTCCATGTCGACGTGGGTGATGACAGCCACGAGCGGCGTGATGACGTTGGTGGCATCGAACCTGCCTCCCAGGCCCACCTCGACCACAGCGTAGTCCACGCGCTCCTCAGCGAAATACAGGAATGCCGCAACCGTCCCCATCTCGAATTCCGTCGGCGGGCCCAGGGACGAGCGGGAGGCCACCCTCTCGAAGTGAGGCCGCAACCTCGTGATTAGCTCGGCGAGGCGCGCTCTCGGTATGGGCTTGCCGTCAACGCCGATGCGCTCGGTGTACGACGAAAGGTGCGGGGACGTGTACAATCCCACGCTAAACCCAGCTGCGCGAAGCACTGAGGCCGTCATGGCCGCGACCGAGCCTTTGCCGTTGGTGCCCGCCACGTGGACGGCCTTCACCTTAAGGTGGGGTGAGCCTGTGGCGTCGAGCAAGGCGAGCGTCCGGTCAAGACCGAGGCTCACCCCGAACTTCCCCAGGTTGTGCAGGAATGCAATGGCTTCATCGTAGTCCATGAAGACCCTTTTCGCTACTGTGGGGCATTTTCCTTCCCCAGTGAGCATTCCGCCGCCAGAAGGCACCCGTCGCACCTGGGCCTTTGCGGCCTGCACCGCCGCCGTCCATGAGCGATCATGTTGACGTGCAAGGAGTACACGAGGTCGGGCGGGACCTGGGAGCCCAGGACTTCGTGGGCATACTCCGCTCCGCACCTGCCGGGCACCAGGCCGAGGCGTCTTGCCACCCGCAAGACGTGCGTGTCCACGGGAAACACGGGCAAGCCGCACCCGAAGAGCAATGTGCAAGCACACGTCTTGGGGCCGACGCCTTCGAGAGACAAGAGATAGTCGCGACCCGCTTCGACGCCAAGTCGTGTGAGGAAGTCCAGGGAGAGGTGTCCCCTCTCGCGATGCAGGCGGTCGAGGATCCCCTGTATCCTGGCAGCCTTGATACGGGCAAGGCCGCCGCTCCTTATGGTCTCAGCGACCTCCCGCGCGTCAGCCGTCCTCACGTCATCCCACGATGGAAACCTCTCCTTCAGGCTGCGAAAAGCCCTCTCGGAGTTGACGTCCGACGTGTTCTGGGAGAGCACCGTCGCCACGAGGGCATCCAGAGGGTCCTCCCGCCGGACGGGAGGACCCCCGTACATGTCTTCCAGCAGCGCCGCGATCCTCTGTATCCGCTCGCGAGGTTTGTCGTTACTCAACTTCGCGCCTCCGCTGACTAGACTTACACGGTTCCGGTCAAGCCCTGAGATCCGCGAGCAGAGCCGCCAAGCGCGCCCGCTTCTCCGCGTAGTCCTCGCGCCTCATCCGCTCCCGCTCGACGACTTCCTCGGAGGCTTTCTCCAAGAACCCCGGGTTCGAGAGCTTGCGCTCCGCGGCTTCCAGTGCCGCTTCGGCCGCCCGCAGATCCTTTTCCAGGCGGCGAATCTCAGTATCCAGGTCGATGATGCCAGCGAGCGGCACGTATACTTCGGCACCGGCCACAACCGCGTGCGCCGCCTTCTCGGGCTTGTGTTCGAGCCCCGCCTCGACGCCGAGCCGCTCGAGCCCGGCGAGGCGGACCACGAGATGCCTTCCCGCCCGCAGCGCTTCCGCTGTCTTGCCCTCCGCCACCACGATGGCATCCACCTTCTTCTGAGCCGGCACGTTCATTTCAGACCTTATGTTGCGGATGGCCCGCGTGACGTCCATGAGCGTGACCATTTCCGCTTCGGCGTCCGGGTCGTCGAGCCTTTCTTCGAACGCCGGCCACGGCGATACCATGATGCTGCCACCTGCTCCCGGCAGCCGCCGCCAGATCCCCTCAGTTATGAAGGGCATGAACGGGTGGAGTAACCGAAGAACCTTCCCCAGGGTTTCCCAGAGAACGTACCGGGCGGTCGTGCGCGCCAGGGCGTCGTTCCCGTACAGCCGCGCCTTGGAGATCTCGATGTACCAGTCGCAGAATTCGTCCCATGTGAAACCGTACAGAGCGCGCGCGGCTTCCCCGATCTCGTACTCGCGGAGATGCGAATCAACTTCCTGCGCCACCCTGTTCGCCCTGCTCCGAATCCACCTGTCAGCTGGAAGGAGGCGCAGGCTGTGCTCGTCCGCGCTCGCCGGGTCGAAATCGCCCAGGTTCATCATGACGAACCGGGCGGCGTTCCACAGCTTGTTGGCGAAATTACGGCTGGCTTCGAGCCGCTCCTCGCGGAACCGCATGTCGTTGCCGGGAGTGTTCCCGCTGACGAGGGTGAATCTCAGCACGTCGGCGCCGTACTTGTCCACAACCTCCAGCGGGTCCACTCCCGTGCCGAGGGACTTGCTCATCTTCTTGCCGCTCGCGGCCCTAACGAGCCCATGGATGAACACGTCGTAGAACGGCACCTCTCCCATGAACTCGAGGCCCATGAATATCATCCTCGCGACCCAGAAGAAGATGATGTCGTACGCAGTCACAAGCACGGACGTGGGATAGAGGTGCCGAAGTTCCGGCGTGACCTCCGGCCATCCCATGGTCGAGAAGGGCCACAACGCCGACGAGAACCACGTGTCGAGCACGTCGGGGTCCTGCTCCAGTCTAGTACTGCCGCATTTTGGGCACCTTGTCAGGTCTTCCGCGGAGGCGCTGGCCTCACCACACTCGCCGCAGTACCACACAGGGATCCTGTGCCCCCACCAGAGCTGCCTCGAGATACACCAGTCATGGACGTTCTCCATCCAGTTGAGATAGACTTTTCCGAAGCGTTCGGGGACGAACCTGATGCGCCCGTCCCTGACCGCCTCGACCGCGGGGCCGGCGAGAGGCCTCATCTTCACGAACCACTGCCGCGATATCATCGGCTCGACCACGGAGTTGCATCTCTGGCAGTGGCCGACCGCGTGATCGTGCGCCTCCGTCTTTGCGAGAAGGCCGAGAGACGCGAGCTCCTCCACGACCTTGTCGCGGCAGGCGTACCTGTCGAGCCCTTCATACTTGCCAGCCTCTCTCGTCATCCTGCCGTCCTCGCCTATGACTTTCACGGCAGGAAGACCGTGCCGCAGGCCTATTTCGAAGTCGTTCGGGTCGTGGGCCGGCGTGACTTTCACGGCGCCCGTTCCGAACTCGGGATCCGCGTGCTCGTCGGCGATGACGGGAATCTCCCGTTCCATTATCGGCAGCACGACTTTCGCGCCGATGAGCCGGGTGTAGCGCGGGTCCCGGGGATTCACCGCGACAGCCGTGTCCCCGAGCATCGTCTCCGGGCGGGTGGTGGCAACCGTGATGTAGCCGTCCCCGCCTGCTGAGGGCGCCAGGGGATACCTGATGTAGTAGAGCGTCCCCTTGCTGTCCTCGTGCTCCACTTCGAGGTCGGAGAGGGAAGTGCGGCACCTCGGGCACCAGTTGATGATGTACGTGCCTCTGTATATGAGACCCTTCTCATAGAGCCGAACGAACACCTGGCGGACCGCCCGCGAGAGCCCCTCGTCCATGGTGAACCTCTCGCGCTCCCAGTCGCACGACGCGCCGAGGCGCTGGAGCTGGCCGCGAATGGTGCCGCCGTACTTCTCCTTCCATTGCCACACGCGGCGCACGAACTCCTCGCGTCCGAGGTCGTGGCGGGAGAGTCCTTCCTTCGCCAGGGCAGCCTCCACCTTCACCTGGGTCGCGATGCCCGCGTGGTCCGTGCCGGGGATCCACACCGTGTTGTCACCCATCATCCTATGCCAGCGCACCAAGATGTCCTGAAGCGTGTTGTCCAGGGCGTGGCCGATGTGGAGAGACCCCGTGACATTGGGTGGTGGGATTACGATGCAGAACGGCTTTCGCGACGGGTCCACTTCCTGATGGAAATACCCACCGCGGAGCCATTCCGCATAGATCTCCTCTTCCATATCGAGGGGATTGTATCTCGGCGCAAGCCCCCCCGCCTCAATCGCAGTGAGGTCCGGTTCGCTCTGAGCCCTTGCCATGTCGCTTGCGGCAACCTCCTCGCCGGCCTTGCCTCCGCTCCTTGCGTCCGTCATCTCTTGCGCTTCCGCCCTCTCCTCGCTACCGACACCGGTTCCCATCGGCAACGGCCAGCGACCAAAGGCGCCGCTTCCTCCTTTCTTTACCCTTCGCTTAGTCATACCACGTCCGACCGCTCCACGTCCGCCGGTCCGCCTCCGGCTCGGCGCCGCCGCTCGAAAGCCCAACCCCGAATGCCGCCCGAGGCCCCCGGAAAACTCAAAACCCCTTTCGCCTACTCAAGGGCGAAAGGGGCTAACTCCCGCGGTACCACCTTGCTTCCCGCCTCCTTGGACGCCACGTCGCAGGCCGTCGCAGGCCAAGGACGCGCGGGCTCTTGATTGCTTTAACGGGCTACCCGTCGAGGCTTACCACCACGTCTCGGCCTCGATGCTCCGAAGCGACCTTCGAGCGACCACATCCCAGGAGGCCTTGCAGCCGGTGAGCCTCCCTCTCTTCGGGCAGCGCCGCCCTACTCCTCTCCATCAACGCATATACCGTGCCTCATCTCGTGTTGCTTGTATAATACAACGCGTGCCCCGCTTCGTCAAGGCCCAGGTGATGACGGACCGTGCGGCGAGGCCCCTTCGGCAAGTCACGAGTTCCAGCAAGGCGCGCGGACATTGCTGAGCGTCAGCCTTTCATATGGGTCACGATCTCCCAGTACATCCGCAGGCGCGCTCTGAAGCCCTCCAATCTGCCCCGCTTCTCTTCCTTCATCACCTGCGACACTCCGTGCAACACGACGCGCTTGACCTTCGCCCCTCTCGAAGCAAGGTGTCTGTTGAGGAGGACCTCCACGCCGAACCGTGCGTCCTCCATCGAGAGCTCGCGCACGAGTGCCGCTTTCACGGCGCGCTGGCCTGACAGCCCCGGGGTCAGTTTCTGCGCCAGGGTGGTGCAGCTCCGGCCGCCCGCGAACACGCCGAGCGTGGCGTCGGCCTCGCCGGAGACCACCGGGCGGACCAGCTCGTCCACGTGGTGCGGCGTGAGCCCCACGAGATCCGCGTCTATGAACGCCACGACCTCTGCGTCCGTCACGGCGAGGCCGGCCTTCATCGCCCCGCCCTTCCCTTTGTTCATCTCGAGCTCGACCACGCGAACCCCGAGAGAACGGGCCGCCTCAGCCGTGCCGTCCGTCGACCCGTCGCTCACGACGATGATCTCCGATACCAGCCTCGCCTCCTTCGCTGCGGAGATCACCCGGCCGATGCGGGCGGCTTCGTTGTAGGCGGGTATGATGACCGCGACGTTCGTCGCACGGCGTCCCTCGCCCATTGCTAACCCAGCCCTCCGGCTTCGCCCTGCTTTCCCCGGGCGGCCTTGCGTATCTCCTCCACGAGCCTGGGAACGATCTCTTCCTGCGGCACCCTTCCAACAGGCTTCCCGTCCATGAAGAGAAGACCGGCGCCCTCGCCCAGCGCCACCCCTATGTCCGCCTCGCGCGCCTCACCCGGACCGTTGACCTCACAGCCCATCACCGCCACCTTGAGAGGAGCGTCGCTCCCGGTCACCTCTCTCTCCACGCGCCGGACGATGCTGAAGAGGTCACCGCGGCACCGGCCGCAAGTCGGGCAGGACACCAGCTCCACGCCGAACCGGCGCAGGCCTACGGAGGACAGGATATCCCTGGCAACCCGCACTTCATCTTCAGGATCCGCGGTGAGCGACACGCGGATGGTGTCGCCGATTCCCTCCAGCAGCAACGCTCCTATGGCTATGGCGCTCTTCACCGTGCCAGCCCGGGGGCCGCCTGCTTCCGTCAATCCGACGTGGAGCGGGTAGTCCGTCTCTCTCGAAACAGCCTCATACGCTTCGATCGTGGTGATCACGTCAGACGCCTTTATCGATATGACGATGGCGGTGAAGCCTTCGTCCTCGAGAAGCCTGCAGTTTCGCCTCGCGCTCTCCACGAGCGCCTCCGCGCACGGGCCGCCGTACTTCGCGAGCAAGTCTCTCTCCAGCGACCCGGCGTTCACGCCAACTCTGATGGGTATGCCCCTCTCGTTCGCGGCCCGCGCGATCTCCCTCACCCTCGACGCGTCCCCTATGTTGCCGGGGTTTATGCGAAGCTTGTCCGCCCCCGCCTTCACCGCGGCAAGGGCAAGTTTGTAGTCAAAGTGAATGTCAGCAACCAAGGGTAGAGGCGACCTTCGCTTTATCTCAGCGAACGCCGCGGCGGCAGCGGCGTCGGGGATGGCGCACCGCGCTATTTCGCAGCCGGCGTTCGCAAGGCTCTCCAGCTGGCGGCAGGTCGCGTCGATGTCATGAGTATCCGTCTTCGTCATGGACTGCACCGCGACCGGCGCGCCCCCGCCGATCTGCACGCCGCCGACCATGACGCTACGGGTTCTCCGCCTGTTGATCATCAGCTGTTACGCACCCCATCGACATAGACTATGGCATGATGGCAGAGTCCACTACACCGCAACACGGCGATAGAGTCCACAACGAAAGGGCAGCGACTCCCACGTCAAAGGCGCGTCAAAGGCGGGGCTAATCCAGCCGCCCTCCCAACCTCGCTATGTCGGACAACGTCGCGAACGCGATGAGCAGAGCCAGGATGGCCATGCCGACCATGCGCGCGAAGGCCTCCTGCTCTTCGTTGAGGGGTCGCCTCCGCAGTGCCTCGATGCCCAGCAGCACGATCCACCCGCCATCCAGCACGGGAATGGGAAGAAGGTTGAGGAGCCCCAAATTGACGTTGAGGAGCGCCGCGAGATAGAGCAGGTTCACGATACCGAGCCGGGCCGTCTGCCCGACGGCCTGGGCTATGCCGATAGGCCCTGCCACCTCCGGCTTCACCTTGCCCGACACCATCCGGCCAAGTGTAACCAGGAGACTCCTCGCGATATCCACGGTGAACGTGACGCCGGTGCGAACCGCCCTCAACACGCCGCAGCGCTGCCACGGCTCGGAAAGCAACACTCCGATGACGCCGCGCCCGGTCTCCGGGTCCTGCACGGGTGTAACCTGAAACGACTTCCTCGTCCCTTCACGGTCGACCGTCACGGTGATGGGCTTGCCGGAACTTTCCGAAATGGCCTCCCTCACCTCCGCCACCGTCTCGGTGGCGGCCCGCCCGACGGCGACCACCCTGTCTCCTGCCTGCAAGCCGGCAGCTTGGGCAGGCGTTCCGGGGTACACCTCGGACACGACCACCGTGGGAACCCCGGCCGCCACGAACACAATGCTGAAGAACACGAACGCCATCACGAAGTTCATGAACGGCCCCGCAAGGATCGTCGCTATCCTCCACGCCAGGGGTTTCGCCCTGAAGCTGCGCGGGTCGCTCGAATCCACGCTGTCCCTGGGATCATCGGGACGGTCGAGGCCCGCGAACTTCACAAATGCGCCAAGCGGGAGCGCCCGGAGCGAGTACACCGTCTCGCCCCGCCTCCGGCGCCATATCAGCGGTCCGAAGCCCAGAGCGAACTCATATACCTTCACCCCCGCGGCCTTGCCCACGGCGAAATGGCCCAATTCATGGGAGATCGCGAAAGTCGCGAAGACAAAACCGAACGCCAGCACTGTGATGACAACGCTCTGAACCACCAACGGGTCCTCCTCTTTCCGCCACACGCCGAGCAACGTGTTCCCTCGCCCACCTGTCTGCCTCGAGGACCTCCCCGGGCGTGCGCGGGTCCACTGGGTCGTGGCTAGCCATGGCGTCTTCGGCGAGAGCGGCGATGTCCGGCAGGCCGATCCTGCCTCCCAAAAATAGCTTGACCGCCTCTTCGTTCGCTGCGCTCAGGACGCATGGCATCGTCCCCCCCGCCCGAAGCGCCTCATAACCCAAACGCAGCGCGGGGAATCTCCCCATGTCAGGGGGCTCGAAAGTCAGGGCTCCGAGATGCGCCACGTCGAGAGTCCTCGCGCGGGCGGCCGCTCGCGCGGGATACGTGAGGGCGTACTGTATGGGGATCCTCATGTCAGCCGGCCCGAGCTGGGCGATGATAGATCCGTCCACGAGCTCGACCATCGAGTGGATGACGCTCTGGGGGTGGATCACCACGTCGATCCGGTCAGGGTCGACACCGAAGAGCCACCTCGCCTCGATTACCTCGAGCGCTTTATTCATGAGAGTGGCGGAGTCAATCGTGATCTTGGCGCCCATGGACCACGTGGGGTGACGAAGCGCCTGCTCCGGCCTGACCTTTCCGAGCTCGCTCGCGTCCAGCGTGCGCAAAGGCCCACCAGAAGCGGTGAGAATCAGCCTCCGCACCTCGGACGTGTCGCGCCCGGCCAGGCACTGGAAGATCGCGGAGTGCTCGCTGTCCACCGGGATGATGGTCGCCCCCCGCCTCGAGGCCTCCTCTATGACGAGCCTGCCTGCGGCCACGAGCGTCTCCTTGTTGGCGAGTGCCACGGTCTTGCCCTGCCGGACTGCGGCGTAAGTGGGCAGAAAGCCAGCTATTCCCACTACGGCCGACAGCACCACGTCTGCCTCGGGATGCGTCGCGACGCGCTCCGCGGCGCTGGACCCCGACACAACGTCCACACAGCGGTCGAGGTCACTGAGCCGCCCTCGCAGCTCCCGTGCAACGTTCTCGTCAGCCACCCCGACGATCGACGGCACCCAACGCCTTGCCTGCGCCTCCAACAAGTCGATGTTGCGCCCGGCCGCCAGGCCGACCACCCGGACAGAGTCCCCAAGCCAGCTGGCTACTTCAAGAGCCTGCGTACCGATGGACCCGGTGGAACCCAGGACCGCGATGCCTCTGCGCAATGAGCCCACTCCCCTGTACGCGTGCCAGATGTATGCGACTCCGGTTCAGGCGCCACAGAGCACTGGCGCGCGTTCCAACACACCGCTCCCTCGTATCATTCCCTTGGCGTGAGGGGCAGCAACCCTCCACGTGCAATGGCTCTGATTATGATAACGAAGAGAGGGCCTATCACTATCCCGCTTGCCCCGAAGAGACGCATCCCCACATACACGGCCACGAGGATCACTAGGGGATGCACTCCCACGTTGGCCCCGACCACCCTGGGCTCTGCGCCCTTTCTCAGCACGAACTGGACGGCCATCAGGGCCCCGATCACCACCGCCTCGAACAGCCGCTTCTTGAAGGCGTAGTACACGATCATGGGCACGTACAGCGTGCCTGGTCCGACCACTGGTATCAGGTCGAGGATACCGCACACGATCCCGAGGACCCACGCATACCCCGTGCCGGCCACACTGAACCCGACGATGCTCACGACTGTCGTGATCATGATCAAGATGAGCTGCGCCCTGATGAATCCCAAGGCGGCCGAGACCACTTCCGCCCTCATCGCCCTGGCCCTTTCCCGCCACTTTGAGGGTGTAAGGCTCACGAGGAACTCCGATATCTCCTTCTTGTCACGGCTCATGAAGAACGCCGCGAAGAAGCTGATGAAAAGGATGAACCCGACGCTCGGCAAGGCCGTCACCATCCCGGTCACCCTCGCGAGAACGCCCTCAATCGCCAGGTACAGCCTGTACTGGTTGTCCCTTATCGCGTCGATGACAGGCGCTGGCAGTTCCCGATAGAGCCTCTCTACGTCCCGCACGACCCTGGAGAGCATCTCCTCGAAGCTGACGTTGAACATGGGTAGAGCGCGCGAAAGGGCCTGTATCTCCAGGTACAGCCTGGATACGCCCACGACGACCCCGACTCCGACGATCACTAGAAGGAGGCACAGCATGATGAGAACCGCGCCGCCCCTCGACAACCTCGTCCGCCTTACGAGGAACTCGACCGGCGGATCGATGATCGCCGCGATGATGAATGCGATGATGAACGGCACGAAGTAGGTCACCACGTATTTCACCAAGAGGAAGCACCCGACAAGGACGGCGGCCCATGCCAAGAAATGCTTCCACGTTGCCGATAGTCGCTGCAACCCAAACCACCTCGTGTCCAATTCTCTACCAGAGGAGAGCGCCGATGCCTGTCTCACGTCCCGAGGAGCACCGGTGAGGGCTCATGGCACCACGCTCGGGACCAGGGCTTCACGCAAGGAACAAGACTGCATAGTAGTACGCCACGGGAACGGCGAACAACACGCTGTCGACCCTGTCGAGCACGCCGCCGTGCCCTGGGAGGAACATCCCGGAGTCTTTGACATTGGCGTTCCGCTTCATGGCGGATTCGGCCAAGTCGCCGGCCTGCCCCGCCACGCCAGTAGCGAGAGAGACGGCGATCGCGTGAACGAGGGGAATCCCGGGCCACCACCCGAGAGCCGCCCCGGCCAGCCTGGCTCCAACGCCCGCGCACAATCCCGCGACGAGGCCCGCCATTGCGCCTTCCACGCTCTTGTTCGGGCTTACCTCCGGCATGAGCTTGTGCCTGCCGAAGGCGGTCCCGAGGAAGTACGCGCCGATGTCGTTCGCCCACACGGTGATGAGAACCGTCACCACGTGTCCGAGGCCCGCGGCGGCGCCACCGAGCCCCCTGAGGAGGAGCAGCAGTGAGATGGCCCATCCCACGTA
>JBLNDA010000066.1:0-24733 GCA_050261175.1 Clostridia bacterium
CGCTCATCTCGCGCGACAGCCGGGCGATGTCCTTCTCCATGTCGAGCAACTCCCGGAGGCCGTCGTATACGACCTCTATGAGGGGCGCGTTCGAATCGAACGACGGATCCTGCTCAACGAGGCCCAGCCGGGCGCCCTCTGAGACGACGATCTCGCCGGAGTCAGGTGCCTCGATCCCCGCGATCAGCCGGAGAAGGGTGGTCTTTCCGGCGCCGTTCCGCCCGACCAACCCGACTTTCTCCCCGGCCTTGATCTTGAACGATGCTCCCGCAATCACCGTGTTCGTCCCGTACGATTTGGATACTTGGTTTGCCTGGATGACCACCACTGGGCTCCTACTCCCTCCGAGCGTCCCGCGTCGCGCCGCTCGCGCCCGCGGGCGCGTCCTGTCCGTCCCCTCCGATCCTACGGTACAGGCGGCCGCCGCGCAAGCCCGCTGAGCCCGCTATGCGCTGAGCCAGCTATACAACGCAGAAGTGCCATACAAGGCAAGACGACGCTGTGGCCGGCCGCCTCGCCCTCGCGGCACCACATCCGGCCAGCGCCGCCCGGCCGCCCGTCCCGTCCCCATGCTGGGATTTCCAGCGCTGGAGGTCCGTAGGGGACACCAGAAGCCCTTTGCGAGCAGGGACCACACGTCCAGCATCGAGTTCGCAGTGTACCGGGTCGCCACCGTCGGCTCTGACACCGTCTGGCGCGCGGAAGGAGTGTTCGCGGCGAGAATCATGATGAACGGTTTCACTCTACCACTTCGTCCACATGTTCAATGCTGCGTTCCACAAGGAATTCGAGGGACCTTCCCCCGAGGGGATCGACCTGCTGATGAAATACCACTGGCCCGGAAACGTGAGAGAACTCAAGAACGTCATCGAGCAAGCAGTCCTGTTGGGAACAAGCAGCCGCGTAACCCCGGAGTACCTCCCCGCCGCAGTACGAGAGCACTCCGAGCGCAAGAACCCCTCCATGAAGTGCGTGGAACGCGGCCACATCCGAAAAGTCTTCGAGAGCTGCGGTTGGAATCAAGGGAAGGCTGCGGAGATCTTGGGCATCCACGGAAACACCCTGAGACGCAAGCTCGAGGAATTCGGCATGACTCCCCCGCCGGCTCGCCCTAGTCACCGACCGCGGCGCGAGCACCGCTCCCCGCTCCCGGGGCTCCCGGGGCGGACATGCCGGGCACCTGATCACCCGGGCATATGCGGAGGGCCAAGTCGGCACGCTGCGCGCCCCAACGGCAGGGCCACTCCTACGGCAGAACGAGCCGCATTATCACGGCCGATTGCGGGCACGCCCCCCGGAACTCGGGGGACTGCCTGACCTCCGGAAGGACCTCGCTTTCCGAAACCCTTTGGAACCCAAGCGAATGGAAGTACCCTTCCGCAGTCGTCGTGAGCAGGTATACATGGGTCCCGCGCCCCAGCCTCGAAAGTTGCGCTGACACCAGGCGCCGCCCCACATTCAACCGGCGCCAGCGGGGCAGCACGGCCACCGACCGCAGCAGAGCAGAAGACGAGTACCGCTCGACGCCAGCCACCCCGACGATGGTTCCGTCCGGCGCCCGGGCCACAATGAACTCGTCGAAATGCTCCTCGACGCCGGCCACGGGCAGCCCGGCGGCTTGCAGGATGCGAATCACAACGTCCAGGTCCCCCCGCTCCGCTCTCCGTATCTCGACAGCGCCATCAGGGGAACCGCTTTTTCCCGCGGTCACAAGGGCGCTCGCGAGCGCGGGCGCTCCCGGCGACGAGACGCAGCATCGCTCCGGACCGGACGTCGCGGCGGTGTTCCCGCCCTCGCTTCCGGTCTTGCCCGCACCGTCTTCCTGGACATCGGCACTGTCACAAGCCTCCGGCCCGCGCCTCTCGCCATCGCGCCGTGCCGTGCCTGGTTCGTCACATGCTGAGGAGGACGCAACATCTATGGTGTGCAAGATCTCCAGCCTTGCGTTGACAAACCCAGCCTCGGCAAGAAGCTTCGGGTACTCATCCGCCTCGAGCGCTCCGCCGATGCACGATGCCCATGCCTGAGCGCTCGCCCTGACACCTGCAGACGGGGTGCCCAGCCAAACGATGTCGGCGACCGCGACCCGGCCGCCCGGACGAAGGACCCGCAAGATCTCTCTCACCGCCCGTTTCTTGTCGGTGGACAAGTTGATGACGCAGTTCGACACCACCACGTCGACGCTTTCGTCGGCCAACGGGATGTCCTCCACCGACCCTTTCAGGAACGAGACGTTCTTCACGCCGGCCTTCCGCGCTTTCTCGGACGCCACTTGAACCATGCGGGGGACGGGGTCCAAGCCGAAGGCCCACGCCGGGTCCACGCGCCGGGCGAGTGATATGGTTTCGAGGCCCGGACCGCTTCCGATGTCCAGGAGCACCTCCCCGGGGTAGAGCCTGACCAACGAGTCGAGGCGCGCACACCCAAGGCCGCTTTCCCCCGTATCCGGCTGCGTTGCGCCATTTACCGCGTTCTTCCGCTCCTCGCTCGATCCTTCCCGTTGAGCGGACCCACCGCAGCAACCGGTGCCCGCCTGGGGTCCTGGGGAGCAGCACCCTCCGGACCCATAGGCCGGCACGCCACATCCACAACTCGGTGTCGCGCCGTCTTCAAACCTCTTCGCCACGGCGTCATAGCGGGCAAGGATCGCCCTCTCGAGTTCCTTCTCCTTCACAGTGGCATCCCCCTTTCGCCCGCGACCTGGGCAGGTAACCTTCGTCGCCCAGCGCTTCCACAAGGCGTTCAAGCGCCGCGAGTATCGCCTGGCGCTCGTCTCGAGGTATCCGCCTCGTGAGAACGCCTGCCCTCTCCGTCATCTCCCTCTGCGTCTCGTCCCACAGGGATCTCCCCTCGGAGGTCAGGTAGAGGCGCACTTGCCTGCGGTCCTCGGGATCGCCCGCCCTCCTCAATAACCCGCCCTGGACAAGGGCGTCGGTTATCCTCGTCACCGCGCTGGGATCCACCCGCAGGCGTTCAGCCAGTTCCCCAGCGGTCAACCCTTCCTCGCCCGCGATTTCACCCAGCGCGTGGCACTGAGACAGAGTGATCCCGCAGCACTCAGCATCTTCCCGGTCGAGCAGCCCGATCCCCCGAACGAGCTTTCTCAGAAGCTCCCGTATCTGCGCGGCATATTCCCTGTCATCCATGACCGCACCTCCCAGATGCCAAATACATGATATCAGCAATTATTGACTTAATCAAGTATCTGTATGACCCTGATCGTAGAGACCCGGAAAACCGGACGACCGCAATCGTCTCCGCGGAAAGCCGTCGACCTGACGTGTCTTCGCGCGCTGCTCCCGGCCACGCCGGTCCGGCTGCCCATTGCACGGTGGCGCTCTTACCCGTATACTCCTCTTGGGAGGGTCCAGGCAGATCGCGGGTTTTCGCGCTGCTTTTAGTGGGCGGGTCCCATTCATGTCGCGGATATCGCGTCCCGGCGGCGGCGCGGCGGCGGCGCGTTTCCACCACGTTTGAGGGCGGCCGAAAGCCGCGCGCCGGCAGGCCGGCCGCTCAGGTGCGCCCCAACCCATCAGGCGCCCGGCGACCGGCAACCCTGGATACCCCCGGCAAAGCGCCAATGACGTGCCGATGACGCGCCGCCACCGCGTATGGAAGGCCGGGGGAGACGAGCGTGGGAGGACTGAGACCGCAATGTACGACAAGGCTCTTTATCATGACGCGCGCATCTACACAATGGATC
This sequence comes from Clostridia bacterium, assembly GCA_050261175.1. Taxonomy (GTDB): domain Bacteria; phylum Bacillota; class SHA-98; order UBA4971; family UBA4971; genus UBA6256. The sequence goes on from JBLNDA010000066.1 coordinate 3,704, forward strand.
CACGATGTCCCAGGGCGTCAGCCATGGCCGTGGCCGGCGGCAGGATCATGGCGGTCGGAACGCGGGAGGAAGCCGAGGCCGCCTTGTGCGGACGCTACCAAAGCGTTGACCTGCGGGGTCTTGCGGTCGTCCCCGGATTCGTCGATTGCCACATCCACTTCGTGTGGTACGCCCTCGGGGCACGCCGGCTGAACCTCGACGGAGTCACGTCGATTGGAGACATCGTTCGGATTGTCGCGGAGAGGGCCGCCCACTCAAGGCCCGGTGAATGGATCCTCGGCCACGGGTGGAACAGGAGCATTTGGAGGGACGCCGGCGTACCGACACGCGAGCAGCTCGACGCGGCGTCTCCTGCGCATCCCGTCGCGCTCACGAGCAAGGACGGCCACAGTATGTGGGTGAACTCAGCCGCTCTGGCCGCGGCGCGAGTAAGCGGAAGCACCGCGGACCCTGAGGGAGGCAGGATCGAACGCGACGCACGCACAGGCGAGCCCACGGGTCTCCTGCGCGAGAACGCTCAAGCCTTGGTGGACAGGGTCATCCCCGCCCCCAGCCCGTCCACGTGCGAGGAGGCGGTCGCCGCCGCCATCCCGCGCATGCACGAGCTCGGCGTTGTCGGCATCCACGACTGCGAGGACGACCTCGCTTTCAGGACGTTCCAGACCATGGCAGCCAGGCGCGGGCTGGGGCTGCGAGTGTACATGATGATCCCCCGCTCCAACCTGGATCACGCCATCGAGCTCGGGCTGCAGACAGGGTTCGGCGACGCGTACCTGCGCATCGGGCCTCTCAAGGTGTTCGCCGACGGCGCGCTGGGGTCTCAGAGTGCGGCCCTGCTCGAGCCGTACCTGACCAACCCTGATAGTACGGGCATCCTTACCGCGTCCCCGGACGAGCTTGTCGACGTCATCTCCCGTGCATCCGGTGCGGGCATCGCCGTCGCGGTGCACGCGATCGGCGACCGAGCGAACAGAATGGTCCTGGACGCGTTTGAGTCCGTGGCCCAGCGATCGTCGGACGGGACCGCGTCCCACCCCGTTCCTGAGAGCGGGAGCTGGGACACGATTGACGCTGCCATGGGAGCCGCGAGTCAGACCCATGCGTGGACGCCTGCCCCGCAAGCGGCTGCGGCGTCCACGGGTGTCGCCGGCGCCGCAAACCCAGCCCCAGCCGGCACGCTACACAGTGAGAGACTGAGGCATCGAATAGAGCACGCCCAGCTCATACATCCAAATGACATGCGCAGGTTCGCGGCCCTCGCCATCATCGCTTCGGTCCAACCGGTCCACGCCACTTCTGACCGGTACATGGCCGACTTGCACTGGGGCAAGCGAGCCTCCCTCGCCTACGCTTACAGGTCCCTCGCCGCGGCCGGAGCGCGCCTTGCGTTCGGCTCGGACGCGCCCGTGGAAGCGCCCAACCCCATCGAAGGAATCTTCGCGGCCGTGACGCGAAAGCGCGCCGACGAGGTCCTGCTTCCCGGCTGGCGCACGGAGGAGTGTCTCACAGTGGAAGAGGCGGTTCGCGGCTATACGCTGGGCGCCGCATACGCCTCCGGCGAGGAGGTCTTGAAAGGCTCGATAGCCCCGGGCAAGCTTGCCGACTTCGTCGTGCTTTCCCAGGACGTTTTCGCCGTCCGGCCCGATGACATCATCCACACGCAGGTCCTCGCCACGATCCTCGGAGGCGACGTGGTGTTCGACAGGATGGGGATCGCAGTGTAGGCTAGGCCCGGGAGCCGCGAGTGTCTCTGCGCCTCCGCCCGGCTTGATTGTGCAGACCCGCGCTCAGCATTCGCTGTAGCCGCAGGCCATGCATTTGAGGCAGCCTTCCATGTGCACGAGGTTCCAGGTGCCGCACGACGGACACAGGCTGAAGAGCTTGGAAGAGGCGGCCACGTCGCTGGCGGAGATGGCGGCCTCGCAGGCCGACCCGCCGGGTTCACGCCCGTTCACCATCTCGCCGCGCAACTCCCGCAGGTAGCCGTCGAGGAACCGCCCGATGGCGTCCGGAACAGACCGGACTCTATTGGGACCGAACCCGATGCTTCGCGAACCCCCGATGCCCACGAGTTGATCGGCGACCTCCTGAGGGTCGACCCCGGAGCGCAGCGCGATGGACACGAGCCTCGCTATGGCCTCGGTGAACGCCGCGACATCGCTGCCCGCCTTTCCGATCTGCGCAAACAGCTCGATAGGATGGCGGTTCACCGTATTGAGCGTGAGGAAGAGCTTCCCGAGGGGCGTCGCCTTGACGTCGGTGAATCCCTCGAGCCTGTCGGGCCTCTCTATGGGGCGAATCTTCCCCCACACGCCGTTGATGCGCTGCCCCCCGGCCCCTCCATCCTTCTCGGCGGCCCTCGCCCGCACCGTCTCAACAGCCCCGAGGTCCGGCCGGAGACCGCCGGAGCAGCCTTCTTCTTGGGTGGCGCCCTTTCTCGCCCCGACCGTCAACACCTGCTCTTCGCGGCTCCCATCCCTGTAGACGGTCACTCCCTTACAGCCCAGCTCGTACGCGAGGCGGAACACTTCTTCCACGTCTTCGCGCGCGGCGTCGTGCGGGAAGTTCACCGTCTTGGACACGGCGTTGTCGGTGAACTTCTGGAAAGCAGCCTGCATCCTCACGTGCCACTCCGGTTCGATCTCGTGCGCGGTTACGAACGCGCGCCGAAACTCGTCAGGGATGCCCGCGATACCCGCCAGCGTGCCCCGTGAACCTATCTCCTCCATGAGCTCCGGTGTGTATATTCCGAGCTCTTTCGCGCGCTCTTCGAGCACGGGGTTCAACTCGACGAGCTCCTTGCGATCCAAGACGTGCCTCGTGAACGCGAGGCTGAAAAACGGTTCTATGCCCGACGACGCCCCCGCAATGATGCTGATGGTTCCCGTCGGCGCGACAGTGGTGGTGGTGGCGTTTCGCACCCTAAGGCCTTGCTCCTCGCGCCTGCTGCCTTTCCAATTCGGGAACACACCCCTGAGCCGCGCGAGCTCCGCGGAAGCCTTCCGGCTTTCTTCTAGAATGAAGCGCATTACCTCTTCAGCCAAGGCGACAGCCTCGTCAGAATCGTACGGGATCCCCAATTCGGCGAGCAAGTCCGCCCACCCCATCACCCCGAGCCCGACCTTGCGATTGCCCTTGTGCATGGCCTGGATCTCCGGCAGGGGGTAGCGGCTCGCGTCGATCATGTTGTCCAGAAAGTGCACGGCGACGTGGACCGTGTCACGCAGCGCATCCCAATCCACGGACGAGCCGGGGTCGGCGGACGGCCTGCCTCGCCCTATGAAGAACTTGGCCACGTTGATGGAGCCGAGGTTGCACGCCTCGTAAGGAAGCAGCATCTGCTCCCCACAAGGATTGGTGGCTTCGTACACCCCTACGTTCGGGGTGGGGTTGAACTCGTTGAGGCGGTCGATGAAGATGATGCCCGGCTCTCCCGTGCGCCACGCGGATTCAACTATGAGATCGAAGACCTCGCGGGCCCTGAGCCGCCCGGTGACCTCGCCGCTCCGCGGGTTCAGGAGCTCGTACTCGCCGTCGCGTTCTAGGGCCTCCATGAACTTGCTGGTAAGCGCGACCGAGATGTTGAAGTTCGTTACTTGACCGGGCTCGTTCTTCACGGTGATGAACTCCAGGACGTCAGGGTGGTCGACCCGGAGGATACCCATGTTGGCCCCGCGCCTTACGCCCCCCTGCTTCACGGCCTCAGTGGCGGCGTTGAAGACCTTCATGAACGACACCGGCCCGGACGCGACCCCGCCCGTCGTCCTCACCACATCGTTCTTCGGGCGCAGCCTGCTGAAGGAAAAGCCTGTACCGCCGCCGGACTGGTGGATGAGCGCGGCGTGCTTGAGCGTGTCGAATATGCTCACCATGGAATCCTCGATAGGGAGAACGAAACACGCCGAAAGCTGCTGCAGCTCCCGCCCGGCGTTGCTGAGCGCGGGCGAGTTGGGCATGAACCTTCCCTCGACCATGAGGTTGTAGAACGCTGTCGCCGTCGCGGCCAACGACTGCGAGGAACGCGCCACGACCCGCTCGACCTCATCCCAAGACGCGGTGATGAGGCCTCGTGCGGCCATGTCCTGGAACGCATATCTAAGCGCTGCCCAGTCCCATCTCGTCAGCTCCGACGCGAAAGCCTCGCCTGCGGCATCCCCCGCGGCTTCGCTGCCCGCCTGAGAGGGCTCGGCCGCGGCAGTCCGCCCCAGCTCGTCGCAGCCACGCCGCCCGGCCTGATCTTGCGCAGCCTCGGGACCGGCGGCCACCTCGGGCCCCACGGCGAGTTCGTCCCCGGGCCTTCTGTACACCTGGGGATCGTACAGGGCGTCCACAAGCGCGATGTTCTTCGAAACTCGCCAGAACATATCCCTGGGAGTCTCAACCACCTTGCCCGTTTCGTCCTTCTTAAGGTACCGGCTCTCAAGCACGGCAATCGCGTTGCTGGATAACCGCGGTTCCTTCAAGGACAAGCACAGACTCACGCCAACCCCTCCCGGAGAGTAGGCCGTCAGACGGCCGGATCATGGCCAGTTGTGACGCTCGGCAGTCCGCCACCGCGCGCGCGACGGCTCCCGGGCGGCGTGCTTATCGGCATCCACCCTCGGCCGCGGTGAGGCCGGTGCGCGCCGAACGGTCGCCGCCGGTGTCGACGGATGGCAGCGATTCGACATATAGTGGGTAGATATAGCATTCCACACAAGATGTAGGTTTCCTTGTGGACAACTCACATTGTGGATGACCCGCATGGCAGGAGGCTCCCGCAAGCGTGAGGACTCAGGGGCTCGACGCCGCACCGCTCCTGACGCGCCAAGCCCCGCGAAGGTCGCCGGCTTCCGCGCGCCCCGCCCGGCCTTCACTTGACCCGGCCGCGCGCGAATTCAGTGCACCCTCGCCTCTTGCCACCTTCCGGCGCGAAAATGCCTGGCGGCGAGGACGGAGCGGGCAGCCCAGTCAAGGCAGGTTATGACCCAGACTGCGGGAAGGCTTAGGTGAAGAAGGTACACGGCAACCACGACAAGAGGCACGCGGAGAAGCCACGTGCCGGCGGCGGTTATGCGGAGCGCCGTGCGCGTGTCGCCCGCGCCCCGAAGGGAACCGCACAGCGTATCGGTGATCCCGATGAATATCTGCTCGAAAGCGGCTATGCGCAGGCACACTGAGGCTATGCGTATGACCTCCGGGTCATCAGTGAACACCCCGACGATGAGACGCGGAACCGCGAAGAACACCAAGGCGACGCTTCCCATGACCGCCACGGAGTGGCGCAGCGACCTGTAGCCCACCTGCACGGCCAGGTCGGCCTTCCGCGCGCCGAGGCTTTGGCCCACCAGAATGCCCGCGGCCATCGCGAAACCGTACCCCGGCATGAACGAAAGCGATTCCGCGGCCACAGTGACTTGATTCGCGGCAAACGCGGCCGTCCCGAGGGTGGCGATGATGAACGACGAGAGGAGACGCGAGCCGTTCATGAGCGCCTCTTCAACCCCGGCGGGCACGCTGAGCTTGACCAAGTTCCGCAGCGTGGGTGGGTCGACGCGAAAGACGTCACTCGCTCGGAGACGTGCTGGTCCGTTCCTTCGGAAAACCGCTCCGAGGGTCAGCAGGCCTCCCGTCATATGGGCGACGAACGTGGCGAGGGCCGCGCCCCGCACGCCGAGCGCGGGAAAGCCGAAAACTCCGAAGATGAGCACATAGTCCCCGACAAGGTTCACGGAATTCGTCACCATTGTGATGTACAGCGGGGTACGCGTGTCGCCTGACCCGCGGAGAATGGCCGATCCGACCTGCAACGGTATGAACAGGATCGCCCCTGCACCCACGATCCGCATGTACTCGATGCCGGGCACGCTCACGTCTCGTGCGAATCCGGCCAAGCGATAGACCCACGGCGCGGCCGCTATCGCCCCCCCAGCGAGCACAGCGCCCAGCGCGAACCCCGCGAGAAGGCCCTGGCCCGCGGAAAACGCCGCCCTTCTCGTGTCCCCTGCCCCGACCGCCCGCGCCACCATGGCCTGGACACCTATCCCGATGGCGCCGCAAACCCACGTGCACGTCCAGTAAACGTTACCGCCGAGGCCAACCGCGCTTAGCGCCTGAGCGCCGAGGCGGCCCACCATCGCGGTGTCAACGATCCAGACGAACATGTGGAGGATCATTTCAGATATGGCCGGCCAGGCAAGCCTCCGGATCTCGCGATCGATTCCGCGCTTCTCGGCTGCCAAGTTCAAGGCTTCGATTGACGTGACCATTTCTGTTCCTCGTTTCTCCGCACGTCACGGCGCAGCGCCCGCCCCGCACCACACCCGTCGCGCGCAACGCCCGTCGTGCGCTATCCCCGGGACCGGCGGGCGTGCGCCCCTCAGGCCACCCAAGGTGCTCTGGATCACACTTGAAGTGGTTTCCATCCACCGGCCCTGAACCTGTGCCACACGTAACCCCCACGCACCAGCCAATCCGCAACCATGGCAAGCCAGGCGCCGAAGAGGCCGAGCCCGCCCACCGTCACCAGCAGGTAAGTCGCGCTGAGCCTCACCACCCACACGGCGAAAACCGTCACATAAAGGACGGACCGGGTGTCACCCGCCCCGCGCAAGGCTCCCGAGTAGATGAACGCCGCGCCCATCGGGATCTGGGCGAAGGATATCACCCGCAGCGCTATCGACCCCAGCCTGATTATCTCGGGATCGGACGTGTAGATCATCATGAGATACTGCGGCACCGTAAGGAAAACCACCGCCATGGCGCCCATGACGGCAAGACCGAGCTTCAGCGCTTCCTTGGTGCTCCGCTCCGCGGCGTCAGGTTTCCCGGCGCCCAATCCCTGCCCCACAAGGGCGGTCGCAGCGGTGGCGAACGCTAGGCCCGGCATGAAAGACAGCGACTCGGCGTTGTTGGCTACGTTGTGCGCGGCGTACACGACAGTCCCCAGGCCGGCCACTTCCCTTATGTACACGAGCATCCCCGAGCTTATGACCAGCCTCTCGAGGATCGCCGGCACTCCGACCCTGAGCACCCGTCCCACGAGCGCCGTGTCGATCTTGAGATGATCCGCAAGACGCTGCCGCCCCTGCGGCGCGATGGGCGATCCGCGGCGCCACGCCGCCCAAACGAAGAGCGCGCCGCCGACGATCCTTGACGCTGTCGTCGCTATCGCCGCCCCGTCGACTCCCAGCGCCGGACAGCCGAGATGCCCGAAGATGAGCATGTAGTTTCCGATGACGTTGACGAGGTTCACCAGCACGTTGATCTTCATGGGGGTAGTCGTGTCACCCGCGCCGCGCAGAGCGCCCCCGACGGTCATCGTGGCGAGGAGCGCGGCGAACCCCGGGATGAGGTACCTCAGGTATGACGTGCCGAGCGCGATGACGTCCGGCTCCGCTCCCATGAGGCTCACGATATCACGTGCGTACATGTACGCCCCCACGCACATCACGAGCGCCAGAACCATCGATACCAGGAAAGACTGGTGATTGGTGCGAGCGGCCATCCGGCGGTCCCCCGCCCCGGTGAACCTTGCCACAAGGGCGGTCGTCCCCACGGACAGTCCCATGAACACGCCCTGCCCCAGAAAGAGAGGTTGCATGCTCAAACCCACCGCCGCGATCGCGCTCGCGCCGAGCCGCCCCACCATTGCCATGTCCACAACCTGGGTCAAGGTCTGCAAGACGACCTCGGCGAACACCGGCAGTGACAGCTGAATGACCCTCCGCCTTATAGCAACAACATCCCCCGCCGCCGCATCCGGCGTCGGGGGAGTCTTGCGCAGCTCTACGCTCGCCGCCCGCTCAGCCAAACAACTCCCTCCACCTTGCTCTATGCCGTGTCATGCTGCGTCACGGCGTCCCGCCGTCGGGAACTGCCGCCGCCGACCGCCCAACGGCGAACTGGTCAGTGGTGATGGCGCCTACCGTGAGGACGAGGCCACCGCGTGCACCGGTCTGTAATAATCCTCGGATACCAGCTCTTTTGTGGTTTCGCCACTGGAGCTGAAACTCCTCCACACCACGACGCGGATTCCGTTCTCTCCTCCATAGGCGGAACTCGCGGGCCCCCCCGCCTCTCCCGAAACTCCCGTGCCCGCACCGCCGATCAGCCTCGGCTTCTCGGTCTCCCGGACTTCCGTGGTCACACGGACATCCGGTGGGTCGGGCAACCGCCCGCTGGCCTCCATCACCAGTCTGTCCCCGTCCACGCGGGCGCTGAAGGTGAGCGGCACCCCGAGCGTGTTGCGGAACCTGAGATCGTACTGGCCTTCGGCCACGGTCGCGTCCAGCCCTGGCGGGGCGTAATCCACGGGCCTCGAGTGCGGGTGGCGTTCCACGATCTCCAGCCCGGCCAGGAGCGCCACGTTGTAAAGGGTCGTCGACACCTGGCACACCCCGCCGCCGATCCCGGGCACACTCTTGCCTCCGGAGATCACCCGCGCCTCCCTGTAGCCGGCCTCCGCAAGCCTGGGCCCCACGACCCGGTCGAACGAGAACTCCTCGCCGGGCTGGAGCACGACCCCGTCGACGGCCGCGGCGGCCAGCGCGACATTGTGGTTGCGGCTCTTCTCCGGGTCCTCGAGAGTCGTGGAGAAGCTAGCGAGGACCGGTTCGACGCAAGAGATCCTCGAGCTCGCCGACTGGCCGAAGACGTCAGGGGAGTACATGCCCCACACCCGCGTCGGCATGACCCGGTAGTCCCCGGGCCGCTCCGCCCGTATGGGGTACACTATTTCATTGTCGCCTTCCTTCAGGTAGCCGCTGAAGAAGACCACCTTTTCATCGCGGACTTCCTTCCTGCCGTACCAAAAGTCCCAGCTATAGGCGTCTACCGGCTCGTCTGAGGCCTCAAACCCCGACGGCAGCGGGTCCTCGACGATCACATAGGTATAGGGATTGTCTGCCCTGATGCTTATGCGAACGTATATCTCCTCGCCGGGCTTGACGGGATCGGCCACCGGCTCATAGACATACCTCGTCTTGTCCCCGGAACCGTAGCCCGTGCCGTCATCGCCGGCGCGGGCCTGCGACGCGCCTCCTCCGCGCGCCTCGCCTCCGGCCCCTGCTGCCCCGCCGCCAGCCTGGCGGGCGGCCGACAGCCTGTAGTAGCCGCGGGTCACCGCTATCCCTTGCCCCTCTGGGGCCACGGACTTCGCAGCAGTGTAGTATTCACATGAGAAAGTGTAATAGAGCCTGCCTTTCCCACCGTCCTTGGAGATAGTGAGCTCGTTCCCACCACGCACCAAGTCGGTCGCGTGCACCCTGATTTCAGCCTCTTTCTCGAAGACGTCCTTGGGGGTGAAATGCACCTTGCCAGCGTCTTTTCCGTTGATGCGGATCGCCGCGGTGTAGTTGGGCGCCACCTCGTCACGCAGCTTGAGGTGTTCTGCCAGCGCTAACACGGCCGCGGCTGTGTCCTTGGTGGAAAACCATGCCTCGCCCTGCCGCGCGTCCGCGAGCCACCTCACGACCCCAGGGATCTTCTCGTTCCCGGGGTCCACCGCGAGCAACGCCATCAGGGCGTACGCCGTCGTCTCCACCCGGTTGTCCGCCCAGTACCGCTCCCCGTCCGGGGCATCCCAATACGTCCGCGTCTCGTCGCCCCGCGCTGACGCCAGGAGATCCCGGAGCACTAGCCCGGCGTCGCTTATCCGGCCCACGTTACGGAGGGTCAACGCGAGGAGCGCCAGCGAGTACTCGGACAGCTCGAGCCTCCTCGACACCATCTCATCGAGCCTCGGCAGGCTCTTTGCGCCGACCTCGGACATGACGTAGAGCTTGTATACGAGATCGTCCACGTTGCGGGGCTTGTTAGCGAGCTCGGCCAGGGCTTTCTTCCCGCGCTCGAGCACCTGCTCATCCACGTCGAACCCGGCCTTTCGCGCAAGGTCGAGGCCGTACACTACATACGCGGTCATCCTCGGATCCGTTTCGTCGTATTCCCACCAACCCCATCCGCCGTCGTAATGCTGGTAACGATAGAGCCTGGCAAGGCCCGTCGAGACCATCTTCGGAAGGTCCTCTTCGACCCCGGACGCTTTCGCGCCGAGCTCCCGCATGGCCCGCGCCACCACCACGTCGGGGAGGAAGGAGTTCATGGTCTGTTCCACGCACCCATACGGGAACGACGCCAAGTATTCGAGCGCCCCGAGGGCCGTGGCCGCAACGGAGGGCGCGAGCCTTACCTTCACGTTCACCGTCCCGGGGAGAGCGTCCGCGGGCACGTCGAACCGCACGACCGCTTTAGCCTGGCCGTACCCCGCACCGGCTGCGGACCCTCGGGCACCGCCGGCACCCGCGGCACCGGCGGCACCCGCGGCGCTACCTGCCCCGCCACCGTTGTCGTCTCCACCGACCTCGCCGGCCTCGTGCAGTTCATGGTGCGCCCCGAAAGCGAGCACCGGCACTGTCAGCTCGACAGCGTCTCTCGCCCGCCCGCCGTCACCCAGAACCGACGCCACGAAACGCGCGGCCCCCACCTCTCCGCATTCGACCTGCCAGTCGAGGGACGCCTGGCTCATCGGGGCCAGCTCAACCACGCGCTCTCCCGCGTCCTCGAGCGCGATCCCCTGGGCTTTGAGGGAGACTCTCGCAGCGATCTTTCGCCCCGTGTAGTTGTGTACCACGGTCGTGACCGCGGTCCTGTCCCCGAGGGTGAAGAACCGGGGCGTCGCGACCCTCACGATGAGGTCCTTGGTGGCCACCACATCCTGGGTCGCCGAGCCCACCTGGGTCTTGAGGGTGTGCGCCCGAGCGGTCGCCCGCCATGTGGTGAGGTTGTCCGGCATGGTGAACTCTATCTTCCCGGTGCCGTTCCTGTCTGTCACGATGGTTGGGTTCCAGAACGCCGTGTCCTCGAAGTCCTTCCGGACCTCGGCCGATCCTGCGTCCTTGTCCGCGCCTCCGTAGTACCATTCCGGGAACGAGTAGTTCGTGACGACCCTGTTCCAAATGGACCCGTAGAACGCTTTCTTTATGTCGGGCGCCATTTCCGGCGAGATCGCGTATATGGACGCGTCCACGACGCCCAGCGAAACCTCCGACTGCACAGGGCGACCCGCCGCGTCGGTGGTCTTCACCACATACGTGGCTTTCTCACCGGGGCCGTAAGTCTCCTTGTTCGGGACGATGGCCACGTTGAGGTAGTTGTCCTTGGCCGACACATAGATGGCCTTCTCACCGGTGAACAGCCTCTTCCCGTGGACCGTCGTGACGGTGAAGAAAGCATTCGGCATGTGCTCCCGGGTGACTGGGATCTCGAAGAGCCTGGTATGCCCGTCGACGTGCACGACCTCGTGCCACGTTATGTCGCGCCCTTCGAGCGCCACCAACGCCCATGCATCGTCGAACGTCGTGTTCACGAGGATCTTCGCCGTATCGCCGACCTCGTACACGTCCTTGTCCGTCACGATCTCGATCTCCGGGCCGCCGTAGCTCGGCCAGCGGCCGGCTCCGCTCGCGACCCACAGGTATGCCTCGGACGCGACGCGGTTGCCGCGCGCATCCGTGCCGGTCACCTCCACCACGTACGCGCCTTCCTCGCGAGGCGCGAACTCAAGGCTCCCCTTCCCGTCGGCCGCCGTGCGCAGCTCGCCCGACGCTTCCTTCCACCGCCTCGCCTTCTTACCCTCCCATGTCTGGCGCATGGTCTGCCACTGAAGGCGCGTCGCAAGCGGTTTGCCTCCTATCGTCTCGGCTTTCACTTTCACGATAGCGGGTTGTTCCGGCTCCAACACGTACGCCGCCGGCTGCACGCTCAGGTCGAACAACCCCCGCGCCACGATCACGGAGGTTCTGCCCATGACTTCGCGCCTGCTCTCGTCCGTTACGATGGCCTCGATGAACATCCTGCGTGTTGTATCCGCGGGCCGCGTCCTTATGGTGAACGTCGCGGTCCCGCCGGCGTCCGTCGCGGTCTCGCCGGACGTCACGAGCTCGCCGTAGTACCCGAAGCTTCCATCATCCGCCGGGTAGTAGCCGAGGTCCTCCGGCGAGTAGTACGAGAGGTGGTGGGGTTGGGAGTACACGGCGTACTTGACCTTCGCGCCGGGGACCGGCGCGCCGAAGTAGTAGCTGGCCCTCACCTCAACCGGGATCTCGTCTCCCGCCACGTAAGTAGCCTTCGGCGTTTCCACCTGCACCTGGTACTCAGGCTTGCGGTACTCGGCCACCTTGAACATGCCAGAGTGCGTGCTCCCTCTCACGGTCGCGAGCACCCGGTACGTTCCAAGGGCGGGTTCATCGCCCAGCGTCAGCTCGCCGGTGAACGAGCCGAAGCCATTCGTCGTGGTCTCAACCTTGTAGATGCACGCGTCGCGCGCGTCGCGCACCTCCATACGCACGCGCTCGCCTGCGAGCACCTTGTAGCCGCCCTCCGCCTCCTCTCGCAGGATGCCCTTGACGAACACACTCTGGCCGGGACGATACACGGGTCTATCCGTGTAGATGTACGCCTTGTAGCGCGAATCCTCCCAGTAGTACGACGATGTCACCTGCGCGAAGCTCGCGTCGAAGGTTCCGACGACCGAAAGGCCTCTCGGAAGGTCCGGGGCGTTCAGGACCCACATGCCGTCACGCCCTGTGGTGCCACGGCCTACTTCCCGGCCATCGCTGTACACGGCAACCTCCGCGCGCTCGCAGGGAGCATCGCTCGTGAACGTGTGAGCGTACACCACGAGCCTGCCTTGAGCCTGTTTGGTCACGAGACCCAGGTCGGTCACGAGAACCCAAGTGGCATCCTCGCGGCCCTGGCTGTCGCGGACTCTTATGACGTAGCCCGCGATTCCGTCAGTGGGCACCGGCACCTTCAGCGTGAAATCCCCGCCGGGCTTCTTCGGGCGCGGGTATTCCGTGAGCTTCTTCACGAGCACGGCCTCGCCCTGAGGCAGAGCCTCCACAACCGAGCTGAGCGACCCGCGCGCCTCATACTGCCTCGCCGGGTCGAACTTCCACACCGTGAGGTCCACCCTGGTCGCGCCCCGTCCGCGCACTATCACGGATGGACGCTCAGAAGGCGCCCAGACTCGTTCCTCCACGTACACATAGAGATACCCTTTGTCGGCGCTGTCCGCGGAAAGCGGTTTCGCGACGACCGCGAGCAGGATCGCAGCCAGGAGCGCCAACGTCGCCGCGTAAGGTATCGAGCGTGGAGAGCGTGCTCTCATCGCGGCTTACCTCCTTCGCCTATCTCCTCAATGGCAAGGCCTTGCCGAATCGTTCGGTCTCGAAGACGAGTAACTCGAAGCGGTCGCCCGGCCCGGCGCCAGCCTCGCGCTTCGCCCAGGCTATCTCGTACGCACCCGTCCTGGCCTCACCCGGCAGGATCACGCCGGCCCGGCCGTTCGCCCTCACTATGACACCCTGGGTCCGGGGGTCAACTGGCGCCCCCGGCTCGTGCCGTCTGAGCCTGCCAACCACGGATACGCAGTAGTCGAGACGCGGCACCTCCTCGGGCCGTATGGGCGGCCGACGCGGGTCCGATGTCGCCGCCATCCGGGCCGCGCTCGCGATCTCCTCGACCAGCGATGCCTCCATGGGGTAGACCGTGCCCATGCACCCCCTCACGCTGCCATCGAGGATGAGAGCAACGAACACGCCGGCCGGCGTTTCAAGGACTGATCCATCCAGGCTGTCTTGGGCGGTGGAATCCCCCTCAGGCGTGGTGGGATCCTTTTCAAGTCCCGCCCCTTCTCCTCCTGAGACTGCGCTCGCCACGGCAGCTCGCGCCGTCTCCAGGATCTTCCTCTCGAGTGCGGGGGTGTGGGCCGCCCGGAGGCGATCGAGAATGTCGCCATGGCCTCCCGCGCATGACTCGGCTTGCCCGGGCTCCGGTGCCACGTGGGGCACCTCCGGGGCCCGCCCAGGCGCTCTCATGCCGACCCATGAGCCCCCGGAAACCGCGAATGCGAGGCCGCCCGCGCCCGCCGCCGCGAGCAGGACGGCGGCGCGCATAGTCCGCGGGAGCTCTCGCAGCCTCTCGAGCAAGGTCACCCGTCCCCCCTTTGATGATCCCGTGGTCATCGCGGCCTCAGAGGCGGCCGCGGCTTAACGAAGGTGGAGCGCCTGGACGACCACGCGCCCGCGCAGCAGGACGGATCGCGCTCTCGTTCGTGCATCCTGCCTGCTTTGGTCTATGCGCGCCGCGTCAGGGTGATGTCAGATTCCTCCACCTTCGTTGTTCGACTCCCCCGCGTGTATTCCTTTAAGGGGATGCCAGGTCGCACGCCCGTTCCATGGTAGAGGAACAAGTAACACCACGTGTCACACGGAATAACATGTTGTGAGAGACTGTCGGCCCCCGCGCCGGGTGATCCCGGCTCGGGGCCTACGACGCCGGGAGGGAACTGTCATGATCACGTATGTCGTCCAGCCTGGCGATACCCTTACCCTCATCGCGGGAAGGTTCGGGACCACGGTAGCAGCCATCGTCGAGGCGAACAACATCGCGAACCCCGATGTCATCTTCGTCGGACAGGTGCTCCAGATACCCGTGCCCGGGGCGCCGCCGGCGCCCGCGCCCGCTCCGCAGCCTCCCGTCGCGGTGCCGGTCGGCTTTCGCCTGTACATCGTCCAGCCCGGGGACACCCTCGCCGAAATCGCCGCGAGATTCGGCACGACAGTGGCCGTGCTCGCGGCGATAAACCGCATCCCGAACCCCGACCTCATCATCGTCGGACAGGTGCTGTTGGTGCCGACAAGGCCGACGATCGTAGTCCCGACCCCGCTGCCGCCGCCTCCTCCGCCGGTGGTGCCGCCCGGACCGCCTGTTACGCCCCCTGCGCCTCCTATGCCGCCGGGGCCTCCGGTTCCTCCTGGACCCCCGCCGACACCACCACCCGTGACCGGGGTGAACCAGGTGTCCGTGGTGCAGGGCGGGTTGCGGCACACGTTCATGACCAACAAGGTAACCTTCGCCCGGGGCGAACCTGTGCGCTTGAGTCTGAGCAAGACCAACGTCACGACAAGCCCTGTCACGATCACGTACCGGTCCAGCCAGAGGTTTGATTTCATCGTGACCCGCGACACCAGGGAGATATGGCGCTG
The DNA here is from genome assembly GCA_050261175.1 of Clostridia bacterium. Lineage (GTDB taxonomy): Bacteria > Bacillota > SHA-98 > UBA4971 > UBA4971 > UBA6256. Next base: position 18,730 of record JBLNDA010000066.1, read on the forward strand.
GTCGGCGGGGCGGTTCTTCACGTTCGCAATAGAGAGAGTCAGCCTGCCGCCCGGCGAGAACCTGATCTTCCTGCAGGTCTGGAATCAGACGACAAACGAGGGGGTGCCGGTGACGCCGGGTGTGTACACCGTCACCGCAGTCAACACGGGGACCGGCGTCAGGCTGAGCCTTCAGATCACGATAACGTGATGTGTTGAATCAGTCCGCTCGACTCCCGCCATACTTAAGGTGTATAATCTGTCCGATGAGACGCTCCGGCAACTTTGACCAGGGAGGCGCGAGGGGTGCAAGAACGGATTGAAAAGGCTCTCGAGAAGATCAGGTTCGCTCTCCGGGCACACGGCGGCGATGTCGAGCTCGTCAGCGTCGATGATGGTGTGGTGAAGGTGAGGCTCACCGGCGCCTGCGTCGGGTGCCCGATGTCGGTGATGACCCTCAGGAACGGCGTGGAGAGAGCGCTCAAAGAAGAAGTGCCAGAGGTCAAGCGCGTGGAAGCGGTGTAGGTTCGGGTTTGCCACTATCGGGTGGGTTGCCGGTGTTGCACGAGGGCGTGACGCTCTGAGCAGGGCACGCTCTAGCTAGTAGGAGCGTGCCCTCCGGCGGGGGAGCCGGGCCCTGCCACACCTCCTGCAACCACCGGCCGCCCCTCCCGCGCACCGAAAGCGTCTCCGGACGCTTGCGCGATGTCAAGCCGGATCCCCACGAAACGGCGCCACCCTTGAGAGCCCGCCGAGGGTACCGATGACGCATGGCGCGGCTTCCTCGCGTTCCTCATGAAGCCGCGAGCGCGCACAAGCCGACGATGTCCTTCAGGATCACGGGGTAGGACACGCCGCCCCGCAGCAGTTCCGCCTTGATCCGCGTGACGTCGGACCGACGCGCGATGAGGTTGCGGAGTACCCCCGCCGTCCGAGCCGAGCGGCCGATCAAAACCGCCCCCACAAGGCGGTCTCCGCGGAACACGAGCCGCGCGTAATCGTCTCCGTCCTCGCTTCTACGGGCAAATGTGTGGACCTCGTCCCCGTCTTCGGGTCTGGTCTTCCCGAGAGCTACGATGCAACCGCCCCGGAAAGTGACCGAGTTCATCGCGACATCGCCTGGGTACACTACGTCCCGGCCTGCCATGTTGTAGCCTGCGACTCTGCCTTGCCACACCGCGCTCGACCACAAGGCGTTCACCACAGCCCTCCCCCGGGCTATGTCGAAGCCCTCGGCGAGATCCCCTGCCGCGTATATCCCTGGAATGCTTGTCTCCATCCTGTCGTTGACGATGACCCCTTGCCCTGTGGCGATTCCCGAGCCGCGCGTGCAGATGAGGTTCGGCGCGACGCCTTTTCCGACTACGACTACGTCGCACTCAATGCGCTGGCCCGTGCTGAGGACCACTTCTTCGACCCGCCCCGTCCCTTCGACTCTGGCAACGTCACAGTTCAGGAGGGTATGAAGCCCCGGCGCGCCCTCGAAAACCCTGAGAACCGCCTCAGCGTCTTCGGGCGCGGTGATCTGCGACAGCAACCTGCCCGAAGACACGACCACCCGTACCTCAAGACCTCGGGCGAGAAGGCCTTCGGCGGTCTTGAGGCTGACAAGCCCCCCTCCTATCACGACCGCCCGCCGAGCCGAGGACGCCGCTTGGGCGATCCTCTCCGCGTCATCAAACGTCCTGAGGTAATGAACTCCGGGAAGCCTTATCCCGCGCACGTCGGGCACCTGCGGGGAGCTTCCCATGGCGAGGAGGAGCCTGTCGTATCCGAGCCTCTGCCTGTTGGACAGCTCCACGACCTTCCTTTCGACGTCGATGCGGGTCGCGGCGGCTCCAAACACGGTCTTCACGCCGTTCGACTTGTAAAAATCCTCGTTGACAAGGAAAAGACCTGGGAACCTTACTTTTCCCGCAATCCAGTGGGTCAGGAGGATCTTTGAATAGTACCTCCACGTCTCCGGCGACACCACTGTGATGTCTCCAGCGGGATCCGCCTCCCGGATTGCCTTGAGCGCGCTCACCCCCGCCGGGCCGTTTCCGAGGATCACATACTTCATAGGGCAAATCCCCCCATACCACACGCACGGCGCACGCGGCTTCGCGTGGACTCATTCGGAGCAAGCGTCCTTCCCGGTTCGGACCTGGCCGTTCTCGATCGGCCCCGGGACCTTGCACACCCGGGTTCGACACAAGTCGCCCCCGCCCCGTCACCCGCCCGCGACCGCCGAAAGGAAGCTCACGGTGTCGTCGTCCTCGAGCCGGGTGTCAGCCCCCGACAGGAACTGCACATTGCGGCCGTTCACGAGGATGTTCACGTCGCTCCGGATCTCCCCGTTCGCCGTGACGAGCTGCCTGGCAAGCCGCTCCCCGAAGCGATCCAAGAGGATCCGGATGAGTTCCCGGAGGCAAGGAGCCGATTCTGCGGGTATCACGACCTCGTCCTGGCCCGCAGCGTCTCTCAGAAAGAAGAAGAACCGAACTCGCAAAGCAGGTCCCCCTCGCTCACACGACTGCGCGTCGACCCACGAGTCCGCAGCGGTTCCGCAGGGGATCACAGGTTGCCGGCGGTCACGCGACGGGGAACGGGCGCTGGAGACTCAGCCCCCGCCCGCGCGGGGCTCCGCTGGGGCGCCTCGGGCGCCCCGCTTGACGCACCCTCCCCGCAGCGGAGCGCCGGCAACCGCGAATGACCCGGACTCCCACGCGACACGAGTGAATCGCTACGCCACAGTCAACCGGCGAGCCCCAGCCTCCCCAGCGTCTGCGCCGAAGGCCTGCCGTCTTCGTCCCAGCCCCTCGCGGCGTAGTAATCGGCCAGCATGTCGGCGAGTTCCACGACGTGCCCGGCCGCGGGCCCTTCAGGCATGGGCTCGGTGAGCAGCCTTGGGGCCAGGGAATCGTCCTCTTTCGTGAGCCCTTCCCTCAGGTTGAAGAGGCGCTCCAGGTTCCAGATGCGTTCGCCCGCCAGTACCGCCTTCGCCTCGGAGAACGGGATGCCCGTCGCGGGCTCCAGCATGCTCGCCACGTCCTGCGCGCCCAGCGCGAACGTGGTGAAGAGGCACATCCCGACCGAGTCCACGAGCGCTGTTACGTCCTGGAACGCCTTGACCCAGGCGGCCTTCCCATCCTTGGACAACGGGTCTATCTTCTCAGGGACACCGAGCACCTCAGGAGAGATCGTGTATCCCCTCACGTGGCAGCCACCCCTGTTCGAAGTGGCGTAGTTCAGACCGATGCCTTTCACGCCTCGCGGGTCGTACGCCGGATACTCCTGCTTCTTCGCGCTCATGGAAAGCTCCGGGTGGCCGAACTCCGCGGCAAGGCGGTATGAGCCCTTTGCCAGCAGGTCGCCGATGCCTTCCCGGTACCCCGTCTTGCGCGTGGCCTCGACCACGGCATCAGCGTTGCCGAACTCGAGAGGGATATCTGTCGCGCTCTTCGGGAGATAGCCCTTTTCATACAGCTCCATGGCGCACGCGATCGTCGAACCCATCGTTATCGGGTCAAGGCCGAGTTCGTTACAGAGATAGTTGGCCTTGGTCACCGCTTCGAGGTCGTCGACGCCGCACGCGGCTCCCAGCGCCCAGATGGACTCGTACTCAGGCCCCTCCCCCTGTCCCTTGTATTTCCCGCTCTTGATCATGGTGGGACGCCCACATGCAATCGGGCACCCGAAGCACGCGCGCTTTCTCACGAGAAGCGTCGCAGCCAGTGTCTCACCTGATATCCTTTCGGCACCTTCGAACACACCCGTTTGGAAGTTGCGAGTCGGGAACGCGCCATGCTGGTTGATGACGTTCACGAGGACCGGCGTCCCGTACGACGGGAGGCCTTGTGATGTGACGGGAGACTCCTTGGTCTTCCTGAAGGCCGCGAGCACAGCCTCCCTGAACTTCGCGGGGTCGGCCACCTTTACGTCTCCGGTGCCCCTCACGACGATGGCCTTCAGGTTCTTGGACCCCATAACGGCGCCGACACCCGAGCGCCCGGCGGCCCTGCCTTTGTCGTTAATGACACCTGCGAAAAGCACGAGCTTCTCGCCGGCGGGACCGATGCAGGCGACCTTGGCGTCGGGGTCGGTCTCCGAAACAAGGGTATCTGTGGTATCGGCCGTGTTCTTTCCCCAGACATGTTTAGCGCAACGAATCTCCGCTTTGCCGTTGTGCACCCAAACATACACCGGTTCTTGTGCGACGCCTTCCACGATGATGGCGTCAAAGCCGGCATACTTCATCTCGGCCGGAAAGTAGCCGCCGGAGTTCGACGCGGCGATGAACCCCGTGAGCGGCGATTTCGTGACGACGTTGTAGCGGCCGGCGGAGGTGGCTGCTGTGCCGGTGAGGGTGCCGGTGGCGAAGACGATCTTGTTGTCGGGTCCGAGCGGATCCACTCCGGGTTTGAGCTCGTCATAGAGGATCCTCGTGCCCAAGCCTCTCGCCCCGAGGTAGTTCTCGGCGAGCTCGGGGCACAGGCCTTCCACCGACACCGACCTTGCGCTGAGGTCAACCCGAAGGGTCTTCCCCGTCCACCCGTACATCACAGTCTCACCTCCTGCAAAGCTTTCTTGAGCTTCTCGCCGACAGCCTTGCGCCTGCGGAGAGCGGCATCGTCAGCCTGGACGTACTTGATCGCGTCCCACGGGCAGAACAGCACGCACTCGGGTTCGCCGCCGCACAGGTCGCACTTCACTACCTTGTCCTCTGACGGGGAGTAGGCGATTGCGCCGAAGGGGCAAGCGGCCTGACACATTCTGCACCCTATGCACTTTCCGTCATCGATCACTACTGCTGCTGTCTCCGGGTCCCGCGATATGGCACCGGCGGGGCAGACATCTTGACAGAGGGGATCCTCGCAATGCTGGCACGTGAGCGGAAAGAAGAAGTTGTCCTCGAGAAACGTCGCCACGGTGATCCGGGCTTTCGCCGGGTTGAACGACCCTGCATGCTTCGCTGAACACACGAGTTCGCAGATACGACAAGCCGTACACTTGTCGTGCTCCACTAGCAGGACCTTCTCCAAGGCACCTTCCCTCCTTCTTCTCATTTTGCTATACAATTTCTTCAAGTCGCGCCGAAATCCTCCCGCGGCGCGGGAAGTGATCGGAAGTGTGAATCGATGGCCGGAGCTGCTTCTAGAGTGGCTTCCTCGAGAGATGGGTGGTACAGTTGCACGCGGTTGCCGCCGGAGTTCTTCGCCGCGTACATCGCGCGGTCGGCCCTGTCGAGGAGAGTCAGGGCATCGTCGCCGTGATCGGGGAAGATGGCGACCCCGGCGCTTATCGTGACCTGCAGGCTTCGGCCGTTCGGCTCGGAGAAACGGGCCCGCGCGGCGGCGTCCCTCGCCCTTTCCAGCGCGGTGAGAGCCTCATTCTGTCCGGCCTTGGGTATCACCACGGCTATCTCATCGCCACCGTACCGGGCCAGGCAATCGGTCGCCCGGAATGTCCCCTTGAGCGTGTCCACGAGCTGCGTGAGGATCTTGTCGCCTGCAAGATGCCCGAAGGTATCATTCACGCTCTTGAAGAGGTCGAGGTCTATCATGCTGACCGCAAGGGGCTCGCCATATCGGGCGGCTTTCTTGAGCTCGCTTCGAAGGAGATCGAGCAGATAGCGATGGTTGTAGATCCCGGTGAGCGGGTCTGTCCTCGAAAGGGTGAGGATCTCTTGCCTCAGCTTCTTCTCCTCTTCCACGAGGGTGCCGAAGAAGAAACTGAAGAGCAGTGACATCGAGATCATGAACACGAGCTTGGAAAGGTTCAGCCCTGACAGCCCGTTTGAGAACCCTCCAGCCGCCAGGACTACAAGAGAGAGGACGCTCGCCGCGCACGTTGCGACGAGCCCGACCTTGAGCCCAAACCTCATGGTCGCCGCGAGTACCGGCAATGCGAAAATCGCCCAAAAGGGGCTTGAAGGCCCGCCTGATACGTATATCGCCGCCCCGACGAACAAGATATCGGCGCCGGTGATGACCAGCCCCAGCCAAATCCTCTTCCCACGCGCAGCGGTCGCAAGGGCGTGTCT
>JBLNDA010000067.1:0-4850 GCA_050261175.1 Clostridia bacterium
TGGCTGGGGCTTTGCAGATCTGCAAAGCCCCTTCATCTTAACTGCGCCTTCATTGCGCCTTCATTTCGACAATCGCTTGACAGTCCCTCTGGATTGCCCCAGCTAAGCCCCCTGTTGAAGAAGCAACCCATGCTGCGGCAAGCACCTTGCGCATATCCAGTCTTCCTTCCTCAAGGCACATCCTAGGTGGTGCCGGTGCCGGACTCCCGGACCCGGACAGTTGTCCGACGGAAAGAGCAACATGCCCCAATGGCCGAACGCTCGAACGGGCGGACCCGACGGCTGCGCCCTTTGCAATGCAAACCTCAGATCAAGGGGAGGACTGCCTCACTGTGCTTGACACTCACTGGCGACGGTGCTATATTGATAAGTACTATAGAGCATAGTATGATGCTGTATAGGTGTTGTCTTGACCAGCCGCGCTCAATCATGGCGCGCATGTGGAAAACGAAACGGAGGCTACGAGATGAGCGGTGCAACCAACCCTGGATCACCCCGATGGCTTGAATGGCTTCGCAGGGCCTGGCCGTACGCACTTCTCTGTATAGTCGTATCGGCCGCGGGGGCGCTGTACGTCGGCCCCCGGGGGCTCACCCGGCCCGAAAGAGCGCTCCTCGGAAGCAGCGCAGGAAGCAGCGCAAGCCCGATAGGTCTTGCCCGGGAAAGCGCTTCGGACCCCCTCGCCAGCGTCAAGCAAGAGGTCCTCACATACTACCGTTCGAAGTACCGGGACAACGATCCCGGGCTGAGCACGGAGGTCGTAAACTACGGTTGTCACGCGGGAGTGTACGTCGTCAAGGACGGAAAGGTCATCAAGTCGTTCGCGTATTTCGGCAGAGGCCAATTCTACGAACAGAATTGGTAACGGCGATTACGCGACAATACCCGTTGCTGAATGGAGGAAACGTCGAAATGAACCTGTTCACCATTGTCTGGGATGGTATCCGGCGCCGCAAGATTAGGTCTGCACTCTCCATCCTCGGTATCACCATCGCCGCTGCGGCCCTGTTCAGCCTGATCGCGTTGAAGCAAGGTTACGAACAGGGCATGCGGTCAGAGCTTGAGAACATGGGCGCTCAAATAGTGGCCGTGGCAAAGGGGTGCCCGTACGAAGCAATCGCGGTCATCATGACCGGCGGCCAGGTGCCCGCTACCTTGCCTGAAGACGTTGTGGGGAAGATCCAGGAACTTCCCAACGTAGCAAGCGCCTCCCCCAACGTGTACGGCGCGTACAAGTACCTGGACCTTTCACACCCGCTCATCGGCATAACCCCTGAGGAGCTCAAACTCAAGTCCTGGTGGAAGATACAGGGGCGCTTCCCGCAGGAATTCGGCGAGATCGTCCTCGGCAGCGTCGAAGCGAAGGTGTTTGCCGAGAAGGGAGGCGAGTTCAAGGAGATTGGCGACTCCATCACCGTGGTAGTAGGAGGAAAACCAGCGTCCCTCAAGGTCGTCGGTATCCTCGAGACCACGGGGTCGAAGGACGACTACTCCACCTATACCACCCTCCAAACCGCACAAGAGCTGCTGAACCTGCAGGGTCGCGTCGTGGCCGTCAACATCAGGGTCAAAGACATCGGCGGCGTGCCGGCCGCCATCGAGGACATCGAGAAAATCCCTGACGTCCAGGCCGTCACCGTGGCCCAGGTGCTCGGGACGATTCAGAATCTCGTCGAGGCAGGGCAAAGCATGCTGTTCCTCGTGATGCTGATAGCGCTCGTCATTGGCGGCCTCGGCACGATGAATACCATGCTGATGGCGGTATTCGAACGCACGCGTGAAATCGGGCTCATGAAGGCCATCGGCGCCTCACGGTGGCAAATCTTCAAGCTCTTCCTCTCTGAAGGCCTGGGCATGTGCCTCTTCGGAGGCCTGTTGGGGGCAGGCATCGGCTCCGCAACCACCTTGATGGGCGATGTAATCTTGAGGCAATTCGTGTCCGTTATGCCCACCCGGTCGGTCGGTCAGCTCTCCTGGTACTCAGTGGCCGTTTCGGTACTCTTCCCGGTAGGTGTGGGCATCCTTGCGACGCTGTACCCCGCCCTCCGTGCGGCCCAACTCAGCCCCATTGAAGCTCTGAGAAACGAATGAGGAGGTGCTCACCGGTGATACGTATCGAGAACCTTAGCAAGGTATACCGCCGCGGCCAGGAGAAGGTCCACGCGTTGGCCGACCTCTCACTGCAAGTGGAGGCAGGCGAGTTCGTGGCAATTCTCGGACCTTCGGGTTCGGGAAAATCGACTCTACTGAACATCATCGGCCTGCTTGACAGGCCCACGACCGGCCATATCTCTATCGCGGGCCGCCCAATCGAGAAGCTGAGCGCGCGGGAACTGGACGTCCTACGCCGGAAGACCATTGGTTTCGTGTTTCAGCAGTTCCTGCTCGTGCCCACGATGACGGCGCTGCAAAACGTGATGTTGCCCATGTACTTCGCGGGCGACTCAGCTGCCCGTGAGAAGGCTGCCGGGCTACTACGCCGCGTCGGTCTGGACAAGCGCATGCTTCATCTGCCATCGCAAATGAGCGGCGGCGAAATCCAGCGGGTGGCGGTGGCAAGGGCTCTGGCCAATAGTCCCTCCATCCTGCTGGCGGATGAGCCCACCGGCAACCTGGACAGCCGCACCGCCGAAGACGTATTCGGCCTGTTGCGAGAGATCAACCAGGCGGGTACCACAGTGATTGTGGTGACTCACAATGCAGAACTGGCGGGATCGTTACCCCGCACAATCACCATTAGAGACGGGAGGGTGACGAGGGATGTCAAGAGGGGCTCTGCTGCTTAGCGGCGCTGCGGTGGCCGCGCTTGCATTGGTCGCCGCTTTTGTAACGCGTAGCGCTGGAGGTTCGTTGAAATACGGGGCGCCCATTGATATCAATAAGGCTGAGACCGTGGAACTTGCCACCCTGTTTGCGGACACCCAGGCTTATGTCGGAAGGAGAGTGATCGTGGGTGCACAGGTGGGACAAGTATGCCAGACGTCGGGGTGCTGGATCACTGTAACCGACGGCGCAAACCTCCTGTTCGTGCAGTTCTACGACTTCACAGTCAAGCTCAAGCCAGGTGCCCGGGTTCGCGTGCAGGGTACGGTTCGCATCATGAACAACGCTCCGTATCTTGTCGGGGAGGGGTTGGAGGTGACGAGGTAGACCGCTGGATCGCTAGCCTGCGGGAGGAGTGGCGTTCGTCAGCAAGCGTAGTTCACCAGCTCCGTTCGCCGGCGTGCGCTGGTTGCCAACACTTCTCCCGCAGTTCAATTTGATGTACAATATAAGCATGAATCTGGGAGTGATGACCGTGTTTCGCCTGCTCGATTTCAAGCCTGGCAGGAAAGGGCTCGGCAAGGTGCTGGGCGACCTGGAGGCCGAGATCATGGAAGAGGTGTGGGCCAGAGGCGCGTGTACCGTACGCGATGTTTACGAGGGGCTCCGCCTTAGGAAGCGGATTGCCTATACCACCGTCATGACCGTTATGTCTCGACTGGCTGACAAAGGGTTACTTGCCAAAGACAGGGATGGCGCAGCCTTCGTGTACCGCCCGTCGGTCTCGAAGGACGAGTTCAGACAGGGGGTTGCAGCCGAGGTCATCACAGGGCTCCTCGACGGCTTCGGCAAGGAGGTCGTCTCTCAGTTGGTCTCTCAGGCAGATCGAGCGGACCCAGAGATCCTGGCCGAGCTTGAACGCGCCATTGCGGAGCTTAGGAAACGGAAGTAGGTGGCGGCGTGTATTCGCTCTTCCAACATCCCTTCATCACGTACACGTTCGTCCTGTCGTCGGCCCTGGCAGTGCTTGCTGCAATTGCGCTTCGGCTTGCGCCGCAAAGGAGTGTGCACCGCAACTGGCTTTACGCGGCTCCCCTTGTGGTGCCGGTGCTTTCGTACGTCATCAACTACGTCCTTATCGGCAAGACGTGCGAGTACAGTCACAGTCACTATAGTTACATCGGTTTCCTGCAGGATTTACCGTCGTATCACTTGCTCTGTCAGCTCAATTACCGAATTACCTCTTGGGTTGCGCCAGTCTCCCTGATCTGGCTGGCCTTCTCGTTATCGGCGTATGGGCTTGCCTGGTGCCGCACCTATCGGTTGCTCCGACACCTGCCGCCCGCCTCAAAGGGTGATGCAAGGGCAAGAGGTGTTTTGGATAGTCTCTGCAACGAGCAAGACGTGAAACCTCCCGCACTTAGGGCGCTGGATTATCCTTATCCCCTGATGTTCACGGGCGGGACCGGCGGTCGGGTTGTCACTGTGTCCACAGGGGCTCTTGACCTGTTGGACGATGACGAGCTGCGCGCCGCCTTGGCTCACGAATTGGCGCACATCCGGCGCAATGGACACGTCCTCAACTGGTTTCTCGTGCTTTGCCGCAACCTGACCTTCTTCTCGCCTGCCGCGTTGTGGTCGTACGCGGCGTTCCGCGCCGAAGAAGAGCAGGTCTGCGACGCTCTGGCGGCATCCCAAACCGGGCTTGGAGCGGAACTCGCTTCAGCCATCGTGAAGTTCATGCGGCACGGGGACCGCACAAAATGGGCGCACTCTCTCGCCTCGTTGTCTCCGGGCGGTAACCCAGGTGTAGCTCGTGTGAAGCGCCTACTAGATGCGCCTGTCGCAAACACCGAGCGGTCCCGGTGGGTGTACGCGCTGCTGGCCCTGCTGTCCATCGGTTCGGTCTTCATATGTTAGTGTGAGGATTCCGCGTGCGTCAGACTGCCGAGCGCCACACCGCGCCGTGATGGACTGGAATGCCCCCGTTGGCCGCCACCTTATGTAAACGCACGAGTCAGAAGCTGCGCCTGAAGGTCCCCGAAGTCTCGTCTCCCGGATCGTTCCTGCGATCGGGAGAGCCAAAC
>JBLNDA010000068.1:0-26070 GCA_050261175.1 Clostridia bacterium
GAGGGATGACCATGGGATTTGTGGTAGGTCTTGCCTACAACCTCAAGAAGGATTGTCCCAGGTCCGAGATGGTAGTCGAAGACGCTGACGCCGAGTTTGAGGAACAGGCAACGGTAGACCGAATAGCGAAAGCCCTTCGGGCTGCAGGACATCGCGTGGTAAGGATGCCGTACGGTCCGGGGCTTCTTTCGAAGGTACAACGCGACCACGTCGACATCGTTTTCAACATCGCCGAGGGCTGGGATGGCAGGTGTCGCGAGGCTATCGTTCCGGCGATACTGGAATCGCTGGGAATCCCGTATACCGGCTCAGACCCACTTACGCTCGCAGTGTGCCTCGACAAGGCCGTAACAAAGGCCCTCGTTTCATCGTATGGGATTCCGACGCCGAAGGCGATCAAAGTCGATTCCGCTGCGGACCTGCCCGAAGACATCGGCGCGGAATTCCCGCTCTTCGTGAAGCCCGCCTATGAGGGTTCCAGCAAGGGCGTGAGGCATTCGTCCAAGGTCAACAGCAGGGAAGAGCTTGTCGCCATGGTGGACTGGATCACCGGGAACTACCGGCAGCCCGCCCTCGTGGAGGAGTTTCTCCCGGGGCGCGAGTTCACCGTGGGGATATTGGGCAACCGGCAGCTCGAAACGTTTCCCATCATGGAAGTGCGACCCACTTCGGAGGTTGAGCCCGAATCATTCGTGTACTGCTATGACACGAAGCACAACAACCTCGAAAAGTTCCTGTGCCCGGCGCCGGTCTCCGACGAACTCGCAGGCAAGATCCTCGACGTGGCCATCAGGGCGTTCCGCGTGCTCGAGTGCAGGGATCTCGCCCGTGTGGACGTGCGCCTGGACGGCGCGGGCAACCCGCACTTTCTGGAGATCAATCCGCTGCCAGGCCTTTCGACGGTGAGCCTCTTCCCCATCGCCGCGATGGCAGGTGGGGTGTCCTTCGAGGACCTGGTACAAAGGATCCTCGAGACGGCGGCGGCCCGGGTGAACCTCCAGGCCCGCAAGGCGGCCCAGGAGGCTGTGGCCCGGCGTTCGCGCTCCGCTCTCGCCCAGTCCTGAGCGAGGGAGCTAGCGGGGGAGCTCCAGCCCTTGTCATCAGGAAAAGAAAGAGGCTGAGGTCCGGCGCTATCCGCTGCGCCGGACCTCATCACATGGTGCGGCATAGCGCGAACCTCTGGTGTGAACCTGCGCTCCAAGGTGGCCGCACTCCGAAACAGGGCTACACTTCGAGCAGTATCCTGTCGTCAAGCAGCCTTTCCCCACGCGTGGCGTGGAATCGCTCCAGAAGGTCCGCCACGGTCATGCCGGACCTTTCCGGCCCGCCAACGTCGAGCACTATCTCGCCCTCGTGCATCATGACCGTGCGGTTTCCGTAGGCCAGCGCGTGGCGGAGGTTGTGCGTCACCATCATCACCGTGAGCCCGTGTCGCCTAACGAGCCGGTCTGTGAGGGCAAGGATGTCCTGAGCCGTCCTCGGGTCTAGGGCCGCGGCGTGCTCGTCGAGAAGCAGCACCTTCGGCTCCTTTATCGTAGCCATCAAGAGAGCAAGGGCCTGACGCTGGCCACCGGAGAGCAGCCTCACCGGCTCTGAGAGCCTGTTCTCGAGTCCGAGGCCGAGGAGGGCAAGGTATTCCCTGAAGGATTCACGATCCTTCTGTGTGACCCCCCTCTTGAGACGCCTGCGCTCGCCCCGTTTCGCGGCCATCGAAAGGTTCTCTTCGATGGACATGGAGCCTGCCGTCCCCTGCATCGGGTCCTGGAAGACCCGCCCGATGATGGGAGCCCGTTCGTGTTCCGGGAGGGCGGTGACATCCTGGCCGTCTATGACGATAGTGCCCTCGTCAACGGGGAAGACTCCCGCCACCGCGTTCAGGAGCGTGGACTTCCCTGCGCCGTTGCTGCCGATGATGGTGACGAAGTCCCCGGCAGCAAGATCCAGAGACACGTCCCGAAGCGCCATGCGGCCGTTAGTCGTTCCTGGCAGGAATGTTTTCCGCAGATGCGTCAACTTTACCATGGCCCAGCGCCCGCCTCCTTTCCATACCGAGGCTCGCCCTGATAGCGGGTGCGGATAGGGCTATCACCACGAGGGCCGCGGTCACGATCTTCAAGTCGGTCGGGGCAAAACCCATCCGGAGGGCGATGAACACCGCGAACCTGTAGACCACCGAGCCCGCCACCACGCTGAACGTGGCGAGGCCGATGGTCGCGGGCGCGATGACCGCCCCGCCGACGATGACGGACGCAAGCCCCGCGACGACCATGCCGATTCCCATCCCGATGTCGGCGAACCCCTGGTACTGAGCGACCATGGCTCCGGAAAGGGCGACCAAGGCGTTGGACAGGCCCAGGCCGATGATCTTCATGGAGTCGGTGTTCACACCGAGGCTGCGTATCATGACCTCGTTATCCCCGGTCGCACGCAGAGCGAGGCCGAACTCGGTGCGAAGGAAGACGTCCAGCAACAGCTTGACCACAACCGCTGACACCAGGAAGAGCAGCAGCGCCGCGATGAAGCCGGGAACTCCAAGGCCTTGCAGCGTCGTGAGCACGGTCGCGCTCCTGAGGAGCGGGATGTTGGCTCTCCCCATGATGCGGAGGTTCACCGAGTACAGCGCGGTCATGGTGAGTATTCCTGCGAGGAGCCCTGAAATCCTCAGTTTCGTATTGAGAACCCCTGTCGTCGCTCCCGCGACGAAGCCGAGGACCGGGGCGACCGCGGTCGCGAGAACCGGGTCGACCCCGGTGGATATCAATTTCGCAGCAACAGCCGCACCCAGCGGGAAACTCCCATCAACGGTGAGGTCGGGGAAATTGAGGACCCGGAACGTAACGTATACCCCAAGGGCCATCACCGCGTAGACCAAGCCCTGTTCCAGGGCTCCACTGAGTGCGCCAAGGGACATCACTACCGTATCACCTCATAAGCCTGTTGTATCAGAGACTCGGGAACCGTGACGCCCATCTTCTCCGCGGCCTTGAGGTTTATGACCAGCCGCACGTCCTCCTGGTACTCGACGGGCATCTCCGACGGTTCGGCCTCCTCGCGGAGGATCTTCGCCGCCATCTTCGCTGTCTGCTTCCCGAGCGCGTAGTAATCGATGCCAACTGTGGCGAGGGCGCCGCGCCTCACGCCGTCTTCCTCGCCCACGACGACCGGGATGGTGGACTCCTCGGCTACTTTGATCACGGACTCCAGCGCCGAGACGACGGTGTTGTCGGTTGGCACGTAGATGGCGTCAACCCTGCCCACGAGGGATTGGGCAGCCTCGTACACGCCGCTCGTGGAGCTCGCGGTCGCCTCGACCAGCTCGATTCCGAGGGCCGGCGCGGCTTCCTTCGCCAGGTTCACCTGGACGACGGAGTTCGTCTCGCCGGCGTTGTAGATGATCCCGACCCTTTGGGCGGTCGGCACAAGCTGCTTCAACAACTCGAGTTGCTTTGCCACGGGCGTCAGGTCAGAGGTGCCCGTGACGTTCGTGCCGGGGCGATCGATGGACTCCACAAGCTCGGCCGCCACAGGATCCGTCACCGCCGTGATGAGTACCGGAATCGTGGTCGTGGCCTTCGCCGCGGCCTGAGCCGTCGGCGTCGCTATAGCCAGGATCATGTCCACTTTGTCGTTCACGAACTTCTGCGCTATCGACTGAGCCGTAGCCATGTCACCCTGCGCGCTCTGGGATTCGAACTTGAGGTCGTCGCCCTCCACGAAGCCCTCCTCGGCAAGGCCGTCTATGAAGCCCTTCTTGGCCGCATCGAGCGCGGGATGCTCAATGATCTGCATGATTCCGATCGTGGTCACGCTTGACCTCTTCTGAATCACGTTCACGACCAACAGCGCGGCCGCGAGTACCACGATGACCCCGACGAGCAGGATCACCCGTGATGCGCTTGATCTCCTGGAAGCCATGTCAATCCCTCCTGTCAATCGTGTCGTCAGTGTCTATCTGTGCGAGTGCTGAAGAACGTCATCCGGAGCCTGCCACTTCGGAAAGTCCGTCTCGTCCATGGCTTCCACCCTCCTCCTCGATGCCGGCCCACCCGTTCCATGCCGAGCTTTCCTTGCATACCTTGAGAACCAGCGAGGTCTGCGACCCTGCGATCCCCGGCACTTTCCTCAGCTTGTGCGTGAGGAAAGCGTAAAGCTCGTTGTTGGACTTGAGCACGACCTCCATCATGATGTCATAGGCGCCGGTACAAATGGCGACGTACCTCACCTCAGGCAACTTCACGAGCTCGGTGACGACACGTTCCGGTGAGTCGCCCTCAACGCTGATGCCCACCATGGCGACGAAGTTCATCCCCAGGCGGAACGGGTCGACCACCCCCGTGATCCGGGCCACCCCCTCCTCAAGAAGGCGCGCGACGCGCTTCCTTACCGTACCCTCCGCCACCTTCAGCTTCTCAGCGATGGCTGTGAAAGGCATGCGACCGTCCCGCTGGATACACGACAGGATCTCCTTGTCGAGCTTATCCAGCACGACCACATCGTTCACGAAAATCACCCCAATCGGCCACAGTCACTACGATAATCGTAAGGTTCTGCCGACACTCGCGCGCACATCAAGGTTATGCCATAGCCTATTCGACGAATTATGCAATTGTCCTTCTCATGCCGGGGAAATTCTTCTGCGGTTCAGTCTGTGGTGTAGTCCGTTCTGAGCCGCACGGAGTACTCACGGAAAATGCGGCGTGCCCTGGCGAGATCGTGTGCGGTGGGTTCAGGCACACCTTCGAGGGCGCAATCGAGGCCGAGCTGTTTCCATTTGGGCACCCCCATGCGGTCATAGGGGAGGATGTCCGCTCTCACCCTGCCGCCCAGCGACGCCACCAGCCTTGCGACGTCGTGAAGGTCGCTTTCGGAGTCGTTGACAGTAGGGATGAGGACGTACCTCACCACGATGTCCATCCCTCGCTCCACCGCTAGACGCAGGTTCGCAAGGATCACGTGGTTCCTCACGCCGGTGAGCCTCACGTGCTTCTCTTCGTCCACGACCTTGACGGAGAAGAGCAGGAGATCGGTGCAATCGAGGACTGATTCGAAGCTTCCGTGTTTGCAGTAACCCGCGGTGTCGAGGGCCCGGTGGAGGCCGTGGCGGCCGCACGTCTCGAAGAGGGCTCTCACGAATCTGTGCTGCAGGAGCGGCTCGCCCCCGGAAACAGTGACCCCTCCACCCGACGCCTCGAAGAAGGGCTTGTAATCGAGGATCTCCCTCATGACGTCATCCACGGTCACCTCCCGGCCCAAACGCAGCCAGGTGTCGGGGTTGTGGCAGAACACGCACCTCATGGCGCACCCTTGCATGAAGAGGACAAACCTTATCCCGCCGTCGTCCACGGTGCCCATGGTCTCGATGGAGTGGATGTACCCCTTGACGGCCCCCGTGTCTTCGCGTCTTTCCTCGCAGCGGCCGGTCATCTCTCGAAAATCGTCCTCGCCAGGACTTCCTCCTGCTGCTCGCGGGTGAGCCTCACGAAGTTCACAGCGTACCCTGACACTCGTATGGTCAGCTGCGGGTACTTCTCGGGATGCTCCATGGCGTCGACGAGGGTCTCGCGCCGGAACACGTTCACGTTCATGTGATGCCCGCCTTTGGCGAAATACCCGTCTATGAGGCCTGCGAGGTTCGAGACAGCCTCCGCGGGCGTCTTTCCGAGGGCCTTCGGCGTGATCGAAAACGTGTACGAGACGCCGTCCATGGCCCGCTCATACGGGATCTTGGCCACGGACGCGAGGGACGCGACAGCGCCATGGGTGTCTCGCCCGTGCATGGGGTTGGCGCCGGGCGCGAAGGGTTCTCCGCGCTTCCTTCCATCGGGCGTGGACCCCGTCATCTTTCCGTACACCACATTGCTGGTGATCGTGAGGATCGAGAGAGTGTGCTTCGCGTCCCTGTACGCGGGACGCTCCTCGAGCTTCTCGTGGAAGAGCACCACCGAATCCCGGGCCAGGGAGTCGACCCTGTCGTCGTTGTTGCCGAACTTTGGAAAGTCGCCCTCCACGTCGAACTCCGTAGCTATCCCCCGCGAGTCGAGCCGGGGCGTGACCTTCGCGTACCGGATGGCGGAAAGCGAATCCGCGAGCACTGAGAGGCCCGCGATTCCGAAGGCCATGAACCTCCCTACGTGCGTGTCGTGGAGAGCCATCTCGAGGCTCTCATACGCGTACTTGTCGTGCATGTAGTGGATGACGTTCATGGTGTCCACGTACTTGCCGGCGAGCCACCCTAGCATCCTTGCGAACGCGTCCCATACAGGCCCGAATTCGAGAGGCTCCGCTCCGGCCCGGTAGAACTCGGGCGCCACCTTGGCTCCGGAAATCTCGTCCAGGCCGCCGTTCAAGGTGAGAAGGAGCGCCTTCGGCAGGTTGGACCTGGCGCCGAAGAACTGCATCTCCTTTCCGACCCTCATCGCCGAGACACAGCAGGCGATGGCGTAGTCATCTCCGAAAATGGGCCGCATGAGATCGTCGTTCTCGTACTGGATGGAACTCGTGTCGTACGACGCTCTGCACGCGAACTCCTTGAAAGGCCTGGGGAGGTCTTTCGACCAGAGGATCGTGAGGTTGGGCTCGGGGGCGGGGCCGAGGTTGTACAGGGTTTGCAGCATCCGGAAGCTCGTCTTCGTGACGAGCGGCCGGCCGTCCAGTGCCATCCCGCCGATGGCTTCCGTGACCCACAGAGGGTCGCCGGCGAACAGTTCGTCGTAGGCCCGCGTACGAAGCTGCCTCGCCATGCGCAGCTTGATCACGAAGTCATCCACCAGCTCCTGGGCCTCGTCCTCCGTGATGGCGCCCCGGCGCAGGTCGCGCTCGAGGTAGATATCCAAGAACGTGCTGGTCCTCCCGAGGGACATGGCGGCGCCGTTCTGTTGCTTTATGGCGCCGAGGTAACCGAAATAAAGCCACTGGAACGCCTCCCGGGCGGAGCGGGCAGGTCGCGAAATGTCGTAGCCGTAGGAACGGGCCATCTCCTTCAGCTCTTCGAGGGCGAGGATCTGGTCGTGGACCTCCTCGCGCAGCCTGATGGTGTCCACAGTGATGGTAGTGAGCTCCGGGCTCCGGAGGTCGCTCTCCTTTTCCTGGATCAGGCGGTCCACTCCGTAGAGGGGGACCCTACGGTAGTCGCCGATGATGCGCCCCCGTCCGTACGCGTCAGGCAGACCCGTGATCACGCCGCACCGCCTGAGAGCGCGCATCTCGTCGGTGTACACGGCGAAAACACCCTCGTTGTGGGTCCTCCGGTACTTGTGGAACGTCTCGCAGACCCTGGGCTCGAGGTCAGCTCCGTATTCGTTGCACGCCATTTCCACCATACGGATGCCGCCCCAGGGGTTTATCGCCCTCTTCAGAGGCTCGTCCGTCTGAAGCCCCACGATGATCTCGAGGTCGCGGTGGATGTATCCGGGCGGATGGCTCGTTATCCCCGCGATGGTTTTGGCGTCGACCGCGTACACCCCGCCGCGCCGCCTCTCCTCTGCGAGAAGAGCGAGACACTCCTCCCAGAGGGCCTTCGTCCGGCGGGTCGGACCCACGAGAAACGACCCGTCGCCCTCGTAAGGCTCATAGTTGCTCAGGATGAAATCCCGCACGTCGATGCGCTCGCGCCAACCGGTTCCCGTAAAACCCGAGTAGCAGTCGTCCAGTCTTCCTCGCCCCCCCCGGAGGCTGTGATGGTGCGATGCCGGGACCTCGTTCATTCCGTGGGATATCCGCCGGATGTGCGCCCGGGGCCCGATGCAAGCGGCGCGCAGCCGGCGATGAGGAGCGGAAGGCGGCGGTGGGCCGCGTCACGACACGCTCTCGCTGTCCCACGGCGTGAGACGACTTGCGTCCCGTTCGCGGCAGGGCAGCACCGGGAAGGGCGTCCACCCGCGGAGACCGCCCGCCTTCACCTGGTCACGCTGGCACGGGGATCGCCTCCAGCTTGTTCCTGGCTATCCCGTACAGCCCCATGTACTCCGCGGCCGACCTGTTCCACG
Source organism: Clostridia bacterium (assembly GCA_050261175.1). Classification (GTDB taxonomy): domain Bacteria; phylum Bacillota; class SHA-98; order UBA4971; family UBA4971; genus UBA6256. Next base: position 7,986 of record JBLNDA010000068.1, read on the forward strand.
AGAAGTCGTGGCGCATGACGTTTTCGACGAGCGCGGTCCACCTGCGTTTGTCCTTGTACACTTCCGTGGCGCGTCTGACGGCGTCCAGCAAAGCCTCGGGCGAGTACTCCGCGAACGTGAAGCCGTTGCCCACCTGCCTCTGAGGCTCGTAGTTGGTGATGGTGTCCGCAAGCCCGCCGGTGCTGCGGACTATCGGGACAGTCCCGTAACGCATGGCTATGAGTTGACCGAGCCCGCCCGGCTCGAACCTGGAAGGCATGAGGAACATGTCACACCCCGCGTAGATGCGCTGGGCGAGCACCACGTTGAACCCGATCTCCACTGCTATCTTGTCAGGGTATCTCTGCCTGAGGGACCGGAAGAGGTTCTCATAGTACGGATCCCCCGTGCCAAGCAGCACGAACTGCAAATCCATCCCCATCATGTCATCCATGGCGTCGGCAATGAGGTCGAGCCCTTTCTGGTCGACGAGGCGGGACACCACCCCGAGCAGCGGCGCGGTGGACGACGGCAGGTTCATGTCGCGCTGCAACGCGTACTTGTTCTCCTTCTTGTCCTCGATGTTCCCCAGGCCGTAGTTTCTGTAGACGCGCGCGTCGGTCTCGGGGTTGAACTCGTGGTAGTTGAGGCCGTTCAAGATGCCGTGCAGGTCCTTTGAACGGGTGCGCAGCACTCCGTCCATCCTCTGGCCGTACTCGGGGGTCTGGATCTCCTTGGCATACGTCTTGCTCACGGTGTTGATCACGTCCGCGTAGAGGATGCCCGCTTTCATGAAGCTCACATCCCCGTAGAACTCGATGCGCTCGGGGGTGAAGTACTCATCGCCGAGGCCCAGGAGGTGCAGCGTGTCCTTGGGATAGTTCCCCTGGTACTGCAGGTTGTGTATGGTGAAGACGGTGGCGATCCCTTGGTAGAACGGGTCGTGGGAATACTGCTCGCGGAGGAGGAGCGGCACCGGCCCGGTCTGCCAGTCGTTGCAGTGAATGATGTGCGGCGCCCACCCGAGGTAGCGGACCATCTCCAGTATCGCCCTGGAGAAGAAAGCGAATCTCTCAGCCTCGTCGAAGTACATGTACATGTTGTCCCTATCGAAGTAGTGGTAGTTGTCGATGAAATAGACAGGGACCAGCCTCTCGGCGCCGTTGAGCCGGGCTCTTATCACACCTTCGCGCAGGATGGCGGTGGCTTTGCGCCACCCCACCCATACCGGGAAATCGCCGACGGTTCTGACATCCGTGATTCCCCTGTACCGGGGCATCACTACTCGCACGTCGTTGCCCATGACCGCGAGGGCCTTCGGGAGTGACCCCGCGACGTCTGCGAGCCCACCGGTCTTCGCAAACGGCGCGACCTCAGGGGAGGCCACGAGAATCCTGTAGGTTTCGTCAAGTTCCTGTGCCGTCACGTCTGCAGTGCCCCTTCCTCCACGCCCCGCGAGGTCGTCCTCCGGGCCCGATCCTCCCCAGGCGGGATCGAGGCCCTCACCTCGTCGCCGGGCCGCGCCGCGTTTTCGGGCGCGTGTTCGCGTAACGATGCCGCTGCGGCCTCGGGAGCCGTGGGATTGATGTAGTACCCCGTGCCGAGCTCGAAACCTGCCAGGATCGCGAGGCGCGGAACGAGCTCGAGGTGCCAGTGATAGTATGCTCCAAAATCGCCCGTCCACGGACTCGTGTGCCAGATGAGATTGTAGGGAAGGGCCTCGAACGCGAGCTCAAACCGCCTCAGGGTGCGACGCAGAACCCTGGCGAGGTCGGCGAGCTCCTCCCCCTCCGTCTCCTCGAACCTCGCGCTGTGCACCGTGGGTACTATCCACGTCTCGAAGGGAAGCCTCGCGGCATAAGGACAGAACGCTATGAAGTGGGCGGACTTCTCCACCACGCGCGTCCACTCAGCTGTCTCAGCCCTGATGATGTCGCAATAGAGGCATTCCCCGGTTCTATCATAGTGCTCGCGCGCGACTGCGAGTTCCTCTTCGATGACAGCGGGCACGATGGGCGTGGCGATGAGCTGACAGTGAGTGTGCTCGAGAGACGCGCCGCCGACGCGGCCCCAGTTCTTGAATATCTGGAGATAGCTCAGCCTGTCGTCGCGGGAAAGCGCCCTCGCCCTCGCCACCATGGCCTCCAGCACGTCTTCCATCTGGCTTTGGGAGTGAGTGCCGAAGGTCGAGTCATGATCGGGCGACTCCACGAGAACCTCGTGGACGCCTACGGCGGGCAAGCGCTGGTACAGCCCGCCCGGACCGTCCGGCACCCCGCCGGCGCCCCGCGCGTCGCTGCCGGGAGCACCGGCTTCGAGGGTGAGCGCCGGAAACTTGTTGGGCACGACCCGCACCGACCAGCCCTCCGCGTCGGGAGTGTCGGCGTCCCTGCCGAGCGCCAGCACTTCCGGGGGGGTCATGTGCTCGTTACCGTAGCAGAACGGGCACACTCCGCCTTTCCCCTCGTCCCGGGGCACCCGGAAATCCGAGGGGCGGCGGCTTCGCTCGGTAGCTATCACCACCCATGAACGCGAGGCGGGATCCCGTCTCAGCTCTGGCATCGTATGCCCCTCCTGCGCAAGGGACGTGCGGCCGGCCCGGGCGCCCCGTCCGCGGGCTCCGGCACATGCGGGGCCGCTCGCGACGCCCCATGTCCCACGGCGCCCGAACGAGCCGCCCAGGCGGCCGACTGGCTACGTTTTAGCGTTCCTTGCCCCCGCGAGGATGATACATGAAAGCCTCAAGGTCCCGCCGCAAATGATCAGCCGCGATCGAAGTAGATGCTCTTGCCTGTCGCCGAAAGCGGAATGCCCACTGCGACGTCTGCGTCGATAAGGCCCATTCGCCTCGCGACCACGCCGACCCGGTACATGATCCTGTTGTCGACGTTGTGGATGGACGCGGTCTTGACGGCAGACCCCATGGCGATCCCGAGATCCATGAGCCTCCAGGCGCAGAATGGACCGGCAAACTCCGGGCCCTCGGACAGCCGGGCGAGTCCCGCGCACTTGTCATTCCCGCACGCGCCGCAGTTCAGCCCGGCCACCTGAGCTCCCTTCAAACCAATGAGCACGCACGCGTCGCTTGCCGCGACGTTTGCGCCGTCGCGGTCGAAGTTTTTCCTCCCCGACTCCTTGCCATAGTCCACCATCGCCTGCGCGAGACGGCTGAGCGCGTCGCCCTCCACCACGGCAGTCACGATGAAATCCCTCCCGGCCGCTTTCGGAGCCGTCCTAGCCGAGAGACACATGAGATCCGCGACAACCATTACCGCATCTTTCACTCTCCCCACCTCCGGCGAAAGTATTCCACATCTCCCTGGGAATTCCTCGCGGGCACGCGCGTCTTTGTGGCGGCGGCCGGAATCGCGCCTCGGGGAACGTGTCATGCTATGTCGTGACGACACGGGCTGCCCGCGGAAAGCCTCGGAGCGCGGACCCGCGGATCCTGACGGCCGGGAACCTCCGTGCGCGGGCGGGCGGCCCCGAAACATGTGGAGGTGATGGCGGTGACCGTCGGCCAGAAAGTCCATCAATGCCTTGCGCAGCTTGAAAGCGTGGCTGCAGACTTTCGAAGCTTCGCCCTGGATACACAGGACCAGAACGCGCAGAAGCTGTACGCGCAGCTGTCCGAGACCTTGCAGAACCAGGTGATAAACCCGCTCAAGGCGCGGGTGAACTACATCGAAGCGCAGGAGCCGCAGTACAAGGTCTATCAGCAGGCCATGCAACAAGGGCAGCAGCCGCAGCCACAGCAGCCGGAGCAAGAACACTGAATCCGGCATCGAGAAAGAGAATGACTGCCGAGCGGGCCGCCCGCGTCGCATCGACCTGCAGCGGCCCAGGGCGGCGCCCACGGTGAAGGTCCGGCCCGGCTGTTCTGAGGGCTGCCGGCCCGCAGTCGCCACCACGCGAGCGCCGGCGGCCCTCGCCTCGACCAACCCTCCGGCCCGCCCTGGCGACACCGGTGAGTCACGGTCACGCCGCCTGCGCCGCCCGCCGTGAGCGACGCATGACACCGCTGCTCATATGAGATGCTCGAGGGGCATAGTTAGATATAGTCAGTAGATACGGTCGGGTTGTCAGCAACGCCAAGGCAGCGCCGGATGCGGGCGAACGAGAGGGGCAGGAAGATGGCCCTCCGGGTGAGGTTCCTGCGAGCGGTCATACGGGGCTATCTGGAAGCCGGTTGCGTCGTGTTCTGCCTTGGCTTGGCCGTGCTCTTGCTCATTCGCTCGGGAGCCCACACCGCGCCCCCGGAGCCCGATTGCGCGCGGGGCGCCGCTGCGTGGGACCACGCCGGCGTGCGCATAGCGGCCGGAACGGTGACGATCACCGCGCCTTCGCGCGAGGCGGTTCACACAGTCGTGAATCACGGCCTGGGGCAGGTCCCCGTAGCCATAGTGCTGGGACTCGATCTGCGCGAGTTCGAGTACTACGAGTCCATCGGCAGCCGCGCCGAGTCAGTAGGTCCCCCTGCCGAGGTGCCAGTACACCTGTCGGCCATGGTGCGCAAACCTTACAATGGTACGTTCACCATACGTCTCAAGCATTTCGCGGGAAGCCCGCGGACCTTCACCGTCAGGTGGCTCGCTGTTGCACTCGGGAACTCCTCGACCCCGTCGGCTGCGCCGCCGGACGGCACGGCCGGGAGCCGGGATGACGGCTAGCCGCCGGGGAACCAGCCCGGCCTGGGTCTTCTCAGGCTTGTATCTTCGGGTCCAGGATGTCTCTGAACGCGTCGCCGATGAGGTTCCACGCCAGCACGAACAGGACGATGGCCATCCCGGGATAGAGCACGGTGTACCAGTACTTCAACGGCTCCCCCGGAGCGCCGAGGAGCCAGTTCCTCGAGAAGCTTATCATCTGGCCCCAGTCAGCGTACCCCTCCGGGGCCCCAAGACCCAGGAAACTCAGGCCCGCCGCGGTCACGACCACCGAGCCGAGATCCATCGACGCGCTGATCAGCACCGGGAAGATAGTATTGGGGAGGAGGTGCCTCAGGATGATCTTGACGTGGCTCACCCCCGCCGCCCTCGCTGCCAGCACGTATTCCTCCTCCTTGACCTGGAGGATGCTGCCCCGCAGGAGCCTGGCGTAGCCCATCCACCAGAAGCATATCATGGCGATCATGACCTTATCGAGGCCCTTGCCCAGCACGCACGTGATGACCACCGCGGCGATGAGGAACGGAAAGCTGAGGAATATGTCGACGACCCTCATTATGATCTCGTCTGCGCGACCCCCGATGTACGCCGACACCGAGCCCACGACGATGCCTATGGCGCAGCTTACGCCGACCACGATGATCCCGACTCGGAACGCGGTCCTCGTGCCCCAAACCACCCCATAGAAGATGTCATACTGGCCCTGCGTAAGGCCCATGGGGTGCTCCTTTGAGGGAGGCGTCGGCGTTGACCCCCAGCCGTACCTCGGAATGCGGTACGGCTCGTCGGCGTATCGTTCCGGGGTGGGCGCGATCCACGGCGCCGCTATCGCGACGACGACGAAGCCGGCCAGCAGAATGAGCCCCAGCATGGACAGGGGGTTTCGTACGAGCTTCTTGACCATGACGGCAAGGTCACTCCAATCTCACTCTCGGGTCTATCATGGCGTACATGATGTCCACTACCAGGTTGATCACAACAAGTATGAGGCCGTAGAAGAGGGTCGTGCCCACCACGCAAGTGTAATCGAGCTGCTGTGCGGCGGTGGCGGTGAGCAGCCCCAAGCCCTTGTAGTCGAAGACCGTTTCGGTTATGGTGAGCCCGCCGAGCATCCCGAGAACCATGAGGCCCGCGACGGTCGCCACGGGAATCAACGCGTTTCGCCGGACGTGCCGCCTTATGACGAGGTTCTCGGAGAGACCCTTCGCCCGCGCCGTCCGCACGTAGTCCTTGTTGAACACGTCGAGCATGCTCGACCTGGTGATCCTCAGGATGAACGCCCACCACAGGTACGCCAGGCTGATGGTGGGAGCCACGAGGTGCCTCACCGCGTCCCAGAACACCCGCCACTCGCCGTTTAGAATGGCGTCCACGGTGTTCATGCCGGTGTACCTCACGAAGGAGCTGCTGAGCACTATCTGGTCGGCCCATGTGGAGAGGCGGCCGGGCGGGAACCATCCCAAGACTCCGTAGAAGTACATCAGCAGGACGATGCCGAACACGAACGACGGCAACGACCAGCCTATGATGGCGAAAACGCGCGTCACGTGGTCGATGGGCTTGTTGTGGTGCATCGCCGCGAGAGAGCCCAGCCATATTCCCCCGAGCACCACGGGGATCACGGCGAACAGCGTGAGTTCTAGGGTAGCCGGAAACCTGGCCTTTATGGCTTCGGCAACGTACATGTTCGCCGAGCGCGAGTAACCCAGGTTGCCTCGCAAGACGTTGCCGAGCCACCGGAAGTACTTGACATAGGCGGGGTCGTCCAACCGGTACTTCTTGACGAGGTCGTCAAGGCTCTGATTCTTGAGTTCTTCCGGAGACTTTATGTAAGAGCTCACCAACTGGTACGGGGACAGGAACGACATCGCGATGAACACGAAGACCGTGACCCCCAAGAGCACCAGCGGAAGAAACAGAAGTCTCCTGGCTATGTAGGTCAGCATGAGCGTATGCCCCTTAACCCAGAATTGCCCGGTGTGCAGGCGCTCCGGCATGCTCCGTGTCGCCGGGCGAAGCAGAGGAAGCTTTCCCGGCTCCACGCGCCGGCAGATGCCCGAAGCAATCCCCGACTCAATCCCCGACACACACATCCGGGCCCGCGATTGGCTCAGTTGTATGCCCGGGAGCGGGAAGCCCCGCGCAGTGCCCCGCCCCCGGGCTTGGGTCCGTGGCGGCGCGCTCCGCGCCGCCTCCGTTCCTTTGCACCCAGCCACCCACGCCGCGCGTCTCGCGCCTCGCGTCCGTCGCGGGTGGCGCTCGGCTCCTTGTGGCGCCTCTTGGGCGCCAGCATCAAGCAGCCCCTTACTTGACTTCCTTCCAGACCTCGTAGAAGTCGTAGTTTGCGCTGTACGCCGGGTTGAACACGAAGCCCTTCACCCAGTCTCTGTACACCCTCTGGTCCTGGGCGTCCACATAGAACACCGCGATCGCCTGAGCGTACGCCTTCTTCTGCAGCGCCTCGTACACCTTGGCGCGCGCAGCGGGATCCGTGGTGCTTATGCCCTTGGCGATGAGCTCGTCGAACTCCTTCTGCGCCAGCTTGATCATGTCCTCGCCGCAGTACCCGGCGAACGCCCCCGCGGAGTGCATGAACGGGAACACGAAGTTGTGGGCGTCAGGGAAGTCCATGTGCCAGCCCATGAAGAACACGGGCAGAGCGGCCGCGCGCAGCTTGTCGAGGTAGGTCGCCCACTGCACGCCCTGGACTTCTATCTTGAACTTCGGGTTTATCCGCTCTATGTTGGACTCGAGTATCTCCGCCGCGGTCTTGCGGTTGTCGTTACCCGTGTTGTACAGGATGGAGAGCTGGAAGCCCTTCTTCCAGAGTTCGCCCCCGAAAGCCGCCTTGAACTCGTCGGCAGCTTTCTTCAGGTCGTGAGGGTACCATTCCTGGGACTTGTCGCAGTAGGGAAGGATCGCGGGGATGGGCCCGTGGGGCTTGGAGCCCTGACCCAGCGCAACCTCATTGATGTACGCGTCGTAGTCGAACGCGTAGTTGAACGCGCGCCTCACGTGGACATCGTTGAAGAAGTTGGACGGAATACCCTTGCCGTCCAGCTTGCCGCTGCCCACGACGTCCTCGTTCCCCTTCACGGGTATCGTGTAGTTGAAGAGGAGCGCCGTGTTGGTGATGGCCGGCAGGTGTTCCTCGACCACCACGCCAGGGATGGCCTTCACCTGGTCCAGGTACATGGGCGTTATCATGATGGCGTCCGCTTCACCGGTCTGAAGCATCAGCTTCCTGGTGTTGTACTCGTCGATGTACTTGATGAACGCCGTTTTCAGCTTCGCGGGGCCGCGCCAGTAACCGTCGAACCGCTCGAAGATGATCTGCCCGCCGCTCTTGTCCCATTTCGCCAGCTTGAACGGGCCGGTGCCCATCGCCACGTCGTACAGGGCCATCTCTTCCTTCGGCGGATCGTACCACTTAATCCAGGTGTCCGGTTTCCCGTCCCACGCGCCGTGGGTTGTCATCCACTTCTTGCTCACTATCGATCCCCAGCTCGCACCCTTGGCCAGGATCTGCAGGAATGGCGGGTACGAGGAGGCGAGGCGGAAGACCACGTTGCCGCCCTCGACTTCGACGGACTTATCGACCGCGTCGTACACCTTGCGAAGGACGGCCGGGTCGAGCTTGGTCATGTCGTCGATCTTGGAGAGCCCGGCGACCTTGCACGCGAGATCCTTCAGCGTCTGCACGCCGAAGAGGGGCTCAAAGAACATCCAGACGGGGCCACCAGCAGGATCGGACAGCATGGCCCGCTCGAACGTGTACTCGACGTCCTCCGGGGTCAGCACCGAGCCGTCGTGGAACTTCACGCCAGTACGGATGGGGAACTTGACTGTCCGCCCGTCCTTTGAAATGAGTCCGTTTGCAACGGTCGGGACCTTGGTAGCGAGCGCGGGCACCATCTTCTCGACGCTGCCCTTCTCGTACGCCACCAAGCTGTCGTAGCACTGGTGAATGACCTCGCCGCTCGCCGTGTCGTACGCGTACGCCGGGTCGAGCGAATCAGGCTCGCCGAACGCGACGAACACGAACGTGTCGGGGTTCGTGGTCTGTGCGAACCCGGCATGCCCGAGCGCGAGCACCATCACCGCCGCAAGGATCGCAACGAGATGCCTGCCTTTCATACTCTTGTGTGTTACCTCCTTCTTCGTCCTCTAGGACCTACTCGCCAAACCCAGCGCGCCGCCTCAAGGCTGCCCCTTCGCCAAGTGGAATGCCCGCCAGGTCAAGCTCGTTCGCGAAGTGACAGGCGACCAGGTGGTCGCCGGCCACTGACTCGAGGGGTGGCTCCTCCGTGGAGCAGACGTCCTTCCGGAAACGGCACCTTGGGTGAAAGTGACACCCGGACGGCGGATTCGCAGGGCTCGGCACGTCCCCCTCGAGGATCACCTGCTCGTACTGAAAATCGGGTTCCGGCACGGGTATCGCCGAGAAAAGAGCCTCCGTATACGGGTGTTTCGGGTCCTCGAACAGCTCGTCGACGTTCGCCGTCTCCACGATCTTGCCGAGGTACATCACGGCCACCCTGTCGCTTATGTGCTGGACCACCGAGAGATCGTGAGCGATGAAAAGATACGTGAGCCCGAACTTCTCCTGCAGGTCTTCCAGGAGATTCAACACCTGGGCCTGAATCGACACGTCCAGCGCGGAGACCGGCTCGTCGCATATCACGAGCGACGGATTGAGAGCCAGAGCGCGGGCTATGCCTATCCTCTGCCTCTGGCCGCCGCTGAACTCGTGAGGGAACCTCTTCATGTGATGGGATCCGAGCCCCACCGCGGCAAGGAGCGTTTCGACGCGGTCGTACCTCTCGGACTTGCTCCGTACTCCCTGGGCTTCGAGGGGTTCGGCTATTATGTCGGCTATCCTCATCTTCGGGCTCAGTGACGAGTACGGGTCCTGGAATATCACCTGCATCTCCCGTCTGAGGCTCCGGATGGTATTGCGGTTGACGGGCACCCACGTGTCGCCCCTCTTGAACCTTATCTCCCCCGTGGTGGGCTCTTCCAGGTGGAGCACGCACTTCCCCGTGGTGGTCTTGCCGCATCCCGATTCGCCGACGAGGCCCAGCGTCTCGCCCTTCCTTATGAAGAAGTCGACGCCGTCCACCGCTTTCACCCAGCCCACGGGCTTCCTCATCACCCCGCCGAGGATGGGGAAGTACTTCTTGAGGCCTTTAACCTCTAGAAGGAGACCGCCGTCGCCGGTCTTGGCTGAATCGCTCCCTGCCGGGGCCGCCTCCGCGTTCGGTCTCTCGATGTCTCTCTCCACGTCTTCCGACGCATCCTGACGCGCGTCACGCATAAAGCCAGCACCTCACCTCATGCCCTTCGGCCACCTCGACGACGGGCGGGTCTCCCTTGCACACCCCTCGGAACCTCGGGCAGCGCGGCCCGAAGCTGCAGCCCTCCGGCAGCGCGAAGGGATCGGGCACGACGCCTTCTATCGGAACCAGCCTCCGCCCACGCTGTCCCATCTTGGGTATGGAGTTCAGGAGCCCGACGGTGTACGGGTGCGCGGGCTCGTGGAAAAGCGTGCGCGTCTTGGCGCGCTCCACGATCCTGCCCATGTACATGACCGCGACATCATCGCAGATCTTGCTCACAACGCCGAGGTTGTGCGTGATCATGATGATCGCCATCTCGAATTGCTCTTGAAGCCTTCTCATCAGGTCGAGGATCTGGGCCTGAATGGTCACGTCGAGGGCCGTGGTGGGCTCGTCGGCGATGAGCAGACTCGGGTTGCACGAGAGCGCCATGGCGATCATGGCCCTCTGCCTCATCCCGCCGCTCATCTGGTGAGGGTACTCCCGCACCCTCTGGGCGGGGCTCGGGATCCCCACCTTCGCCAGCAGGTCCTCTGCCATGCTCCACGCCTGTTTTCTGGATACACGCTGATGAAGCGTGATGGCCTCCACGATCTGGAACCCGATCGTGTACACCGGATTAAGGGAGGTCATGGGTTCCTGGAATATCATGGCTATCTCGTTGCCACGGATAGACCTCATCACCGGCCCCCGCGGGTCCTGGCGGGCAAGGTCCAACGTCTCGCCGCCCGAGCCTCGGTTGTAGAGGATGCTACCGGAATGAATCCTGCCCTTGGGGGGCGGCACGAGCTGCATGATAGAAAGCGCCGTGATGCTCTTGCCGCAGCCGCTTTCGCCTACGAGGCCCAGCACTTTCTTGCGCTTGACCTCGAACGACACCCCGTCGACCGCACGCACGACTCCCTCGTCGAACGTGAAATAGGTGCGAAGGTTTTCTACTTTCAAGAGGACATCGGGGGTCACCCGGATCCCTCCTTCACAGGACTCAAACCTCGCGTCCCTCGCGCTCGTCGCGGTAAAGCCGCATCACGGTAAAACAAAAGTGAGTGGGCATACGTTGCCGCGGGCGCCGCCTGGGGCGGTACGCACGTGGCTCATGATCGCGACTGCCTACTCACTACTCGACCGTTCCCGCAAGGCAGCGAAAACCGACCAGCTCCGACAACCGACCGACCCCGCCAACCGCGTCCGTTCACGCTGTGTGCCGAGATCGGTTTCCACAGCAAGCAGCCGCTTTGGCACCAACGTGACACTCTGGCGGCGTGTTGGCTATAGAGACGCATCTTAGGCCTTCGTCACAAATCGGCAGAATCCTTCTCACGGTTCAGGGTTTTTCTCGAACTGCGTCAGATACCCCGCGTTGGCCCGCAGGATGTCTTCAAGTAGCGCCCTTGCAGTCGCCGCGCCCGGGACCAAAGGATGCGCGAGAAGGGCCAGGTACGCCGCGGCCCTGTCGCCTTTCACGGCGGCCTCCACGGTCAGCCGTTCGTACGCTTTCACGTGCTGGACGAGGCCTCGGATCGCGTCGGGCAACGGTCCCTGGGCAAGAGGGCGGGCTCCCGTCCCATTCACCAGGCAGTTGACTTCGACCACGGCGTCCGGGGGAAGGTCGGGCACCGCACCCCGGGATGGCACGTTCAGCACATGCACTTCGTCCCTGTCGTTGTGGATCGCGGAGATGCACGCGAGAGCCGCCTCCGAATACCAAGCACCCCCGCGCTGCGAAAGCTCCGCGGGCTTCTCAGAGAGGTCAGGGTCGGCAAACCGCTTGAAAAGCTCGTTCTCGATGGCCATGACCTGGTCGGCGCGGGTGCCGCGCCCCTCTCGGACTTGCTTCTGCTCCTCTTCGACGATGGCGTCGTGACAATAGTAGTAGCGCAGGTAATACGAGGGGATCATGCCGAGCAAATCGATGAGCCCCGGAGCGCGCCCCGCATCTCCGGCAGCCGTCCGGCCCCGGTCCCGGCGGTTGTCGCGTTCCCCGCCCGTGGCACGACCGCCGCCTTCACCGCTCTCGCCGCCCGCTGTGCGGTCTTTCGTCCCGTCGCCCCCGGCACCCCCAGCTCCGGCCGTGCCCGGCACGCGTTCGAAGTCGAACATCCTCCTTACGAACTCATGCGCGAGAACGGCCCGCGTCACGTCCACCCCATTCACAATCACTCTGCGCGCCCAACTGAGGTGGTTCAGGCCTATGAATTCCACTTTCACGCTGCGAGGATCCGCCCCGAGGCACGCGGCGATCGTCCTCTGCATATTGATGGGGACGTTGCACAACCCGACGCACCGGATGTCCGAGTAACGGGTCAGCGCCTCCGTCACGATGCCCGAGGGATTGGTGAAATTGATGAGCCACGCGCCAGGCGCGAGACGCTCCATGGTATGCGCGATGTCCAGGGCGACCGGGATGGTGCGAAGGGCTTTGGCAAACCCGCCGGGGCCGGTGGTCTCCTGCCCGATGATGCCGTACTTCAGCGGGATCCGCTCGTCCTGGGCCCGCGCCGCGAGCCCGCCCACGCGGAACTGCGTTATTACGAAGTCCGCCCCGGAGATCGCGCTCTCCCTGTCGAAATCCGCGGTCACCTCGATGTCGAGCCCTGCCCGCCGGATCATCCGCCTCGCGAGACCGGCGACGATCTCGAGTTTCTCGCTGCCTTCGGGGATGTCCACGAGCGCGACATGCCTCACAGGAAGCTCTTCAGCCCTACGGACGAGACCGTCCACGAGTTCGGGTGTGTAGCTCGAGCCCCCGCCGATGACCGCGATCTTGAGGCCGCCTGAGCGTCCGGGCCCTGCAGGCATCAGTATCCCTCCGTGTCCACATTGAAGTGCAGAAGGAGCGTGGGAACCACTTTGAAGGCCTCGGCCCTCCCAAACCCGCGCCCTTGCGCCAGCTCTCGGGCTTTCATGTCGAGGTACATGCAGAGAGTCATCCATCCATCGGAGAACTGGCTTTCGTGCATGCCCATGGCTTCCATCTTCCTGGCCCATGTCCTGTCCACGTTGATCCAGGTATTGGGCCTTGTCGTGCAGTAGAACCCGACCGCCGGCACGCTGTGAGGGGGTGCGGGCGGCTCCGATTTCGCGTGGGGGAGGCCCGAGAGCATACAGGCGCCGGCGGCGGCCATCCCGGTCAGGCGGTGATCCCTGTGAGCCTCGTACGGAAGCCACGGATCCGGCACCAAGACGATGTCGGGTTTCACCGTCCGCACAACGCCCATGATCGCCGCAGTAAGCTCCCGCTCCTCCGGCACGTCGCCGTCATGGTACCCAAGCCACACGAGCTTCGACACGCCCAGGTGGCGCGCGGAGCGCTCGGCTTCGGCCCGGCGTATCTGCGCGAGCCTTTCAGGGGTTATGCTTGCGTCCTGCGTGCCAATGCACCCATCGGTGATCGTAAGGTACACAACCTCAACCCCGAGGCCGGTGAGCCAGGCAATGGTGCCGCCCGCCCCGATCTCGTTGTCGTCTGGATGGGGCTGGACGCACAGCACGCGCTTCGCGCTGTCCAGCCTGGGGACGCGCAGGAAATCCTTGAGATCCATGAGATCACCCCCGTTTGGCATTGGGAAACCAGCGAAGAGCCGCCCATGGAGCGGAAGCCCGCGGCACCCTCCCGCTTTCCCGCGGGGCGCCGCACGTGTCTTGCTGCGGCTGACAGCGTCACGGCGACCGCCTAGGCGCCGGTGAAGTGCCTGTACAACTCGAGCGAGATCCTCCTGATGGCGTCCTCCCCATCACGAGGACGGGGAAGGCTCTTCGTAAGGATGGTGACGGCATAGTCACATCCGGGAACGTACACTATCCCTGCGTCGTGGCGGACGCCCGAGACCGACCCGGTCTTGTGGGCGACCTCGACGCGGGGCATTTCCCCGGCCAGGAGTTCGTCCTCATCCCCGGGCACAGGCAACAGCGCGGGGATGAGGTCGTTGTACTGTTGTTGCTTCATGATGCGGACCATCTCGCCGCAAGCCCAAGCCGAGACCACCTCGCGCCTGGCGATTCTCTCGAGAAGGCCCGTCATGTCCCGCGGGGTTATGGAGTTCGGAACAGGCTTCGCCACCGGCACGGTCATGAACTTCCGCCGCAGGACGATCCCGGGGAAACCGAGACCGCGCATGGTCTCGTTCACACGGTCCGCTCCCACGATATCCATGAGGAGGTTCGACGCGGTGTTGTCGCTCACCACTATCATGAGCCGCACGAGGTCGATGACGGGCAGCTCTATGCCCGAAGACAACACCTGGAGGATCCCCGACCCACCGACCTTGTCGGTGTCGGACAGCCTCACCATCATATCCAGATCGAGCAGGTTCTCCTCGGCCTGCTTGAACACCTCCACCATGATGGCGACCTTGATCACGCTCGCCGCGTTGAACGTCTCATCCGGATTGATGAGCACCTCCTCACCCGTATGGAGGCTCCTCGCCGCAACGCCGAAAACCCCTCCGGCCGACGCCGCGATCTCTGCGACTCTCGCCTGGACGTCCGTGGTCACTGCCATCCCCCCGGCGCTCACACATGGAGCTCCACGATATCCCTGTCTTGAAGGACATAGTCGCGCGGGACCGATTGCCCTTCGAACCTTGCCGAACCCCATATCCTCGCGTTCTTCAGGCGCGAAGGAAAGTCGCGGTGGACCGCGGCGGCCATGTCCACGACGGTGCTCCCTTTCTTCAGGACGAAAGGCTGGCCCATGTCGGGCGGCTCTCCGGGCACCTTTGTGTAAATTCGGATGATCCCGAGGAGATCGAATATCCGGCGCCGGAGGACCTCGAGGTTCTCTCCTGTTGACACCGAGACGGGAACCATCTCGAGGCCCGGGGGAAGGCACTCACGGAGGATCTCGAGGTATTCCCGGGCACGGGGCGCGTCCACTTTGGTGGAGACGACCATGCAATCCGCGAGCGTGTGCCCCCGCGCACCCGCTTCGAGATCGCTCTCGTCACGCAGGATCCGCTTCTCCCGCAGAAGACTCAGGACCCCTTCCAGTTGGTCCAGGCAGTCATCGGATGAAACGTCCACCGCCATGAGCACCGCGTCGGCATTGCGGAGCGCGCCGCCCATGCCCGGCGGCATTTCTTCGGGAGTGACCGGCGGCATGTCCACGAGCTGTATCCAGATGTCCTCGAACTGCATCATTCCAGCTATAGGGAGAACCGTGGAGAACGGGTAGTCCGCCACGGTCACTTTCGCCCTGGTCAGGGCGCCCACGAGGGCCGACTTGCCGGAATTCGGGAACCCGACGAGGGCCACCTGGCCCGCACCGTGCCTCTCCACGAGGAACGGGTCTTGACGGCCAGCCTTCGCTTTCCTCTCGCCTTCCTCCCGCAGCTTCGACAGGCGCCGCTTTATGTCGGCCTGCAGCTTCTCGGTGCCCTTGTGCTTCGGGATGACCGCGAGCATCTCCTCGAGCGCAGCGATCTTCTCGGCGGTGGTCTTCGCTTCCTTGAAGGCCTGTTCGGCCTCGAGATACTGCGGTGTGAGGTTCGCAGGCATCAGTTCTCACTCGTCCTCGCACTCATGCGTTGGTGCCCCCAGGATCACCAGGATCATGAGGGGCGCCGTAGGGGCCCGTAGGGGCATCGTGAGGGACACGGGGCCCCTCAACCCCTATCATTCTACCATGCGGCCCCCGTCCCTGCTACCACTTTCAGCTCGTTGGGGTCCGGGCGGGGTCTCCGGGGCCGCCCGCCTTACGGAAAGTGCTGGCGGCGTCTCTGCGAGGAGTGTCAAAATATGGGTCATGTAGCTATGTCAGCTGGTTGCCCCGGAGGATGTCTTGCGCTATAATCGGGCACGTGGGAAGCGGACCGGCGTTCGGGCCGCGTCTTTCGGAGGTTCGCGAAGTACGCACAGGCTGCCATCGGCCTCCTGGCTCATAGGATAGAAGAGGGAGCGTCACCGGGGTCGGCTCCCGGAGACTGCCGGAAGCGGATGGCGCCGGATGCGCTGGGGGGAGAGGTATGTACACAGACAGCGCCACGCGGCCGCCCAGGGTGGCCTACTTTTGCATGGAATTCGGCCTCCACGAGGAACTCCGCATCTATGCCGGGGGGCTCGGGATACTCGCGGGGGACTACCTGAAATCAGCTTGCGACCTCAGCCTGCCTGTGGTGGGGGTGGGTATGCTTTGGAGGCAGGGATACACGAAACAAGTGATAGGCGAGGACGGAAGGCCGTTCGACGCTTATCCCTGCTATTCCTATGACTTTCTCAAGGACACGCGCAAGACGGTCACAGTGAGAATACGCGGCCGCGAAGTCGTGTGCAAGATCTGGATGGTCGACAGGTACGGAAACGCGCCTCTCTACCTTCTTGACACGAACGTCCCAGGGAACGAGGACAAGTGGATCACGGGGCAGCTCTACGGGTGGTTCGGCGAGGAGCGAGTCGCACAGGAGATGGTCCTCGGAATAGGGGGTATCAGGGCGCTTCGATCTCTCGGCATCGACGTCGACGTGTACCACTTCAACGACGGGCACCCCGTGCTGGCTGGCATCGAGCTCATCCGGGAGAAGATGGCCGCCGGGATGAGTTTCGACCACGCCCTCGCTGCAACGCGCCAGGAGGTCGTCTTCACGACGCACACGCCCGTGAAGGAGGGCAATGAGTCCCACAGGCACGAGCTCCTGCGTTACATGGGAGCGCATGACGGGCTTTCGAGGGAGCAGATGGTCAGGATAGGCGGCGACCCGTTCAACATGACCGTGGCGGGCCTGCGCCTCGCGCGGATCTCCAACGCCGTAGCCGAGCTGCACTGTGCCACAGCCAACAGGATGTGGCAGGAGGTCGCGGAGAGGTCGCCCATCATCGCTGTGACGAACGGCGTCCACCCTGGGACCTGGCAGGACGAGGGCGTGCGCGCGGCGTTTGAGTCGGGCGGAGACCTGTGGGCCGCTCACATGCGGGCGAAGGAGGCCCTGCTCGACGAGATCAAGGCAAGGTGCGGCGTGGCCCTCAAGCGGGACAGCATCCTCGTAGGTTTCGCGAGGCGCGCGGCGCCGTACAAACGCAGCGACCTCATATTCAGGCGCCCCGAGATCATCGAGCCGTATCTGAGAAGCGGAAGGCTCCAACTGGTGTTCTCCGGAAAAGGTCATCCTCTCGATGACACGGGCAAGGACATCGTCGCGAACCTGGTAAGGATGACCAAGCGCTACCCGGAGAGCGTCGTATTCGTTCCGGACTACGACATGAAGGTGGGGCGCCTCCTAACCCGCGGGTGTGACGTGTGGCTCAACAACCCCATCCGGCCCCTGGAGGCCAGCGGGACATCGGGAATGAAGGCGGCCATGAACGGCGTGCTCAACCTGAGCGTGCTCGACGGGTGGTGGCCGGAGGCATGCCGCCATGGCCAGAACGGTTGGCAATTCGGCGACGGGTACGAGGGGCCGGGACAGGACGACCACGACCTCGAGGCCTTGTACGGAGTTTTGCTGGGGGAGGTCATCCCAACATACTACGAGAACCGGGTGAAATGGGTGGAGATGATGCGTGACAGCATAGCTTCAACGGCCGAGAGATTCTCCTCCAACCGAATGCTCGAGGAGTACTACAGCCGCCTCTACATCCCGGTCGCGGCATCCAGACAGGTTGCGGCCTCGTCCGTCGGGTACTGACGGTCGAGAAGGAATGAGCGGAAGCCCGCCGTCTCTCCCGGGCTCCCGGAGGCTCTAAGTGAGGGTGCGTTAGTCCTTGCCCCATTGCCAGTAGTTGCCGGGTCGCCGGTGCTGCACTCGGGGACGGCGCCCCAAACGGGGCGCGCTTCGCCAAAATCCGGCCCGTCAGGCCAGTGGCCGGATTTTGATACCCCTCGTGCAATCACCGGCAACCCCTGCCAATAGTCGGAAGCATTTCTGCACCCCCATTTAGTGGCTCCACGAGGGCTCCCGGGAGCTCCGCAGGACTCCCGGAGGCCCCCAGGGTCACCGAATGCTCTTGGCCCCACTCGAAGATCCGACGGCGGCGTGCCACCGGCACGCCGCCCTTTCCTTCCCTGTGGCGCCCCAAGCCTGCGCGGTGCGCCTGGAAGAGGTACGATGCTCGCTCCTTGGCACGCACAGGAAACGAAGTCGAAGGCCACGCCTTGAGCTGCGCCGT
>JBLNDA010000069.1:0-23509 GCA_050261175.1 Clostridia bacterium
GCCACACCCCCGGTAACGATCGCCACACACTTGTCCATGATCCCACCTCCACGCCAGCCGAACTAGCCGAATATCGCGTTGGGGATGAACGTCACGATTGGGGGGAAGAGGTACATAGCGATTATCACCAGGAAGACCGCCAGCGCGAACGGCCATCCCTCCCGCACAAAGCTCTCCACTGAGCATTCCATGATGGAGCAGACGGAGTACATTGCCAAGCCCACCGGCGGGGTGAGCAGTCCGAAGGCGCAGCTTATTACCATGAGCACCCCGAAGTACACCGGGTCCACACCGAGCTGCTTGATCACGGGCACGAGAATCGCCGTGAGCAGCAGTATCATGACCGTCGAGTCCACGAACATCCCGAGGAACAACAAGAAGACCACGATTATGCCCAAGATGATCTTGGGGTTGCGGCTGATACCCAGCAGGAGCTGTGACAGCGCCTGGGGCACCATCTCCCACGTCATGGCGTAGCTGATGAGGGAGGAGACCGCGATCAGGAACATGACCATACCGACGTCCAGGATGGTCAAGCCCACGGCGCGTTTGAACCCTTTCCACGTCATTTCGCGGTACGCAAGCAGGCCTACCGCCATCGCGTACACGGCCGCCGCGGCTCCCGCCTCCGATGGCACGAGCAGGCCGAAACGGAGGGTCACCAGAAGCAGGAACGGGAAGAGAATGGCCCAGACGGTGTGGACGAAGGTTGACAGGATCTCCCCGAGGGGAGCCATCTTCGGCCTTTCAGGCATGTATTTCCTCCGGCGAGCCGTGATCGCCACCGCAGTCGCCAAGAAGGCTGACATCAGAAGACCCGGCCCTATGCCTCCCGCGAGCAGGCGCCCGATGGAGACTTCCCCGATGGTCCCGTAAAGCACCAGGCCGATGCTGGGCGGGATGGCGATGGTGATGAGCGCCGTGAAGCCGTGCACGGCTGCCGAATACGCCCGCGAGTAGCCCCGGCTCGTCATCGTCGGGCCGAGGATCCGGGCTTCCATGGAGGCGTCCGCGATGGCCGAGCCGCACACCCCGCCCATGAGCGTGCTCAGCACCACGCTCACCTGCGCAAGGCTGCCGTACATGTGTCCGGCTAACGTTGTTGCGAACTTCACAAGCCGCTTCGTAATGCCGGTCTCGTTCATCAAGTTGCCGGCGAAGATGAACATGGGTATGGCAAGCAGCGCGAAGTTCTGCGTCTCGGAGAGGACGCGCTGCACAGGCATGGTGAGAGGCAGGCTCGGCTGCTGCAAAAAGAAAACGAATCCGGAGATGCCTATTGCGAAGACGACGGGCATCCCTAGTACCAACAGGACCACGAAGACGACCAAAACCCACGTCACGTTCGTTCCCCCCTTGACCGCGTCAGGCCTCAAGAGCCTGGGTCTTGGCGCTGGAGCCATCGGCAGCGGAGTCGCGGCGATAGTCTTTGACCATCCGTCCGATCTTGAGCACCGTGGTGATAAGGAGTAGCGAGCAGCCCACGGGCACGCTCAAGGTGACCCACGTGTAGCTGAATCCCGGGATGCCCTGGAATGTCCGGAACCTGGTAAGGTAGGACATCCAAACCCCGTACACTATGAGGAACCCCAAGAAGGCCGCGATGATTAGGTGATTCAGGACGGCGATGTACAATTGAATCCTCTTCGGCAGCCGGCTGACGAACAAGTCCACGTTGACGTGGCGATCCTTTCGCATGGCGGCGTCGGCGCTGAAGAACACGGCCCAAGCGAACAGGAAGGTGGCCATATCCATCCCCCAGGCAAGCGGGCGCCCGAGACCCCTTGCCGCCGCTGCACCGAAGATGAGGACAAGGATTGCTACCAGGAGAAACCCGGCGACGCTCTCCTCGATCCGGCAAATGCTGTCGTAGACGCGTGCTAAGGTACTCATGGACATCCCTCCTCGGTGAAGCCCTGAAGCATGATCCAACTCTCACCTGCTTGGCGAGCCCCCAGTCCGCCGCGCTCGCAGCGGACTGGGGGCTGGTTGCCGGGTTCACCGGCCGTTTGGTCGTTCGGTTCACTGGTCCCTTTACTTGCCCAACTCCTTGTATATGGCGTCTCTGACGTTCACGAGGTTCATCTTCTGGTACGCGGCCTCGCTGGCCTTCTTGAAGGCGTTCACATCCACGTCCTTGATGATGGCCATGCCTTTCTCCTGAACCTGCTTCCTGACCTTGTCCGTGTTCTGCTGGATCAGGTAAGAGGTCTCGAGGCCCGCCTTGTCGCACTCCTCGACGAGGATCTTCTGGTAGTCCTTCGGAAGCCGGTTGAACCAGTCGGAGCTGATCACGATGAAGTTGATGAGCAGGAAATGCCCGGTTTCATTGACGTACTTGAGGACTTCGTAGAGGCTTCCATCCATGATGTTGTCATACACCAGTTCTACCCCGTCAATGGCCCCCTGCTGCAGAGCCGTGTACATCTCGCCGAAGGCCATGGCTGTAGGCGTCGCCCCTAGGGACCTGACACCCTCCTGCCAGATCGGGGCCGGGGCGGTCCTTATGCGCAAGCCCTTCAGGTCTTCGGGCTTTCGAATCGGCTTGTTGGTCATGAAATGACGGAACCCCTGGACCCACTGGAACGACAGCACCTGGAAACCGTACTTCTTCGCGAGATCGTCGATCCACTTCTTCACGGTGGGCAGCTGACTGAGTTTCACCACGTCTTCGATGCTGTCCACGAAGTACGGGGCGTTCATCACGGCGATGTCAGGGATGTAGTTGCCCATGCGCGCCGAGTCGGTATTCTGGCCTACCGGAACGCCCTGGCGGATCTGCTCCAGGATGTCTTCCTCGACCCCCAGCTGCGCGCTGTGGAACACAAGGATCTGTAGATCCCCTTTGGTCCGCTCAGCCACCCGCTGTGCCCACTTTTGGAAGCCTGCGTGGTACGGATGGTTCGGGCCCAGCACGTGGTTGAAGCGGAGAGTGTACGTCGGCTGGTCGGCCCATGCGGCCGGCGGGAACGAGACCACAGCCAGCAGCATGAATAAGCAGACGATCAGCAGTCTTCTCATCATCGGCAACCTCCTCGCTCGTCTGATAGGACTCATTCCTCTCTGTCGACCCAACACCCCCGTCACACCGCGATCACCTCTCTTGCGCCGCAACCACCTCCTGCTGCGGATGACTGCCTAATGGCATAGTCGAGGTTACAGTCCGCGCCGGAATGCGCCGGCGCGAGCGATCCGCTGGAACCCGCTGCCGCCTTCCTTGCCCGATTTGGCGGCTAGGATGTCAAGACAGGCCTGGGCTATGTGATCCGCGGTAAGCCCGTATTTTCGGGCAAGGTCCGCGTCGGCCCCCGACTCGCCGAACACGTCTCGGATTCCCACCCTCTTCAGAGGAACGGGGCACTGCTCGCCGAGGACTTCGGCGCACGCTCCCCCCAGGCCTCCGATGATGCTGTGGTTCTCGACGGTCACGACCGCTCCCGTTTCGGCCGCGGCCTTCACGATGCCGGCCTCATCGATGGGTTTGAGGCACGACACTGCCACCACCCTGGCGGCCACGCCCTTCTCCAGCAGTGCCTCGCGGGCGGCCAGTGCGGCGTGGACCATCGTGCCCATGGCGATGATCGCCACGTCGCTGCCGTCCGCCAAGGTCCTCGCCTTCATGAGCTGGGGGAGACCGTTCGAGCTGCTGCCGTGTCCGGAATCGCACGCATGTGCGTCTCCCTGTCCGTTCGCGGAGTGGGATATGACGGGGTAGGCGTCCCGGGCTATCCTGAGATACACCGGGCCAGGCGTCTCGGCCGCGTACCTCACCGCGAGCGCGGCTTCCCTCGCATCGACGGGCTCGATCACGGTCATGTTCGGGATCGCCCGCATCAACGCGAGATCCTCGATAGCCTGGTGAGTCGCCCCGGTCTTTCCGGTGAAAAGGCCTGTGTAGGCGCCGCACACTTTGACGTTGAGGCGTGGATACGCCACAGAAATGCTGACCTGGTCGCACACGCGTTTGCTGGCGAAGACGCAGAAGGTCGTCACGAACGGAACGAAGCCGACGCTCGCAAGCCCCGCCGCGACTCCGACCATGTTCTGCTCGGCTATCCCGCACTCGATGAAGCGAGCGGGAAACTCCTTCGCGAACTTGCCGCTCCGGGTGGATTCCGCGAGGTCCGCGTCGAGCACGACGACCCGCGCGTCCTCCCTCCCCAACTCCACGAGGGCATTGCCGAATGCGTCCCGGACCGACTCGCGGATGCCGATGCTCATCTCTTGCCACCTCCCGCCCCGTGCGTGACCGGGTCCGCACCTGACCCTCGCGGTGCCTGCGAGTACCCGATCTCCTCCAAGGCCAGCTCGAAGTCTTCGTCTCCGATCGGCCTGGCATGCCACTTGGCTTGGCCCTCCATGAACGATACACCCTTGCCCTTCACGGTGTGCGCCACGATCACGGTCGGCACGCCTCTCGTCTCACGAGCGCGGCGGAACCCGCTGATGAGCTGCTCGAAATCGTGACCGTCCACTTCCACTACGGACCAGCCGAAAGAGCGCCATTTGTCCGTATAGGGTTCGAGGGGCATTACCTGGGCAACCGGCCCGCAGAGCTGGACCTTGTTGTAGTCAATGATCGCCGTGAGATTGTCGAGACCCCTGTTGCCCGCGAACATGGCCGCTTCCCATACCTGGCCTTCCTGGGTCTCGCCGTCTCCGAGCAGGCAGTATACGCGGAACTCCCTCCGGTCGACCTTCCCCCCGAGCGCCATGCCACAAGCGGCAGAGAGCCCTTGACCCAACGAGCCCGTGGACATGTCCACCCCCGGTGTCTTCGTCATGTCCACATGGCCCTGGAGCCTGCTGTCGATTGCGTCGAAGGTGAGCAGCTCATCCACAGGGAAAAAGCCCCTCTCCGCCAGGACGCTGTACAGTGCCGCGCTCGCGTGCCCCTTCGACATCACGAACCGGTCCCGGTCCGGCCAGCGGGGATCCATAGGCGATACTCGCATTTCGCGGAAGTACAGGGTCACGAGGATTTCGACGCATGAGAGAGAGCCGCCCGGGTGGCCGGCTCCGGACGCGTGGATCATCGACAGGATGTGGTGACGGACTCGTCTCGCGACGTCGGGCAGTTGCGTGACGGAAATGTGTGTGCACCGGTCCACTTCAACCCACCTCGCCGGTCTCATCCGCCATGCAACCACTGTGCCATCGTCTGTCGACCACGGGACCGGGGTTTGAGGCGTCTCACGCAAGGGACGAGACGGGTTCGAAAAACCGAGTTGTATCATTATGGCACACTACGTGATACACTGTGCCGATCCGGGACGATGTTGTACTTCCTGAGTTTCCTGTGCAGCGTGCTCCGGCCGATGGCCAGCATTGCCGCCGCCTGCGACACGTTGCCCTTGCAGATGGCGAGCGCTCTCACTATGGCATCCCGTTCTATGCCTTCCATGGGCCGCACTCCCATGGGGTGCGCTTCCACGGAGGGCTGCACTTCCACCAGGTATCCCGGCACGGTGTGGGGCACGCCCAGGGGCACCCGCGCGTGCGGGGGCTGCGGCGTTTGAAGCGTTTGAGGCATTTGAGGCATTTGAGGCATTTGAGGCGTTTGGGGTATTTGAGGTATTTGAGGTACTTGGGGCACCTTAGACGTTTGTGGCGCGTGTGGCGCGGCCGCCGTCCACGCCGCCGCCGGCGGCATCGGCATCAGAGGTGTCCGTGACGGTTGTGGGACAAGGGGCGTCGCCGAGGCCTGGGGCGGCAGCGGCGTGGTGGGCGCCTGCAGTCCCTGCGGCGAAAGCACTTCCGCGGGAAGGCATTCCGCGGTGATGACGAGTTCCCCGGACGAATCCTCGCACCGCTCTCCCGCGGATATCATGGCCCTTTCCAGCACATTCTGGAGCTCGCGCACGTTGCCGGGGAACTCATACTTTTCAAGAATGTCGAGGGCTTCGGGGCTTACCGTGAATCTCAGGTCAGCCCCGCGGGCTTGGGGCCCACGCGATCCGCCGGACCCGTAGCGGTCGAGGAAGTGGCGGACGAGGAGGGGGATGTCCTCGCGTCTTTGCCGTAACGGGGGTATGGAGATGCTCACCACGTTCAGTCGATAGTACAGGTCCTCCCTGAACCGGCCGGCTCGCACTTCCTCGGCGAGGTTCCGGTTGGTGGCGCCGATTATCCGCACGTTTATCGGGATCATCTCCGTGCCCCCGATCCTCATCACCTGATCGTCCGCGAGGGCGCGCAGGAGTTTCACTTGCATCTCGAGGGGCATGCTCTCGACCTCGTCCAGGAAGAGCGTGCCACCTTCCGCCAGCTCGAACTTGCCCGGTTTTCCCCCTCGCCGCGCGCCGGTGAAAGCGCCTTCCTCGTACCCGAACAGCTCGCTTTCGATGAGCTCGGTGGGCACGGCCCCGCAGTTGATGGCGACGAAAGGCCCGTCTTTCCTGGCGCTTGCGTTGTGGATGGCCTGGGCGAAGAGGTCCTTGCCGGTGCCGCTCTCTCCGCAGAGCAGTATCCGCGAGTCGGTGCGCGAGGCGCTCTTCGCGAGCTTCACCGCATCCAAGAGGGAAGGGCTTCTCCCCACGATGTCATCGAACGTGAACCTGGCCTGCGCCCCGACCATCCGGCGGACGAGGCTCCTCACGCGCTCCATCTTGTCGAAGACCGCGAGGGTGCCTATGGAGTCTCCGCTTGCGTCGCGGAGCGTGCGAACGGTGACGAGGCACCTGGTCGTGCCGTGTCCGGTCCGTACGGAGACCTCGTGTTCCTTGAACTCGCGGTGCTTCGACTGCTTGAGGATCTGGACCACCGAAGGGAAGAGACCGAGCGCGGAGTCGATGGGCTTGCCCAGGGCGTCCCCCGGCTCCATCCCAAAGATGCGCAGCGCGGCCTCGTTAGCCCGCATGATGATGCCGTCGGACGACACCGCCACGAGGCCGTCCCTGATGGAGTCGAATACAGTCCCGAGGAACCGGTTCAAGGTGCGTATCTCGTGAAGCGAGCGCTCCAGCGCGAGCTCGCGTTCGATGGCTTCCGACATACTGGCGACGATCCCGATGGTGTGCTTGTGGACGAGCTCCCTTCTGCCCGTCATGTTGAGCACTCCGATTATCTTCCCTGTGTGGTCGTGGATGGGCGCTGCGGAACACGTGACCCAGTGGATGTGGACGTTGTAGTGCTCGGCCCCGACCACCTGCACCGGTTCGTCCAGCATGAGGGCGAGCCCGATGGCGCACGTGCCTGCCCGCGACTCGTGGCGGCTTGCGCCGGGCACGAGCCGCACCCGGCTCGTTTCGCGAAGGACTTGGTCGTCTCCGATGCTCCTCAGCAGGAAACCCTCTCCGTCCGTGATGTCCACGCGGAATCCTGAACCCGCCACAAGCTTGTAAAGCGTTCTCATGAAGGACCACGCCGTGGAGATGAGTTGCTCGTTGGCTGATATGCGCGCCCGCACTTCATTCTCGTCCGCGAGTTCGAAACACTTCGTGTCTTCGGGGTCGAGCCCGAGCGCCCGGCATCTTTTCCACGAGTCAGCGATTATGGGCCTGACCACGGACGAGTCGATCTCTCCGGTCAGCACGAAGGTGCGCCACGCCGCCTCCAGCCTCGCGAAATCCGTGTCGGAGGGAGGAGTGTCAGAGTGCATCGAGAAGTCAAACCCACTGGAGGGGTTTCGTAGGATGGGTTCCGCCACGACTCTCACCCCCGGAGTTGTCTCAGCCTCGAGTCCGGGTAAGGGGAGTACCTCTCGTCGTGATTTTCTCTTCCACATTAAACTTCGGCACGGGGCCTTGTCATCCTTCTTTAGCGCCGGGTTTCGTCTTGCCAGGCGCTGCAGGCACGTAACTTGCATTGGTAGCCGTTCGGACTGGGAGCCGTTTGGGCCTTGACGACTTTGTCGTGAACACGTTTGGCTCTAAGGAGGCGTCGACTTGTACATGGAGACGAACGTTCTCAGGATCGATATGCAGGCCGGGCGCGTGGCGCGCGCGGCGGCGGGGCAGTCCCTTACGATGCTCGGGGGACGAGGCCTCATAGCCCGGGTCGTGCTGGACGAGGTGAAACCCGGCTGCGACCCCTTGGGCCGTCACAACAAGCTCCTCATCGCGCCGGGGGTCTTGGGTGGCACGGCCGCACCGTGCGCGGGTCGGATCTCGGTGGGCGGCAAGAGCCCTCTCACCGGCGGCATCAAGGAGAGCAACGCCGGCGGCGTCGCCGGGCACAAGCTGGCCCGCCTCGGCATAAAGGCGCTCATCTTCGAGAACAAACCGGCGGGTGCGGCGGGCCCGTTCGTATTAGTCCTTACGAAGAATTCCGCGGAGCTCGTCCCATGTCCCGACCTTGCGGGTGTCGGAGTGTACGAGAGCGTCGCGCGGCTGAGGGAGAAGTACGGGAAGCTCCCCGGGATCATGGTGATCGGGCCCGCCGGTGAGAACGAGCTCACTGCGGCAGGCATATCCGTCACGAACGCAGAAGGGGAACCGGGCAGGTACTGTGGCCGCGGGGGCATGGGGGCGTTGATGGGTTCAAAAGGCATCAAGGCCGTGGTGATCGACGATTCGGGCACTCGGGCCCCGGAAAGCCATGATAAGAAGAGGTTCTTGGGAGCGGCCCGGGAGATCGTGAGATTGATTCGGGAGACTCCTCAGACTGCGGAAGTATACCGCAACTGGGGCACCGCGGCTCTGGTGACGACGACCAACGCGCTCGGCGGACTGCCCACCCGCAACTTCAGCACCGGGTGCTTTGAAGGCGCGGACCGGATATCCGCTGAAGCCCTCCGCGAGCTCATCCTGGCCAGGGGTGGGCTCGCCACCCATTCTTGCATGCCCGGGTGTCCCATCGGTTGCTCGAACCGGGTGCCGAGAGCGGACGGGAGCGAGCTCGTCAGCCCTCTCGAGTACGAGACCATCGGCTTGCTCGGCTCGAACTGCGGGATAGACGATCTGGACGCGATCGGGGAGATGAACCGGCTGTGCAATGACTTGGGTGTAGACACCATCGATATCGGCGGAGCCGTGGGTGTGGCGATGGAAGCCGGCCTCGTGCGGTTCGGGGACGCCGCCGGGGCTATCGACCTCATACGCGAGATAGGCAAGGGCACGGTGCTCGGAAGGGTGATAGGCCACGGCGGCGCGCTGACCGCAAGGGTCTTGGGAGTGAGGCGCGTCCCGGCGGTCAAGGGGCAGATAATTCCCGCGTACGAACCGCGAGGAATCAAAGGGCTGGGGGTGACGTTCGCGACGTCCCCGATGGGCGCTGACCACACCTCCGGGAATACGGTGCGCCTGCAAATCGATCACCACAGCCCGGCGGGTCAGGTGGAGGCGTCCAGGAACGCTCAGCTCTCGGCTGTGATGTACGACATGCTGGGGGTCTGCTTGTTCGTTGGCCCGGCGGTCAGAGACCGGATAGATCTCCTTGGCGATCTCGTTTCGTCCCACCTCGGCGTCCCGTGCTCCGCGGACACCCTTCTCACCCTCGCGAGACAGACGATCATGACAGAGAGGGAGTTCAACCGGCGCGCGGGTTTCACGACCGTGCACGACAGGCTGCCAGAGCACTTCGCGGAGGAACGGAATCCTGCTACCGATACGACCTTTGACGTCAGCGACCAAGACATAGACAGGATGTGGGACTAAGCCCCGCGCCCCGCTTCGAGAACCCATCCAGCCCTCCGGTCGCTTTTTTCTTTTAATGTGATAACTGCGCTTGTACGCGCCTGCGGAGAAGTCGCGTGGCGAGGCGGCGATTACACTCAATCCCTGCGATACTTATTTTCGTCACCTCAGAAGGATTTTGGAAGTCGGCAGTGAATTCACAAATAGGGAGCTTCGTAGAGCCGATTCTTTCAGATAGTGGAATAACTCCCCCTGGTCGCGGTTTGCAGGGTACGTGCGGCATCCCGATGAAAAAGGGGGGATGACAAGGGGAGTCCAAACCTGCCGACTCTGGTCACCACGGTTGGATCGAAGGCGTTGTACCAGTACATCTAGTATGGGAGGTTGATACTGTGTTGACTAGGCTGACCAGATTGGTTGCGTTGGTTGTGGCGCTTACCTTGGCCTTGGCTGGCGGCGCAGTCGCTGCAGACAAAGTCACGATCGAGTACTGGCACGGCTTCACGGGTCCCGACCGTCCGCTAATGGAGCAGCTCATTGCGAAGTTCAACGAGACCCATCCCGACGTTGAGGTCAAGGCGCAGGCCATTCCATGGGGAACACTGTTCCAGCAGCTTCCCGCCGCGGTGGCTGCGGGCAAGGCCCCCGATGTCGCAGTGGTCAA
Source organism: Clostridia bacterium (assembly GCA_050261175.1). Lineage (GTDB taxonomy): Bacteria > Bacillota > SHA-98 > UBA4971 > UBA4971 > UBA6256. The sequence goes on from JBLNDA010000069.1 coordinate 10,240, forward strand.
CGAGGACGTGATCACCGGCTTCATCGCCCGGGGAGCGTTCATGGAGCTGACTCCAGAAATACTCGCCTCCGCAGGCATAGACAAGAGCCGGTTCTATGGGTCGCTTTGGAACACCGGCAGTTACAAGGGCAAGGACTACGGCGTGCCCATCCACTCAGTGGCCCTCGTCTTCTACTATAACACCGATATGTTCAAAAAGGCCGGAGTCGACATCAACAAGGCCGTCAGCAGCCGCGAGGAATTCCTGAAGGCGATGCAGAGACTGACTGTGGACAAGAACGGCAAACACCCCAACGAACCAGGTTTCGATCCCAACAACGTCGAACAGTGGGGGACAATGCTGCCGCTTCCCTGGATGGGTGGGACCATCTACTACGCCTTCCTGCTTCAGAACGGCGCCCGTCTGGTCGACGATGACGCCACGAAAGCAGTCTTCAACTCCCCGGAGGCCGTGGAGGTTCTTCAATTCTTCGTCGACTTGATATACAAGTACCACGTCTCGCCGGCCAACGTGACCGAGGATGGGTCCATAGCTGCTTTCCGGCAGGGCAAGGTCGCCACCAGCTTCAACGGGGTTTGGCGTGTGAACGACTACCTCAACCAGGAAGGGCTCAAGTTCGCGGTCGCGCCGATTCCGAAAGTGGGCAGCAAGATGTACGCGACCTGGGGAGGCTCATCGCACCTTGTCATCCCCAGGACACGGCAGGTGGACAAGAGGCGCCAGGAGGCCTCCCTCAAGTTCATCGCTTGGATTACCCAGCCTGAGCAGAACCTCTTCTGGACCGGTGCAGGCGGCCTTCCGACCCAGCCGGTCGTGGCACAGGACAAGTCGTTTGACAACAGTCCCATGAAGCCCGTGTTCTCGTCGCTCGGCAGCGTCTTCGCGACGGCAGGTTTCCCGTGGGTTTCGCAAGTGAGAGGCGCCCTGGACGAGGCCGTCTCCTCCGCTATGCTGGGCAAGAAGTCGCCGAAGCAGGCCCTGGATGACGGAGTGAAGCTTGCCGATCAGCAGATCGCCGACGCGATGAAGAACATCCGGTGAGGTCTGAGAGGGCAGGAGAGGGAGCTATCTCCTCTCCTGCCCTCGCCGAGACGCAGCCTGATCGCGAGGCCGCAGCGGGTGAGGTGAGTTCTGGATGAACCGCTCCACAGGAAGTCGCGGGCGGGAGCAGGAGAACAAACGTCCTAGAATCTTCCAGTTCAGCGAGAGCAACCCAGTCTCTCCCTATCTGTTTCTCATTCCCCATGCGGCATTGTTCCTTCTTTTCACTGTATACCCGATCGGTTTCGGGATCTATGTCAGCCTGCATCGGTGGGACGTACTAGCCGATACCCAGCCCTTCGTCGGTCTCGAATTCTACCGCAGGCTGCTTGACCCGAGCACGGTACAGTTCCAGTTCTTCTGGCGATCGTTGCTCAATACGCTTCTGTTCGTCGGCGTCAGCGTGCCTCTGCTCGCGGGTGGCGCCCTGTCGCTCGCGCTTCTGGTGAACCGGCCGGTTTCAGGCCGGGGATTCTTCCGTGCCGTGTTCTTCGCTCCGAATATCTTCGCCGTTTCCGTGGTCGGCCTGGTGTGGCGGTGGGTGCTGGATAACCAGGCCGGGCTTGTGAACATCGTCCTCGAGGAATACCTGGGGCTGAGGCCGATCAACTTCATCACAGAGCAGCCGTGGGCATGGCTGAGCATAATCCTGGCCACCCTCTGGTGGACCGTGGGGTTCAACATGGTGATATACCTGGCTGCTCTGCAAGGCATCCCCAAGACGTATTATGAGGCCGCCGAACTTGACGGGGCCTCACCGTGGGTACAGTTCGCGTACATCACCTGGCCCTTGCTGTCTCCTACCACCGTGTTCGTCGTGATTACGACTGTGATAGCGTCGTTCCAGCTCTTCGGGCAGTCCTTGATAATCACTGGTGGCGGGCCCAGCCGCAGCACACAGAGTGTGATCATGTACATCACCGAGGAGGGATTCTCAAACTTCCAGTTCAGCTCGGCTGCGGCGATGTCTATGGTCCTCGGGTTGATCATGATGCTGTTCACAGTGGTGCAGTTCAGGGCGTTGGCTCGAGACATCGGAATGGGGGCGAAGGGCAATGCGAGATGACATGCACCGCCCGAAGACGGCATGGGGCTTGAAACGCAGACGGGCCGCCTCACAAAGCGTGCGCTTCGCGGCGCTCGTCGTCCTGACAGTAATCTTCTTGGCTCCTCTCTACTGGATGCTGTCGACGTCGATAAAGCCCGAATCAGATACGGTCGTCATCCCGCCTCAGTGGATCCCGGTTCGGCCCACGCTGGAGAACTACGTCGAGGTGCTCAACTCCCCCGATGCGAGCATCCTCCGGTGGACCTTCAACTCGCTGTTCACCTCATTTGCGTACACGTTCGTGTATCTGCTGCTGAGCGTCTTGACGGCATACCCCCTGGCTCGCCTGCAATTCAGAGGAAGGGACGCGTGGTTCTGGTTCCTGCTCTCCAGCATGATGATCCCCGGGATCATGTTCCTGATCCCGCACTACATGATGATGATGCAGTTCAACTGGATAGACACGTACCACGCGCTCATCTGGCCTGGCATTTCCGGGGTGTTCGGGACGTTCATGCTGAGGCAGTTCTTTCTCACGATTCCGCACGAGCTGGAGGATGCCGCCCGAATCGACGGTGCCAGCAGGCTCGGGATAATCCGGCACGTGATCCTTCCGCTCTCCGTTCCGGCCATTGTTACGCTTGGGGTTTTCAGTTTCATGGGATCCTGGAACAACTACGTGTGGCCTTTGTTCGTGGTTCACGGAGACATGCTGACGCTCCCGGTCGGGGTAACGCAGTTCTCCAGCAGGTACATCACGGAATACGGCAAGCTCATGGCCGGCACCGCGGTGGCGTCGTTGCCCGTCTTGGTCGTTTTCATTTTCGCGCAGCGATACTTCGTCGAGGGGCTCACGCTGACCGGCCTGAAGGAATAGGCCAAGCACAGCGGGAAGCTCGAGGCAAGCGAGGGGATTGGAGTGCGCTCAGTCAACTTCGCGGGGATGCGCAGCATAAACCGGTCCATAGTCCTCAACCTGATACGCGCCCACGGCTCCATGTCCCGGGCTGAGATTGCAGAGCGCAGCCACCTGGCCACGTCTGCAGTGTCAAACATCGTTTCGGAGCTGCTCCAGATGGGGCTCATCCGCGAGGGAGAGACGGTGGCTGCGGGGAGCGGGCGGCCCGCCACCCTTCTGGAGCTTAACACCAAGTCAGTCTTCGCGATAGGGGTGAACGTCGGCTTCACCAACATTCAGGGTGTTGCCACCGACCTTGCGGGCAGGCTCCTCGAGAGGGCGACGATCCCGACCAAGCCGGAGGAAGGACCACAGAGCGTGCTCTCCCGGGTGGCCCACGTGGTGAGGGAGGTCTCCCGCAAGGCAGGAATACCGTCGGAGAAGGTCGGGGGGGTCGGGGTCGGGATACCGGGCCTTGTCGATATCGCGAGCGGGCGCTCAGTGTACTCGCCCAACTTGACCTGGCGGGACGTGCCGGTTCAGGAGATCCTCGAGGCGGATCTCTCCTTGCCGATCTACGTGGATAACGATGTGAGAGCGGCGACGTTGGGGGAAAGCACTTATGGGGCGGGACAAGGGGCCAGGCATCTCGTGGCGCTGTTCGTGGGTTCGGCCATCGGTGCGGGCCTCATCCTCGACGGCAGGCTGTATTACGGTGCCAGCCACAGCGCCGGCGAGATCGGCCACATCCGAGTCACGGAAGACGGCCCGCAGTGTTCGTGCGGCAAGTACGGGTGCCTGGAAGCCGTGGCCTCAGGGCGGGCGATAGCAAGAAAGGCCGGCCGCCTCATCAGGATGGGGGCCGCGCGCGGGCTCCTGGACCGGTTCTTCGACTCGCCGGACAGCGTCACTGCCAAGGACGTGGCGGAAGCCGCCGCGGCAGGCGACTCCGCCGCCGCTCAGATCATGGAGGAAGCAGCGAGGTACGTCGGTCTGGCTATCTCCTTCCTGGTCAACACTTATAACCCCGACCGGGTGGTCATAGGAGGGGGCGTGTCGCGGTCCGGGGAGCTGCTACTGGGCCCCGCAAGGAAGATGGTGCAGATGCACGCCATGCCGGTGGCCAGGGATAAGGTGGAGATCGTTCCAAGCCGGCTGGGCAGCGACGCGGGTCCCCTCGGTGCCGCGGCGCTGGTGCTCGAGCGGCTGTTTCCGTCCATACAGCTTGCACACTCCGGGCTTCTGAGCCGGGAACGCGTGTTGTGAGCCGCGTGGTTCGAGAGACTCTCCCGCGGGGCGGGGCGAAAGGCGTGAGGCAAGTGGTCGGCCGTTGCTTAAAGCTGTTGTGGCTCTCGTCCGCCGTGGCGGTTCTCGCGGCGCCGGCACCCGCAGCGTTTGCCGCCGGCGGGCCGGAATGGATCGTGGTGGCTCCGACAGGTCACTACTTCCAGACAGTCTCAGGATCGCCGTTCATTGTGATAGGCCAGAACGACGCCATCACGTGGCCGTACCTGAGCGACCTGCTCGTGGCCGGTGATGTCGGCTCGGTGCGGGGGTACCTGGAGCGGCTTCGAGCGTCGGGGGTCAACACGATGCGCGTCATGTTCGAGTACGCCCAGTTCCAGTTCGGGCTGGCCGAGAACCCTCTCGGCGAGTTCCGCCCGCCGGTCGTCGAGTTTTGGGACCGGTTCGTCGAGCTGGCTGAGGAATATGGGATATACCTGATTATCACTCCATGGGACCCGTTCTGGATGGAGAGGGAATGGGACGAGAACCCTTATAACGTTGCAAACGGCGGCATGATGGCGGATATGAGGGGGTTTCTCACCGACCCGGACGCCGTGGCCGCCCAAAAGCGGCGGCTCGCGTTCATGGTCGACAGGTGGGGCGGCTCAGCCGCGATCCTTGCCTGGGAGCTCATGAACGAGATCGAACTATGGTGGGGGGCAACGCCGCGCGAGATCGCGGACTGGATCTCCGAGATGGCGGGTTTCGTAAGACAGCGCGAGCTGGAGCGGTACGGCAGAACCCATCTCCTCACCGCTTCCCTTGCGACGCCGTTTCCCAGCCCGGAGCTGGTTGCCGCTGTCCTGGCCCATCCCGAGCTGGATTTCGCGACTACGCATCAATACGCCGGCCCAGCCGTGAACGCGCCTGTGAACACAGTGGACGCGGCTGATGCGGTGGCTCTTGCGACCATATACGCGAAGATGCAGCTTCCGGACGGCAGGCCCTATCTGGACACGGAGAGCGGGCCCATCGACGCATGGATCGCTGACGGAGATTTCGACGCCGAGTACTACCACAACATGAGCTGGGCCCACCTCGCGAGCGGCGGCGCGGGTCAGGGGCTGCGCTGGCCGTACAGGAATCCCCACGTCCTCAGCGACGAAATGCACGCCGTTCAGGGCGCCATGGCGAGGTTCGCCGAGGCGTTCGATTGGCGCGGCTTCGTTCCAAGGCCGATAGATCGATTTGCCGAGGTCCGGAGCGGCGAGAGGCTGCTAGAGCATATCGGCGTCTACGGCGTCGGCGATGAGCGGAGGGCGCTCTTGTGGCTCCTGAACATGGCTCCGGCGAGCCGCGAGCCGGTGACCGCGACGGAAGGGGCGACGCTCGTCATTCACCACGGCGAGTGGGCCGAGTCCAACGGCGTTCAGCCGTCTCCCGGCTCGACCGTGAAGGTCGAGTTCTGGGATACACGCGCCGGCGGCGAGATAGGCGAAATCACGCTCGAGGTGGAACCGGGCGCCACTTGGGAGATCCCCTTGCCCCGTCTCGAGCGCGATCTCGCGATCGCCATTTACTTGAAAGGGGCGTGACGCGGTGGGAACGAACCCTGCGGAGACGGTTTGGGCGGCAGGGCACTTCCTCTGGGCGACAGGTATAGAGGATACGTTTGTCGCCCAGACGGGACCGGGCAGGCGGCGTCTCGACCTATACGAGCTGCAACAGCATTATGACATGTGGAGAGAAGACCTGGACCTCGCGGGAGAACTCGGCGTGAAGGTCATGCGTTACGGGATTCCCTGGTACCGCGTCAATCCTTCGCCCGGCCGCTACGATTGGAGTTTCGCGGATCGGGTACTGGAATACATGGTCCGGGAAAAGGGGATTCACCCGATAGTCGATCTGGTGCACTACGGCTGCCCGTTGTGGCTTGAAGGAGAGTTCATCAGTCCGGACTACCCAAGGCGTGTTGCGGATTACGCCGCTGCCTTCGCGGAGCGCTACAAGCTCCTCGGGGTACGCTGCTTCACCCCTCTGAACGAACCATATGTGAACGCCGAGTATTGCGGGCTCATCGGGAGGTGGCCTCCGCACCTTTCCGGGGAGAGGGGGTTCGTGAGGCTGCTAGAGCGGCTTGGCCGAGGCATAATCGCCACGGTTGAGGCGCTCAGGGCGGTGATCCCTGATGCGGTGATGGTTCATGTGGAGGCCACCGGGCTCGCCGTCTCCGACGATCCAGATCTCCGGCCGAAACTCGAGCCGATGAACGACAGGCGTTTCACCGTGTTCGAGCTGATTCAGGGAAGGGTAGGCCCCGACCATTTCCTTCATGACTGGCTGGTTGACAACGGACTCGACGAGGACGATCTGGCGTGGTTTTCGGAGCACCGGATCGGTGTGGATGTCATGGGCCTCAACTACTATCCTGAACTCAGCGTGCGGCGGTTCTTCGAGCGGGGGGGACGCCTCGAGTCCGAGACCTGCTGGGGCGGGGGCGAGCGCCTGAGACAGCTGGTCAGAGAGCACTGGCGGCGCTACAGGCGACCGGTGTTCCTGACCGAGACGAGCACGAACGCCAAAACCGGCGACAGGGTTGCATGGCTCCACGAATCGGTGTCCGCAGTCAGGGAGCTCCGGCGGGAGGGGATCCCCGTCATAGGTTACACATGGTGGCCGCTGTACGACCTGGTCAACTGGGATTATCGGGAGGGCGCCGGTGCTGCGGAGGATTACATCGAGCCGATGGGATTGTGGAGCCTGGCGCCGGGAGATGGGGGCCGCCTTCTAAGAAAGCCGACGCGCGCGGCCGCGGTCTATCAGGAGCTGATCGCCTCGAGCCCGGTCGGCGAGATCGGAAAGGAGTGAGCCCGCCATGCCTCGGACGACGTTCCGGAATCCATTCCGTGTGGAGCCGGATGCGTTGAAGTCGTGGCTGGCCCCGGGCAAGCCGAGATCGCAGACTTGACCATACTCGCGCGCTGGTAGAGTCAAGGGAGTTGCCGGCCGGCCGACGGGGCTGGTCCGGGCTCATTCACCTAAGAAGATGATGTCGGGGAGGACGCAACATACGTGATGGGCTGTGTACGTGGCGAATACCCGCGCCCCGATTTCGTTCGGGAGCAGTGGCTGAACCTAAACGGGACATGGCGGTTTGACTTCGATGACGATGATGTCGGACTGAGCAAGAGGTGGTTCGACAATCCGGCGGCCCTGAAGAAGGCAATCCAGGTGCCCTTCGCCTACCAGGCGCCGGCGTCCGGCATCGGCGACACGGCGCACCATCCCGTTGTGTGGTACGCCAGGGAAGTGACCATCCCCGAATCCTGGCGGGGAAAGAGAATCCGCCTCAATTTCGGAGCGGTGGACTACGAGGCCACCGTGTGGGTGAACGGAATTCCGGCTGGCTTCCATCAGGGGGGCTACGTGCCGTTTGGCTTGGATGTCACTCCGATGCTCCGCGACGGCTCCAACTGGGTAGTGGTTCGCGCCGTGGATCAGGTCCGGACAGACCAACCGCGCGGAAAGCAGACCGCCCGGACAGGGTCGTGGGCATGCTGGTACACGGCGGTGACCGGGATCTGGCAGACCGTCTGGATGGAACCGGTCGACCAAGTACACGTCTCCGATGTCCGTCTCGTGCCTGACATCGACGGCAAGCGTCTATCCATCGGCCTGACCTTGAGTCAGGTGACGGAAGGACTCGTTTTGGAAGTCGTGGCGACGGCGGAGGGCAGGGAGATCTCGCGGGCCGAGGTGGCGGTGAGGCCCACTTACAAGAGATGGAGTGACATCTGGCCCGAGCCTTCCTTCGTGGTCAGCTTGCCGGTTCCTGGGTGCCGGCTATGGTCGCCCGAGGATCCGTTCGTCTATGATCTGAGTCTGAGGCTGAGGACTGGTGAGAGGGTCGTCGATGACGTCAGGACGTACTTCGGCATGAGAAAGGTCGAATCCCGGGGCGGGGAGATATACCTCAACAACCGGCCGTACTATCAGCGTCTGGTGCTCGACCAGGGATACTGGCCGGAAGGGCTGTACACGGCCCCGTCGGCGGAGGCCATTCGCCGGGACGTGGAGCTCACCAAAGCCATGGGTTTCAACGGCGCCCGGAAGCACCAGAAGATCGAGGACCCGTACTACTACTACTATTGCGACACGCTCGGGCTCTTGACCTGGGTTGAGATGCCTTCGTGTTACGCGTACAATGAGGGGGGAGCGGACAGGCTCAGGCGGGAATGGGCCGAAGTCGTGTTGCGGCACCGGAACCACCCTTCGGTGATCGCGTGGGTTCTGATGAACGAGAGCTGGGGCGTGGACGAGTTCGAGCAAGGGTCATGTCGCGGAGCCGTAGCCCACGTGATGGCTTTGTACTATGAGACTTACGCGCTCGACGGGACCCGGCTGGTCGTGGACAACGATGGGTGGCAGCACGCCAAGACCGATATGCTGACCATCCATGAATACACTCAGTCCGCGGAAGACCTGAGGATAAGGCTTGCGAGGTTCTTCGCCGACCCGAAAGCCGCCGTTTTCAGCCACGGATTCCCTGCTGTCCTGCCGGGCTTCGACGGAGGCGACGTGCCGGTGCTGGTCACGGAGTTCGGGGGGACCAAAGTCGCCCGCCCCGGCTCCGCCGGGTGGGGTTACGGCGAGGAAGCTGCTGGGTTTGATGAGCTGCTGGCGAGGATCGGATCATTGGTTGACGCCATCCTCGAGTGTCCGGGCGTGGTCGGGTATTGCTACACGCAGCTCACAGATGTGGAGCAGGAGGTCAACGGGCTCCTTACCCATGGCCGTGACCCGAAGGTGCCTGTTGAGAGGCTGCGCGAGGTTTTCAGAGGAAGGTAGACACCGTTGGAGGGGAGGGTGCCTATGAACAGACGCTCCATTATGTTGAGGCCGGTGCCATGGTCGGCTGATATCCTGCAGAACCTGGAGGCGCGAGGCCTGATCAAGCTCTTCCGGCCGACGGAGAAGATTCTGAAGGCTCCGGTGGGACAGAACGTCGTCGACCCTCTCTACGTTTCTGACGAACGTTACGGTCCCCACAAACTCATCGCTGTCGGGATCAACATGGATAGAGTCAGGCTGGGAGTCCACCCGGACAACGAGGAGATATTCCTTCCGAACCTCTTGAGCGAGACCAAGCCTTGCTATTACGTTGTGTGCCTGCTCTCCGAGGACGAGCTTCGTAAGAAGGACAGCCAGGGTCTTCTTGCGGCGGATGACTTCGTCTGTGTGAAGATGCTCCCTGCGCGGCGGGGCGCCGAGGCGTTCACGGTTCTTGCGGGGACGGTTCACTGCGAGGTCGCGGCGCCCGGGGAGGGCAGGGTCCCCTACATATTCGTGACTGAACCCAGGGATCTTCCCATAACGTGGATCGACTTGGAGCACGATGTGTCGGTCGAGGGGGATGGCGTGCTTCCATGAAGCCTGGGCAGGACAAGGAACGACGCAACGCATGTCTTGGTGGGTCTCGTGCCTTGAAGGAGCCTTGTTTCATGACCAAGGAGCGCATCGTCAAAGACGACGGAAGATACTTGATCTTCTACTGGTTTGGCACGCGGCTTCCAGGCCGGGACGCCAAGGGCGGGGGTGCGGACAGGTCCCGGCCCAAGGAAGGGAGGGCCTGAATTGTCAGAGCTTCGCTGGAACCCGGTGCTTGGTGAGTGGGTGGTGACCGCGACTCACAGGCAAGACAGGACCTACCACCCGCCGGCCGACTACTGCCCGCTGTGCCCAACGCGACCTGGCGCGTTCCCAACGGAGGTGCCCGCCGAAGACTACGAGATCGTGGTGTTCGAGAACAGGTTCCCGTCATTCCGCCGCATTCCTCTGGAGCCGGCCGTCGCGGGCAGCGAGCTGTACCCGGTGGGTCCCGCGCGGGGAATATGCGAGGTCGTGCTCTACTCGCCGGACCACCATGGGTCTCTCGCGACCGCCGATGTATCCGACATAGCGCGCCTGGTGGACGTGTGGGCGGATCGCTATTCCGAGCTGGGTTCCGTGGACTACGTTGACTACGTCCTGATATTCGAGAACAGGGGAGAGGCGGTCGGTGTGACGCTGGACCATCCCCACGGCCAGATCTACGCGTTCCCGTTCATCCCGCCCAAGCCGGCCGTGGAACTGGAGAACGCGGCCAGACACAAGGCGGCGACGGGGCGGTGCCTCTTCTGTGATATCGTCCGTGCTGAACTCGATGACGGCCGTCGCGTGGTGGTTGAAAACGAGGGCTGGGTCGCCGTTGTGCCGTTCTTCGCGCGGTATCCTTACGAGGTTCACATCCTGCCGAGGCGCCATGCCGAAAGCCTGCCGGAATTCAACGCGACCGAGCGTCGGGACATGGCGGCGATTCTGAAGGTCGTCTTGCAGAAGTACGACAATCTGTTTGGCAGACCTTTACCCTACATCATGGTGATGCACCAGGCTCCCACTGACGGAAAGCGATACGACCACTATCACTTCCACATCGAGTTCTACCCGCCCAACCGTACGGCGACGAAGCTGAAATACCTTGCCGGGTGCGAGTCCGGGGCCGGCACCTTCATAAACGATACGCTCCCCGAGGAGAAAGCGGCCGAGCTCCGGTCGGTTCCCCCGACGGCAGGCGGCCTGGGCGGACCTGCCGACCCGCCCGACGGAGGAGGTCTGGAAACACGGTGAACAGCGCTGCTAGAGACGGGCGCGCGCGCGGCGAAAAGACAAGTCGCGTCCTGTCCGCGTTCACGAACGTCTTCCGCGAGACCGGCGCTCACGAAGGGGCTGCCTCTAGTCTGCACGTAGTCAACGTAGTCAGGGCTCCAGGTCGCGTCAACCTCATCGGCGAGCACACCGACTACAACGACGGGTTCGTGCTTCCGGCGGCCATCGACCGCGACGTGATGATGGCGGCAAGACCTCGAGCCGACCGGACGGTGAGGGTCTTCTCTCTCGACTACGGAGAGGGAACCGAGTTTACGCTCGACGACATCCAATACGATCGTGTTCATGCTTGGACGAATTACGTCCGCGGGACTCTCGACGCCCTTATGAAGCGGGGTCTGCCTGTGACCGGGATGGATTTGGTCGTCACCGGCGACGTTCCGCGCGGAGCGGGCCTCAGTTCGTCCGCCGCCCTCGAGACGGCCACGGCTGTCGCGGCACGCACGGTCGGGGGCTTCGCGCTGGAGGGGTCGGAGCTGGCACTCGCCTGCCAGGAGGCGGAGAACCGGTTCGTGGGGGTGAAGTGCGGCATAATGGACCAGTTCGCGTCGGCTTTGGGGAAGGCTGGACATGCCCTCTTCATCGACTGCCGGAGCCATGGCTATCAGCTGGTCCCCGTGCCCTCCGGCTACCGGATCGTGATCTGCGACAGCGGCGTGCGCCGGGGGCTTCGCGACTCGGAGTACAACCTGCGTCGCGGGCAGTGCGAGGAAGCTGTGCGACTGCTCAAAGCACATCTACCTCACGTTCGGGCCCTTCGAGACGTATCCGGCGAGGAGTTTGCGGCTCTGAAAGGGAAGCTGCCGGAAGATGTCCGGCGCCGGGCCGCGCACGTGATCGCGGAGAACGAGCGTGTCACCAGGGGCGTGATGGCGCTCCGGGAGGGCCGCGTGGAGGATTTCGGTCGTCTGATGATGGAGTCTCACAGCAGTCTCGCGAGGCTCTATGAGGTAAGCTGCCCGGAACTGGACCTGCTCGTGGACATTGCGGTCAGCTGCCCCGGCGTCGCCGGTGCGCGGATGACGGGCGCGGGGTTCGGGGGATGCACCGTGAACCTTGTGCGCGAGGAAGCGGTCGACGTCTTTACAGAGACCGTCGCGTCCCGGTATGCCGGGCGCGTCGACCCGTCGAGGCTCAGCGCGCCGCCTCAGGTATATGTGTGTGAGGCCGCGGACGGCGCTGGCGAAGTCGTGTGGCAGTAGCGGCGGCTGGCGCGGTGCGCCCGCTTCGAGCCTCGCCTCAGGCCGCCTCGGAACGAAGAGTCGGTCCGCTCGCTCATTTCAGGGCGGTCCGTTCCGGTGTGCCAATCCGCCCGCCGCGCGAGGGACCCGGCGATGCTGGTAGCAAGCTCCGACTTCGGGGTCTTCCAGTTCCGCCCTTGCCATGGTATGCTGACATTGACGGCTCCCTCTTTCTCTCCATAGCTTCGCTCCGCAATCGGCTCCACCTCAATGTGGCAGGGAGCTGCTGCCTCAAATCCCACGTTGTTTAGGACACCCTCCAGCGCGGACTCACTGGTCGGGGGTGATGACGGGCGCGCCCGATGAAGGGCTGGCCGTGGATGACAGTGCGAGCACTGGCGGGCAAGGAGAATGGTTGTATGGTGGGGGAGTGGCGCGAGTCCACTGGCTCCAGCGGTTCGCTGTCCGAGAAGGCGGCCCGCCCGAAGGGAGAGGGAGACGGGTGTCGAGAAGCGCTACATGGACGACGGAATTCAAGGACGAGTTGCTCGAGGCGGGCATAGACCTGATCGGCGTGACCTCGCCGGCTTCAACGTAAGCTATCCGGCTCGGCCGTGGCCGTCCGAGTCGGGCGCTCCGCGGGGCAGGTTCCCTCCCTATGGAACTAGGATTTTCCGACCGATGAGCGCGTACTGCCGCAAGACCATCTGTGCCTTGCTGAAGAAGCACGGCTTCCGGGCCGTGCCCGCGCAGGCCATCCCCCTAAAGGTCGCCGCGGCGCGCGCGGGACTCGGCCGCTACGGCAAGAACGCGCTCATCGTCACCGAAGGTTTCGGTTCATGGGTCATGTTCGAGTGCACGGTCACCGACGCGCCCCTGGAACACGAGGACCGGCCTCTCGAAGATGCCGGATGCCGGGGCCGCGACCTCTGCATTAAGGCGTGGCCCACGGGGGCGCTCTATGCTCCCTATAAGGTGGACCGGGCTAGGTGCATCACTGAGTGGCTCTGGGGGACTTACGCCTCGCCCGAGCTGCGCGAGTTGCAGGGGGATCGGCTCTTCGGTTGCGGCGAGTGCCTTATGGTCTGTCCGAGGAGCCGCCGCGTCCCGAAACGGAGCGGCCGCGTCCCGCTCGAGGACGTGAGCGATAATCCCGAGCTCATCCCGCT
>JBLNDA010000070.1:0-13137 GCA_050261175.1 Clostridia bacterium
TATACCTCTCTTGTCGATGGAATGGCCGCCTGCCGTGAGGTACCTCGAAGTCGTGATGGAAACCGCAGACCCGTCGGACAGCGGGTATATCGTCTGGACCAGCCCTTTCCCGAAAGTCGTCGCCCCGACTATGGTGGCGACCTTCATGTCCTGCAGCGCCCCGGCTACGATCTCAGATGCGCTCGCGCTAGCCTCGTTCACGAGCACCACCATCGGGACGGTGACCTTAGGCCCGGGCGCCGAGTAGTAGGTCACCCTGTGACCATCCCTTCCGACCACGTGCACGACCGGCGACCCGGCCGCAATGAACCTGCTCGCCACCTGGATCGCCAGGGGGAACGAGCCGCCCGGATTGTACCGCAGATCGAGGATGAGTCCTCGCATGTCTTGACTGGCAAGATTACCCAGTTCGCGGTCCAGCGCTTCCATCGTGTCGTCGCCGAAGAATGACGAGATCTGCACGTAGCCGATGCCGCCCTCCAGCATCTCCGAGGCCACGTGGGGGACCCTTATGGTATCCCTGATGATCCTCACCTCGAAGAATCGCGTCTTGCCATCCTGGTCGCGTTCGACCCCGAGCATGACCTCCGTGCCTTTCTTCCCTTTCATGAGGGACACAGCGTACTCGAGTACCATGTCTTTCGTGGGCTTGCCGTCGATGAACTTGATCCGGTCCATAGACCGCAGGCCCGCCCGATCGCCGGGGGTGCCCTTGAGCGGCGCGACGATCGTGAGCTGCCCGTCGCGTATGCCGACCGTGATACCTATTCCATCGAACGTGCCTCTCATGTCCTCCTGCATCGTGCGGTACTGAGCCGCGTCCATGTAGCGCGTGTACGGATCGTTCAGAATGGCCAGCATGTCAGGTATGCTGTGCTTCTTGGCGTAAGTCTGCAACAGGGCGCCCACGTCAACCTCGGAAACATACGCGTCTTTGAGGAGGCGAATCACCTCGAGGGCGACGAGAGCGTTCTCTTCAACAGACTCCGAGGAGCCTTCCTCCGTGCCGGTAGGCTTGGTCTCGGTCTTCGTCTGCGCCTGAGCTTGGGTTCCAGCCTGGAATGATAGTTGGGTTTCCGTTTGCGCTTGCGCCTGCGTTTGAAGCTGTGTCTGGGCAGGAGTCCTAGCTGAAGCGTCCGACAGCGGGCCGGCGCAGCCCGCGGGCGGGTGAAGCCACCCAGAAAGACTGATCGCAACGATCACCGCAAGCGCCGCCAGGAAGCCGCCTATTGCCCGCGCGCATTTCCTCATAGTGTCTCACCAGTCTCCACGCACCCTAGAGCAGCCCCGTGTCCGCCGAAGCACCGAGTTCTCCGGCGGGCCCGCACCGCCGACAGCGCCGTCCGCCGTCCGCGTGCGTCCGCGTGGCCGTTCGCGGCACGCCATGATTTGCGACTCGTCCTTGTCATTTCAGCCATTGCCAGGGGTTTACCGGAGTGCCGTTGTCCCTTACCTCGAAATGAACGTGCGGCCCGGTGGACAGTCCTGTGCTGCCCGACTTCGCTATCCTGTCCCCTTGAAGCACCGACTGGCCGCCCTTGACGAGAAGGGACGAATTGTGGCCGTACAGAGTGGACAGCCCTCCGCCGTGGTCGATGATCACCGTGTACCCGTAACCACTGACCCACCCGCTGTATATCACGACACCGTCGGCCGCCGCACGAACCAGGGTACCAGTAGGCACGGCGATGTCCATGCCAGAGTGGAAGCGTGATTTCTTGAGTATGGGATGGAACCTCATCCCGAAATCCGAAGATATCCTACCGGTCACGGGCATGACGAACTTCCCGGTCCACTTGGGCAAGGCCTTCCCGGCCCTTGCCTCGCGCGCCTGCAGCTCACGGATGGCCCGCTCGAGCTCACGGCTCATCTCTTCGAGCTCGTCGAGGGCTTGCTCGTACCGGGCACGCTCGCTCTGGACCCTGGAGAGAATAGCCTCCCTCTCACGCACTTTCGCGGCGAGCTCGGCTTCCTGGATCTTCACCTGCGCCTGCACGCGCGCTAGGTTGTCGCGTTCTTGCTGCAGCTTCGCTTTCTTCTTGGCAACCTCGGACATCTTGGCCTCGATCACGGCCACCTCGGCCTTGGCTTCATCGAGGCATTGGGCGTCGTGTCTCGCAAGTATCTCGACGTACTCGAACCTGCTCACGAAATCGGCGAAGTCCGCGGACAAGAACAGGAGCTCCAGATAGTCGGCCGGGCCTGAGACGTACATGGCTCTGAGCCTCGCTCTCAGCCGTGAGAGCGTTTGGTCCAGACGCTTCCTCGCCCCGGCGAGGTCGTCCTCGGCCGCGGCCAGCTCCCGCTCAGCCTGGGCGACGGCCTGCGTCAGTTGCTTCGCCCGGTTTTCCAGCGAGTTCAGGCGGGCTCTGGTCCGTTCGAGCTCCATCTCGGCCTTCTGGATCTCCGCGAGAACGCCCTTTTCTTTCTGCTTTACGGTGAGAAGCTGTCTCTTGGCCTCTTGCATCTGGTCGTTTATGTCGCCGAGCTGGTCGCGTTTACGCGATAGCTCGGAGGATGGCTCTCCAGACACCATGGGACAGAGCGCCAGGAGGCTTGCGAGCAGCACGGGTATCAAAACGTGGGTGGACTTCGCCCGGGTTGTCACCGCTGCACCTCCGACTGGGCAAGGGTGCGGAAGCGATTGCCCATCCGACGGTAGCCGGCGGCCGGCGGCCCGCCGGCGCGCACTCGGGGTGGGCGCCCGAAGAAAGGCGCGCCTTGCACGCATCCGGCCCGCAGGCAAAGCGGGACATAGTTCAGAGGCCCTCGTGCAAGCACCGAAAACCCCCTCTCGAGAGCTGGAGCTTTTCTGCGGTCCACTCAGACACGCAGGTATCTCTTTACGAAGACCCCGCCAGCCACCGCCCCCATGAGTACTCCTGCGAAAAGCAGCCCAACGCACAAGGCACCCACGGGCTCGGATGATGTGATGACGGGGATGAACGGTGCCAGCCCGGCTACGTACCTCACTGCGGCGCTGTAGCAAGCAAACAAGAGCAGCCCGGATACGGCGGCGCCCACCAGGCCCACTACCATCCCTTCCACCAGGAAAGGCCACCTTATAAACCAGTCCGTGGCACCCACCAGCTTCATGACCTCTATCTCGCGGGCGCGCGAGATGACCGTGAGCCTCACCGTGTTCCCCACGATGAACACGACGGCCGCTGCGAACAAGGCGGCCACGGCCGCCCCCACCACGCCGACGAGCCGCATCGTGGCCAGGAGCTTCTCAGTGAACCCCTGGCCGTAGTTCACGCTGAGCACACCAGGTATCCGCGATATCCTCGCCGCCACTTCCGCAGTGTGTTGGGGGTCGTCAACTCTCACGTCGAAGGCGTCCGGGAGCGGGTTCTCGCCGACTACATCGAGGAGGCCGGCGCGCTCTCCGAGCTGACCCCGAAGCCTCCTCAGACCTTCCTCCTTGCTCACGAACGTCACCCGCGCCACGCCGTCCGTCGCTTGAATCTGCGCCCTCATGGCGGCGACGCCCTCGGGTGACAGGCCGTCCTCCAGGAACACCCTGATTTCTATCCTGGCCTGCAGCAACTGGGAGACATAGTTGAGGTTCATCAGGACGAGCCCGAGCACTCCCAGCACGAACAAGGAGGCGGCGACTGTGCCCAGGGATATGAGGCTGACGTTGCGCCTGGCGGAGCGCCAGCCCTCAGCCAGGAAGTACCATGCCGTGGTCAGCCTCACGCCTGTACGCTCCCCTCTCGTCGTCCCTCACGATCTTGCCGGCATCCAGCTCGATGACCCTGCGCATCATCCCATCGACGATGGATCCGTTGTGCGTCGCCATGATGACCGTGGTACCCCTCTTATTGATCCTCAAGAGCACCTCCATGATGCCCCACGACGTATCGAGGTCCAGGTTGCCCGTGGGCTCATCCGCCAGGAGAACCGTCGGGTCGCCCACGATGGCGCGGGCGATGGACACGCGCTGCTGCTCTCCGCCGGACAGCTCATTAGGATACGCGCGCGCTTTGGACGCGAGGCCCACAAGCTCCAAACACTCCATCACTCGCGCGCGAACGTGCCGCGGATTCGCCTCGGTCACACGAAGTGCGAAGGCTACGTTCTCGTATGCCGTCTTGTTCGGGAGCAGCTTGTAGTCCTGGAAGATCATCCTCACAGCACGGCGAAGGTAAGGGACCTCCGAGGGCCTCATGCGCACGACGTTGCGGCCGTCCACGATGACCTGGCCTTGCGTGGGGAGCACCTGCCGGGTGAGGAGGCTCATGAACGTGGTCTTCCCCGCCCCGCTCGGCCCCACCAGAAACACAAACTCGCCTTGCCTGATAAACGTGTCTGCGTTGAGGAGCCCGACGGCCCCGTTCGGATAGACCTTCGACACGTTGTAAAGGCGGATCAACATCATCACTTCCCGAAATTCCTGGAGGATCGAGCTTACCAGGCATACTTCGATATGCCTCGGCAAAAACCTCCTCACTTCCCCAAGAAGTATCTTCCATGCCGCATGCGGGCACCATCACGACGCCGTCCCCGGGGGCCACCCCGTCGTCCGACCACGAACCCGCATGCCGCCGCCCCTTCTCCCGACCCTCCACGGGCTGCCTGCACCGTGCGGCAAGGCGCCGCACCAAGCCCGGGACCGGGCCCCGCGAGGGGACCGGGCCGTCGCCGGCCACCTCTGCACCCCGCCGAACCGGCGATCTCCCGAGCCTGCGGCGCCTGGTCCCGGTGCTACCGGGCAGCCGCAGCAATGTGCAACAGGAGCTCCCAGGCCTTTGCAGGGTGTCTCGTCTGGGCGCTGACGGTGTATACCGCGCCGGCATCCTTTACGAGGCCGTATATCCCGTCGCCGACACGCATCCCGTCGAGCGACCCGGGAGCAAGCTTCTCCGCGCCGCCGCTTTCCTCGATGAACGGTTCGAGGTTTACGAGCGCGCCGTTTTCCGCGTAGAACTCGTATCTATCCCGCGGCAGGTACATGACGTCAGGCGCGTCCTTCGCGGCAATGAGAACGATGAGCTTCTGCTCGTAGGCGGTGATTCCTCCGGCGATCTGCGTTCCCGGCGCAACCTCGACTTCGACTTCCACACCAGGGTTCGCAGCCTCGAAAGCCTTTGCGGCCTCCTCGACCCTCCGCTGCTCCTCGGGATCTCCCCACATGGAGACCCTCAAAGTCGTCTCGGCGCTCTTGGCCTTCCCACACCCGGCTACAGAAAGCGCCAGCACCACGCAGGCCGCCGCGATGGCACAGACCCGCCTCCCGGGCGCCTCTGCGAACCACGACATCCCGCCCACCGCTGTCACCTCCTGCGACCCAGCCCGCCTCCGTCCCAACCCGCCGTGGGCGGCCCATCTTTCATCCCCGCGTCTACCCCGGGCGCTCCGGCACAGCCGGCCTCACACGGGATTCGGGAGACACTTGGAGGCCGCCCACCCGCGGTCCACCGGGTTGAACCGTGCTTCACGTGCTCACGCCGCGCTTCCTCCTGACCGCCCTCAGCGCCGCCTTCACGATGTCATCCGGGAGAAGGCCGTAAGCCCGGAGAAGCTCCTCCGCCGTCCCTGACTGGCCGAACGCGTCCCGGATGCCGACTCTCTCCACGGGTACAGGGCAGCGTTCCGCCGTTATCTCGCACACCGCGCTCCCAAGTCCCCCTATAACGCTATGCTCCTCAGCCGTCACGATGGCACCCGTCTCGCGCGCAGCGGCGATCACGGCCTCATCGTCCGCAGGCTTTATGGTGGCCATGTTCAGCACCCTCGCTGATACCCCGCTCTCCGCAGCGAGGCGGGAGGCAGCTTCGAGACAGGAGGACACCAAGGCACCGCACGCGATGAGCGTGACATCGCCACCTTCCCTGAGAAGCGCCGCGCGTCCGATTTCGAACTCGTAGCCCTCGTCGAAGATGACCGGCACGCCGCTCCTCCCAAACCGCATGTACACCGGCCCCTTGTGCCGTGCCGCTGCGAACACGGCCTTCTCCGTCTCCACGGCGTCCGCAGGAACGACAACAGTCATCCCCGGAACCGCTCTCATGAGGGCGACGTCCTCCACGGACTGGTGGGAGGCTCCGTCCTCGCCCACGGTGATCCCCCCGTGGGTCGCGCATATCTTGACGTTGAGCCCGGTATACCCGATGACCTGCCGCACCTGGTCGAAGGCGCGGCCCGTGGCGAACACCGCGAACGTACTGGCGAAGGGGATCTTGCCCGATGCGGCGAAGCCGGCCGCCGTCCCCATCATGTCCGCCTCGGCGATGCCCATGTCGAAGAACCTATCGGGGAACCTTGCAGCGAACTCGTCGGTTTTCGTGGATTTCGCGAGATCGGCATCGAGGACCACGACATCGGGGTTCGCCTCCCCCAGCTTCACAAGGGCCCTGCCGTACGCCGCGCGCGTCGCCACCTTCCTCGGCGCATCTGCCATGCCGTTCAGCCTCCATTTCCTTTTGGATCTATTCCATCAGTTCCATGCCCTGCCGCCCGCCGGCAGCACTCACTCCGTTTCTTCCTGCTCGATGCGGCGGATAGCTTCCTCCGCCTCGTCGCGCGAAGGCGCTTTCCCGTGCCAGTCCACGGCGTTCTCCATGAACGGGACTCCCCTGCCCTTGACGGTGTGCGCCACGACGACCGTGGGCCTGCCCTTCGTCGATTTCGCGTCTTCGCACGCATTGAAGATGGCCCGCACGTCGTGCCCGTCTATCTCCACCACGTGCCACCCGAAAGACCTCCACCTTGCGGCGATGTTCTCCAGTGATTTGACGTCCCTCACCGGGCCGTCGATCTGAAGGCCGTTGCAGTCCACGAATGCGACGAGGTTATCCAGCCCCCGGTGGACCGACGTCATGGCGGCCTCCCATACTTGGCCCTCCTCGAGTTCGCCGTCGCCGAGGAGGACGTACACCCGCGTCGGGCGTCCGTCGAGCCTGGCCGCCAGGGCCATCCCGTTGGCCGTGGAGAGGCCCTGCCCCAGGGAGCCTGTGGACATGTCGACGCCCGGCGTATGCTTCATGCTGGGATGTCCCTGGAGCCTGCTGCCGAAGCGGCGCAGCGTGAGGAGCTCCTGTACAGGGAAGAAACCTGCCTCCGCCAGCGCTGCATAGAGAGCCGGCGCGGCGTGCCCCTTGGACAGCACGAACCTGTCCCTATCAGGCCAGCCGGGATCCTTGGGATTGATCCTCATGACTTTGAAGTAGAGCGTAGCCAAAATGTCCGCGGACGACAGCGAACCACCGGGATGGCCGGACCCCGCCTCGGCGGTCGCCCTCAGCACGTGAACCCTCACTCGCTTCGCCTTCTCCTTCAGCATACGGACGTCGTCCTCCGCGAGGGTGGACGACTGGCAACAATGCAGGTCGTTACCGAGCACGTTCGTCACTCCTTACCTTGCCGTTTCACGGGTTATTCCGCGAGTCATTCCGTGAGAGTCTCTCTGCGACAACTCTGGCCATGAACCTGGGAAGGGCCAACATCCTGGAAAACCTCCTGGGCTCCCGAACCAGGCGGTACAGCCACTCGAAACCCATCTCCCCGATCCATTTCGGCGCGCGGGAGACGCGGCCTGCCAGCACATCGAGGCTGCCGCCGACCCCGATGCACACAGATGGGGGCAGATGAGCCTTGTTACGGGCGATCCATCTATCCTGACGAGGCGCGCCCATGGCCACGAACACGAGCCTCGCGCCGCTCGCGGCTATCTTGTCCACTATATCCCTCTCGTCCCGCTCCCCGAAGAAGCCGTGATGAGTTCCAGCGACCCGCAATCGCGGCACGCGCGCCGCGAGTCCAGCGGCAGCCTCGTCCGCAACGCCGGGCGCCGCTCCGAGCAGGAAGACCGGCCACCCCTCGGCCCCCGCGCAGCCAGCGACCTCAAGCAGCAGGTCGAACCCCGCCACCCGTTCAGGGAGCGGCGCGCCGAGCACCCGCGACGCCCAGACCACACCCGCTCCATCGGGCACCACGAGGTCGGCCTCATTGATGATGGAGGCGAGATCCCTGTCCTTCTGGGCCAGCATCGCCATCTCGGAATTCAGCGTCACCACCTGGTGCGTGCGATCATTCGCAGCCAGCATTTGGCGCACCCTCCGGACCGCTTCCGCCATGTCGACTTTGTGCACCCGAAGGCCCAGAATCTCCACGAATCCTGTCTCGCTCACCGTATCACCCCAGCACAGCCCCGCCTGCCGCAACGGGCGACCTCAACCGCAAGGAACGCCGCGCTCTTCGCAGCTTCCGCAAGCGCCGGCCTTGCCGCACTGAGGGCCGTCCTCATGCTGTCGCGCCTCGCCCACACGTCCCTCACCTTTCGGGCGAGCGCCTCCCCGTCCACTTCCCGGCGGCCCGGCGACGTCATCGAGAGCCCCGGTTCCTCGCCCACCATCCTGAGCAAGCCATCTATCTTGGGGTCGTACGACACGGCCACGAACGGCGTCGCACGCGCCGCCGCAAACACCAGCGCATGGTACCTCATGCCTATCACCAGGTCGGCGCGGCCGATGAGCGACATCACCTCTTGAGGGGAGTAGTCCCCCTCCAAGACGTATGACCTGCCGCGCATGAGTTCAGCCGCCGCCCTGCTCGCAACCATGTCCCCGGGTTTGTGGAACGGGACGTACACGACGGTAGCTCCAAGGGAGCGTTCCGCCTCGTCCGCAGCGCGGGCCACCGCCTCGAGGCATCCGGTCTTGGCGGCCCAAGGTCGCACGGAAACGACCACCAGCGGCGCGTTCGCGGCCACGGGGACGCCCTCGGAGCCCAGGATGTCCTCGCCATTCCGCACGGACGCCGCCGGCTCGAGGCCGAACACCGGATCCGCCGTCACCCGGATGGGCGGGCGTCTCACCCCCACGGCCTCGAGGAGCCGGCGCGACGGTTCATCCCTCACCGTGATAGCATTCACCCTGTTCGCGACGAGCCTTACGAGCCACCGGCTCCACGCGCGCCGCAGCGGACCTACACCCTGAGAGTAGAAGAACACGGGCTTTCCCATGAGTCTCGTCAGGGCTACAAGCCCGAGGTAGTATGCGATTGAGCGAAAACTCGTGACATCCTGAAGAAGGCTGCCGCTCCCGCTGATGAAAAGGTCCGCTGCGGCGACCTCGCGGACGATCTGTCGCAGGCTGGTCCTCCTGGCCGCATGGATCCCGTGCGTGCGCAGCGTCAGTTCGGGGTCATTGGACAGGGCGACTATGGCAGCGTCCGGGACTACCTCCCTGAGGTGCTGGATCATCGCGGCCAGCATGGCTTCGTCACCGGTGTTTCCGAACCCGAAGTACCCCGAGAGCACGAACCTCATCCTTCCAGTCTCTCCCCCTCTCCTGCCTCGGCACCCGCCGCGGCCGCCCCAAGCCTGGTCCCCCGGCGTGCGGTAAGCCGCAGGTAGGCGGAGTAGAGAGCATACACAGCAGCGCTGATGGCCGCGCCGATGACAAGCCCGTACAGCGTCCTCAAGACGGTCGCCAGGAGCGGGGTGTGCAGATGAGAGAACGTGTTCACCATGGAGATCTGACCGATGCATCCGAGAAGTGCCAGCGGTAGTACGAACCGCCTGTCACCTCGCAGGAGGGCCAGCGCCGCGAAGATGAGCGCGGGGTGGCCAATGAGGAACTCCTTCGTCCTCGGGCGGAAGACCAACACTCTCTCGAGGAATACCCTCATCCCCTCGTCGAAGAACGGGACGGGGAGTCCCACATAGATGTTACCGGTCCGCAAAATGTACACGAGTCCCGCCATCCCCGCCGCGGCCAGGACCATCACGTGCCAGACACGGATTGGCTCCGACAGTATCTCGCCCGCCGCCGCCACGAGGGCCCCACCTGCTCTGCGCTGCACAACGTGGTACATCCAGTACAAAGCCGCCACGACCATCAGCGGTAAGACGTGCGCGACCTTCACCCCTGCGAATTGGTCGAGGTGCAACATGAAGCTGGTGCTGGACAGAGTGGCCGCGAGGAGCAGGCCGCCGAGGACTGATACGGCGGAAGCCTCGAGCCACATCAGGCAAGCGTCGTGCAGCCGGGCGCCGTCGCCCCAGCGGGCGACGCGCGCGCGCCGGGGTCTTGTCAGGATGACGCCCACCGCCAGCGCAGGGAACACGATCGCCGCGCCCAAAGCCGCGAGCTGGCGGAAGAGGGTGGCGAACCGAGTGGTGATGAGGCCTCCGTACGCGAGGAGTCCGAGGACGAACATCCCGAGCTCGGCGATGGGAGGCACGGAGACAACCATGTCAAGGAGCATGAACCCCCCGGCGAGAATGCCCGCAGCCACGACCACGAGCAGGATCCTGGCGGGGCTGTACCATTCGAACGGCCGGGCTTCCCCCAGAGTGAACCCGGAGGATGTCATCCCGCGTGCTATCGCCTCGATGTAGTCGAGGTTGAGGTTCACCGCGGCGAGCTCGTCCCCAGCCTTCGCAGGGATCGGACGGATGTACATGACTCTGATGTTCCGTTCGCGAGCAGCCCGGACAAACCTGTCCACCGCCGTCTGGACCTCGATCTTGTCCATCTCGCGATCAGTTATGCTGTGGACCCGCACGACCGCGGGGCCCATGAGCTTGGCAAAGGCGTTGTCGCCCTGTTGGGCGGCGAACTCCACGTGACCGAAGAGGAGCCCGTGGGAACCAAGGATGTCCGCCGCTTCACGGATGTAGTCCGGGTAGCCGAGCACGTCTTGCCCTTCGAAGACGACCAGCCTGACCCCGTCGATCTCCGCGAGCCTGCCCACGAAGAACGCCATCTTCTCCGGTGTGATGCCCGGATAGTTCCTGAACCTCGCCACGACGCGGAGCCCGGCGTCTCTGGCTTCGCGGACCTCGCCAGGGTCAAGCCCCACGTTGACCTCCTCGACCTGCTTCAGGCCCTTCGCGGTCTCGATGAACCGCCCGAGTCGAGGAGAGTCGAACACTGACACCCGCTCTCCCGCGAGCCTCATGTTCATGAGCGGAGCGATCTCGTCATACGTGGACGCGTTGCAAGGGAGAAGGTATGTGTTGCCCCCGAACAGGCGTCCTTCGTCTATCATCCGCCTCAAGACCGGATCGGCCGTAGGCGCCAGCTTGTCGTAGTCGAGTATCTGCCTGCCTGTGAAACCGCGCACCTTGCCCGTTTCTATGAGATCACCGATGGTGAGCTCGTTCAGAGCGACTGACGTAAGCCCCGCCGTCTTTGCCCTGCGCAAGAAAGTGTCCAGCGGATACCCGGCCGCGCGGCACAGCTCGGTGGCGGCATCGTAGTCCATCACCAGCTCCACCTGGCGGTTGGACCGTTCCAACGCGACTCGCCCGGCCACAATGTACGCCGACGCCAACACCGCAGCTATCAGCGTCCACACCCACAGCTTCCTCGCCCGCCAGGATCCTGCCATGGAATCTCCACCCCACATTCCCGCCTGAACAGCGGGCACTCTTCCGCAGCCCGCGCCCAGGCCTGATCCCTCCGACGCCTTGCCGGAAGGTCCGACCTCCCGACCGGGTGCCGCGTCCTCGGGCCGGAGGGTCCAGCCCTCCGTCCAGAAGTCCGCCAGTCACTTGCCCGAGGACGTGCTTCCGAAGATGTAGACAACCCCATCCTGCACGCTCACGTCTCTCAGCGCAACCGGGATGGGCAGACCCGACACGTCCACGGATAGATCCACATTCCTCAACAGCCCGCTCTTGATGACCTCCGGAACCACGGCGTGCCCTACCGTGACGCGGTCAACGACGTATGCAAGGCGGCTGTCGCCACGCACCACGAACCTGCCCTCAAGGCCGAAGTCCACCTTTGCACCAAGGACGCTTGCGCTGCCGGAGACTGTCGCGACATCACGTCGGAGTCTCACCGTGAGGAGCCTCAGGATCCCGTCGCGCGAGTGGAAGTACGCGTTGAGGTCGTCTTCAGCAAGCATCACCGTGACGTCGCCACGGCCCACGCGTCTCACGTCGAGTCTGCCACCGTGAAGCACCGAGCTGACGTCGATCTCCGCGTGGCGCGCGTCGAGGAACAGGCGCTGTACGCGAAGCCCGTTCACGACTATGTTCCGCGCGTCCAGCCGCAGCGAGTCTATCCTGCCGAGAGCGACCGCAACTGCCGGAAAGGTCCTCACGTGCACGCGGACCGACTCGACCTCGTCCACGCTCGCGACTATCGCTCTTTCCAGCCTAGTGCTCACAGCCCCTGGGATCGTCGCCTCCCCGACCAGGAAAAGGCAAACGATCGCAAGGACCACGAGCGCCATAGCATACTTCATGGCATCCCTCGATCCACCCGGCACGCACCCGCTCGAGTGCGCGGGCAGGGCTAGGCCGACGCTCTGGCGGTTGCCCTGAGGTAGGCCTCGATGAACTCGTCGATCTCGCCGTCCATGACCGCCTGGACGTTACCAGTCTCGAGACCGGTCCGGTGGTCCTTTACCATCGTGTAAGGTTGGAACACATACGATCTGATCTGATTGCCCCAGGCTATCTCTTTCTGCTCGCCTCGCAGCTCGCCTATTTTCTTCTCTTGCTCCGCCTTGTGGTGCTCGAACAGACGCGCCTTGAGAATCCTCATGGCGACCTCCCGGTTCTGATACTGGGAGCGTTCATTCTGGCAGGCCACTATGATGCCTGTGGGGATGTGCGTTATCCTCACGGCAGATTCCGTCTTGTTGACGTACTGCCCTCCCGCCCCGCCAGACCGGTACGTGTCGATCTTCAGATCCTCCGGCCTTATCTCTATGTCCACGTCTTCCGGCACCTCGGGGATCACGTCCACCGACGCGAAGGACGTGTGGCGCCTCGCATTGGCGTCGAACGGCGATATCCTCACAAGACGGTGGATGCCCTTCTCGGCCTTGAGGTAGCCGTACGCGTTCTCACCGCTTATGAGGACGGTGACGCTTTTCAAGCCCGCTTCCTCGCCCGGCAGGAAGTCGGTGATCTCCGCCCTGTAACCGCGCCGCTCCGCCCACCTTAGGTACATGCGAAGGAGCATCTCCGCCCAGTCCTGGGACTCGGTGCCGCCCGCGCCGGGGTGTATCGAGAGAATGGCGTTGGCGCGGTCGTACTCGCCTCCGAGCAGATGCGCGAGCTCAAGGCCGGTCACAGCCTTGGCTAGCGTCTTCATGCCTTGGCGGACCTCTTTCTCCACTGACTCGTCGCCTTCCTCTAGGCCCAGTTCAAGGAGGACGGCGAGGTCA
>JBLNDA010000071.1:0-6154 GCA_050261175.1 Clostridia bacterium
TCAATTGCCGGTCGAGTGGAGGCGTGTTCAACCTCGGTCACCGGCCTGCGGCGGTGGTGGCAGCCCTCAAAGAGGCGCTCGACTTTCTCGACATCGGGGACCACATGCTCCTCAGCGAACAGAGGGCGAGATTGGGCGCGCGCCTCGCCGAGCTCACTCCCGGTGACATCACGTACAGCTTCTTCACGCCGAGCGGCGGGGAGGCGTGCGATGTCGCAATCAAGCTTGCCCGAGGCTGCACCGGTCGCCCGGGAATAGTCTCCGCCGTGGACGGTTACCACGGACACACGGGATTTGCCCTTTCAGCAGGGGATGCCCGCTTCAAGAAGCACTTCGAGCCGCTCATGCCGGGTTTCACCCAGGTGCCTTTCGGGGACATCGACGCACTGAGGGGTGCGGTCGATGAGAACACAGCCGCCGTGATATTCGAGACCATCCCGGCCACGGCGGGGATCATCATCCCGCCTGACGATTTCTACCCGGCTGTCAGGGAGATCTGCGACAGCGCAGGCGCTTTGCTCATCCTCGATGAGGTGCAGGCCGGGCTTGGCCGGACGGGCCGGCTGTGGGCCATCGATGAGTGGAGTGTCGTCCCAGACATTCTCGTTCTGGGCAAGGGGATGAGCGGTGGGGTGTACCCATTGTCCGCGGTGTGCTACAGGGAGCACGTGGACGATTTCTTCAAACGGAACCCCTTCGTGCACTTGACGTCTTTCGGTGGCGCGGACCTTGGGTGCGTGTGCGCCCTCGCCATGCTTGACGAGATCTGCCGCCCCGGGTTCCTGGATCACGTGGAGGAGATGGGCAGGCGTTTCGAGCGCGGATTCTCCCGGCTGAAGGAGGCGCACCCGGAGATAGTGGCGGGCTGGAGACGGCGCGGGTTGATGATGGCGTTCGAGCTCGCTGAGGACAGGCTCGGTCCCATGATGACGTGTGCCCTCGGAAAGAACGGGGTGATCGCTGTGTTCTCGGACTTTCGCCCAAGGGCGATGCAGATAATGCCGCCCCTCATCATCCAGCCCGTCGAAGTGGATGAGGTGCTCGAGGCGATGGATCGAGCGCTGGACCTGGTGGAGCAGATGGTCGCCGCCGGTGTGCCTGCTCCGTACATTCCGTGAAGACCGCCACGCTGCGCGCTGAAAGCGGCGGCATGTTACGGAGGCCAGGCGCGGCGTGCGCGGTTGGCGGCGTCTCGCCAGGAGGCTGCGCTTCGGGCCGGGTGCGCTCTGCAAAGGCCCTACAGGTTCAGTCGCTATCCGCGTTCCGTCCGCTTCCCACGGTCACCGGTGATCCGGTGCCACGGGAGGCCGGTTGGGAAAAATGACCTCACACTCAGGTGAGAGCATGTGGGGGCAGCTCTGCCTCCCGGCTCGGTGCCATGGAGGGAGCGTCTAGGTCCAGGTGGAGCCGTACGTATTGAGGATAGACGAGATCGGGCCTGAGCACGACGACCTCGTGGGAGGGAAAGCCCGCAACCTTGCGAGGCTGGTCCGTGCAGGGCTGCCCGTGCCTCGAGGGTTCGTCATCACGACCGCGGCGTATCTTCGTCATGTGGCGGGAGACCGCCGTGATGCGCAGGGAATGGCCGGGCCCGGAAGCGGGGAGTCGCCCTCGCTCACGGGCGTGGAAGACGACTCGGGCGGCCCGGGTGTGGGCGCTCCGGGCGTAGAGCCCGCTGCCGCGGACGCCGCCGGCCCGGCAGGCTCACAGCCACAAGCGGATATGGCGTCCGCTATGTGGAGTGCGGTCCGCGGGGCGTACGAGGAGCTTGTCGCCTTTCGTCCGGGCGCGTCTTGCGCCGTGCGGTCCTCCGCAAACGTGGAGGATGAGGTGGGATCCTCGCACGCGGGGCAGTACGACACGATCCTGGGGGTCGCGGACTGGGACTCCCTGGTCGGGGCGGTTCTGGCATGTTGGGGGTCGCTGAACGGAGAGAGAACGCGCGCGTACTCTCCACATCGCGACGCACGGCGCGGTCGAGACCGTGTGGAGCAGTCCATGGCGGTGATAGTGCAGCTCGAGGTGGCTGCCGATGTGAGCGGCGTCCTGTTCACCCTCAATCCCCAGTCCGGCCGGGAGAACGAGATGCTGGTTGAGGCCACCTGGGGACTTGGGGAAGCGCTCGTGGCGGGGCTTGCAACCCCTGACAGGTTCGTTGTGGACACCTGGACTGGAGCGGTCGTGGATGCCTGCGTGAGCGACAAGAAGGTTATGGTAGCGGCGGGCAACGCGGAGCCCACACCCGTGCCCGGCGAGATGCGTACGAAGCGGACGCTCGATGACGCCACCCTCTTGCGCCTCGCCCGACTGGGGGAAAAGATTCAGGAGGAGTATGGTCTGCCTCAAGACATCGAGTGGGCCGTGTCCGGCGGCGAGGTCTTCATACTTCAGGCACGTCCACTCACGGCCTTCTCTTTCGCGGAAGACTTCGGTGAATGGACGTCCGCGAACTTCAGGGAAGTGATGCCCGGGTTCGCCTCCTATCTGAGCCAGTCCATGTCGTTCCACCATGATTTCGCGCGGGCGACGGAGGAGGTTTTCAGGCGCACGAGGCTCTATCGCAAAGAGGACGCAGACACGAGGTGGGCGGCGACGTTCTTCGGCCATGGTTATTGGAACGTGGGGGCCACCAAGCGGGTGGCGGCGCGGGTGCCGGGCTTCCGGGAGCGTGCCTTCGACCGGACGGTCGGGATCGTCCCCTCATACGAAGGTGACGGAGCCGTAACCCCGTGGACCCCCGCGACCGTGCTGCGCGCGCTTCCGTCGCTCCTCGCCCTGAAGAAGCATTACAGGCTCGCCGTCGAGGAAGCCAGACGTTTCATCTCGTGGTTCGACGCGAACGAGCCCACGTGGGACGAGGTCGAGCCTGAAACGCTTGACGACACGGATCTCAAGTCATGGACGAAGTTCGCCATCGACCTGCACTGGCAGGCCAACCGCTGGGCTCTGGTGATCTCCCTCCTCGGGACGCAAGCTCAGGACGACTTTCATGCCACAGTGGAGAAGCTCAACAGGCGCGCGAAGAAGGTCGGCAGGGCCGTGTCCGAGGCCCGGCTTCTCACCGGGATCTCGCGAATGGCCACGGCGAGGCCGCTGGCCGCTCTCTGGGAGCTTGCGAGGTTTGCCCAGGCGAGGCCGGCGGTCGCGGACACGGTGAAGAGTCTGCCGCCACGGGAGCTCGCGGAGGCGTTCAGGAAATGGGAGAGAGAGGCGGCGGACGGCTCGTGCGCCGCCCGCGGCGGGTCGCTCGAGATGGGGGAGTTCTGGACCCGGTTCGCCGCATGCGTCCGGCAGTTCCGCTACATGTCGGAGGTTGACGAGGACCTCGCTGTCCCGAGATGGTGCGAGGATGTGGTCCTGCCTCTCTCGATGCTGCAGGCGTGCTTGTCCGGAGAGGTCGGAGAGGACCCGCGCCTCCAGATAGCCCGCCAAGAGCAAGTGCGCGGCGAGGAGGAAGAGGCCGCGGCCTGCATGCTGAGGTCGCCGGGGTGGGCGGCCTTGCTCAACCCTTTCCGGCTTCGGGGCTTCCGGGCCCAGCTCGAACTGGTGAGGCGCCTTGCGTGGTGGCGCGAAGAGACTCGGGTGTATCTCAGCCGAGCCAGGTACCACACGAGGCGCTTCCTCAAAGAACAGGGAAGGCGCTGGGCAGCTGGCGGCGTGCTCAGCGCGGAAGACGACGTCTTCTGGATGTCCCGCGACGAGGTGCTGGGCCTGCTCGAGGGGTCGGCCAGTATTCAGAACGTGCGCGAGATGGTCGAGAGAAGGCGCCGCATTCCCGTGGCGTACAGGAACTTCGTCCCTCCTCCCGTGATTCAGCCGGGGTCGGCTCGGATTCTCATGAAGCGTTCATTGACCGCTCGGGAACGAGGCACGGAGAATCAAGTCGCGACCGCGTACCTCAACCGGCAGCACGCCACACCCGCTCCGGCTGCGCGGGCGGAGAGCGCGCACGAAACGTATGCCGGAGTAGGGTGCTCGGCAGGGGTGGTCCGCGGGGTCGCCAGGGTCATCCGGTCGCTCGACGAGGCGGGCGCCCTGCGGAAAGGCGAGATCCTGGTGGCGCCGTTCGCGAACCCGGGCTGGATGCCCCTCTTCAACGTTGCATCCGCCATCGTGCTCGAAGAGGGAGGTCTCCTGTCCCACAGCGCCGTCGTTGCCAGGGAGTATGGGATTCCCGCGGTGCTTCAGGTGGAAGGGGCGACGAGCAGGCTGCGCACGGGTGATCTCGTGGTTGTGGACGGCGGCCGGGGCGTAGTTGAGGTGATCCAGAGGAACGACAGATAGAGCTGGTGATCGGGTCTGACCCCACCATGAGCGCTATCGGCCGGGCTGACCCCGCAGGGTCATCGCAGCCGGGCCCTGCGCCGTCCCCCACGGCCGCGCGACCCACCTGGCGCGGTCGCAAGCGCCGGGTCGAGTGACGGGGGTGCACGACCGCGGCGCGTTCAGTGGCGCCGCGGCCAAGTCCGACGCCTCGCCGTGTCAGACAGCGGACTCCGGGGCCTTTTCGAGACTCTCAAGACGTCCCTCCAGAGCCTCTACCCTCTGGCTGATGGCCTCGAGCGCTGCCTGGACGGGATCTGGCAGGTTCTGATGGTTGAGGTCGATACCTGGGACGCGCTTACCATACCTGGCCACGACTCTGCCGGGCACGCCTACCACGGTCGCACCGGCCGGCACCGGCCGCAGCACCACGGCGCCCGCTCCGATCTTCGCGCCTTCACCGACCTCGAACGATCCCAGCACCTTCGCTCCCGCAGCTATGACCACGCGGTTTCCAATGGTCGGATGGCGCTTGCCTCTCTCCTTGCCGGTGCCGCCCAGGGTCACCCCTTGGTAAATGGTGACGTCGTCGCCTACCTCCGCCGTCTCGCCGATGACGACGCCCATCCCGTGGTCGATGAAGAGCCGGCGACCGATGCGCGCTCCAGGGTGGATCTCTATGCCGGTCAGGAAGCGCACCACGTGCGAGATGAGCCTCGCGGTGACGAACATCTTCCTTTGATAGAAGAAGTGGGCTATCCTGTATCCTATGAGAGCGTGAAGTCCGGGGTAGCACAGGATGACCTCGAGCACGTTCTTGGCGGCCGGGTCTCGCTCGAATACGACGCTGATGTCCTCGCGGATCCGCTCAAACATGGGAAGAACCTCCCAACTGTGGGTTCATGATGATACCCTAGTATTCCGGTCGGGTTTATTGTATTATAACACACGAGGGCGTGGGTCGCCAGGGGTCGGCACCAGGCCGCCGCGCCTGCCTTCGCGACCGCCCGCTCGCGGAGCGCGAAGCGGCGGGACAGGTAGAAGGTGCCGGATGTGGCCGCTGGCGGCGGAAGCCCCGGAGGGTTCGAGGCGAGTGACTTGCGTGGCCGAGTGACTTGCGTGGCAAGGATCGCCGAGAGCGTTCAAGACGTCGTCGGGGAGACGCCCTTGTGAAGATCCGCCGGATGGCGGAGGGACTGGGAGTACTGATCGCGGCGAAGCTGGAATTCATGAATCCAGGCGGGAGTGTGAAAGACCGCACGGCCCTCGAGATACTCCTCGCGGCGGAGAGAGACGGTCGGCTTCGGCCGGGGTCGGTTATCGTGGAGCCGACCAGCGGCAACACCGGGATCGCCCTGGCTATGCTCTGCGCCTCGCGCGACCTGCGCCTCATCGTGACCATGCCTGAGTCCATGAGCGTCATGGACGAAGTCGTGCCTGTGTCGACGGCTGATGCCGTTCTGATGGCTGGGAGGCTCGCGAGGGAGGAGGGCATCCTGGCCGGCATCTCCTCGGGTGCGGCGATTGCAGCGGCGCTGCGCGTGGCGCGGCGTCCAGAAAACCAGGGACGCCTGATCGTCGTCGTATTTCCCGATGGCGGCGAGAGATATCTGTCGAATGCCCAGTAGGCGCAGCTTCGGTACAATTCGGTGCAACATTCATGGCTGACGCTCGTCAGTCGGCCGGGCCTGCGTGGCCTCGCCGGCCGGAGAGTCGTCGCCACCCGCCACGGCTGCTAGGCACGGTGCGTTCTGCGCATAATAGCCCTAAGTGGGGGTGCAGAAATGCTTCCGACTATTGGCAGGGGTTGCCGGTGATTGCACGAGGGGTGTCAAAATCCGGCCACTGGCCTGACGGGCCGGATTCTGGCGAAGCGCGCCCCGCTTGGGGC
>JBLNDA010000072.1:0-13198 GCA_050261175.1 Clostridia bacterium
GTCGCCGCAAGGGTGCAGCCTCACAGCGGGGACGACTTGCGGCAGAGCGAGATGGGCTACGCGTATTTTCCCGGATGCACGCTTCGGGCAAAGGCCAAGGGCTTCGAGTCGTCAGCCCTCGCTTCCGCACGCGCCCTCGGCATCCATCTCGAGGAGCTTCCGAACTGGCAATGCTGTGGGGCCACATTTCCGCTGCAGGTAGACAACTCGTTTCCGCTCGTGTCTCCAGCCCGGACCCTTGCGTCCGCCAGAAAGGCGGGCGAACGACTCGTGACCTTGTGCTCAGCCTGCTACAACGTGCTCAAGCGCACGAACCACGTGATGTGCACGGACGCCGACCGCCGCGACAAGGTGAACGCTTTCATCGAGGAGGACTACAAAGGGGATCTCGAGGTCGCGCATTTCCTCGAGGTGCTCCGCGATGACGTCGGGTTTGACGCGCTTGCCCGGCGTGCCAAAGTGCCTCTCGGCGGCCTCGCGGCCGCACCCTACTACGGTTGCCTCCTACTGCGGCCCGCCGACGAGCTTGCGTTCGACGATCCGGAGGCGCCCCGCATCCTTGAGGACTTCCTCTCCGCTTTGGGCTGCAGGGTCGTTGACCATCCGTACAAGATAGAGTGCTGCGGGAGCTACGTGGCGCTCGATCCAGGCGAGGCCGCTTCGGAGCCGAGCAGGCTCGTGGTGGAGTCAGCGAAGGCAAGGGGCGCCCAGGTCATCGTGACGAGTTGCCCCTTGTGCCAGTATAATCTCGAGGTCTCGCAGCGGGGCCCGCGCGGCCGGGGCGGAGCCGGGGTCCCTGTCATCTATTTCACTCAACTTCTCGCCATCGCCCTCGGTCTTTCAGAGGATGTCTTGGGCTTTGAGGACCACGTGATCTCTCCCGGGCCGCTCCTGCGGTCCATCGGGGCCATGGGAAGTGAGGCTACGGCATGAGGACAGGCGTGTTCGTGTGCTGGTGCGGTCTGAACATCGGCGGAGTCGTGGACGTGCCGGGGATCGTCCGGGAGATCTCGAACTACCCGGGGGTCGCGTGCGCCCTGGACTACCGATACATGTGTTCCGACCCCGGCCAACAGCTCATCAAGAGCACCATCAGAAGGGAGCGGCTGGACAGCGTGGTCATCGCCGCGTGCTCACCGGCCATGCACGAGGCCACGTTCCAGGCGGTGGCGGAAGGAGCCGGGGTGAACCCGTACAGGTGCGAGATCGCGAACATCCGCGAGCAATGCAGCTGGCCCCATCAAGACGAGCCGGGCAAGGCCACGAGCAAGGCCATGGAGCTTGTCCGGGCGGCTGTGGAGAAAGTCCGGGGTGATGAAGAGCTTTCGGCCCTATCCATTCCTGTAACCAAGCGCGCCCTCGTCATAGGGGCGGGGATCGCCGGCATGCAGGCTGCACTCGACATCGCCGAGGCCGGGCACGAGGTCGTGCTCGTGGAGCGCCTCCCGCACATCGGAGGCCACATGGCTCAGCTTTCTGAAACGTTCCCGACCCTCGACTGCTCGCAGTGCATCCTCACGCCGAAGACGTCGGAGGTGGGCAGGCACCCCCGGATCAAGTTGCTCACGAACAGCGAAATCGAGTCGGTCTCGGGATACGTGGGCAATTTCTCCGTGAGGATCCGCAGGAAAGCGACTTACGTGAACTGGGATCTTTGCACCGGCTGCGGACTATGTACCGAGAAATGCCCGTCCAAGACGCCGTCCACCTTCGAGCGGGGTCTTGCGCAAGAGCCCGCCATAACCATCGCTTTTCCGCAGGCGGTCCCTCACAAACCCGTGATACGCGCCGAGGCGTGCAGGCATTTCGCGAAGGGCAAGTGCGGAGTGTGCGAGAAGGTGTGCCCGGTCGGGGCCATCGACTTCGGGCAACGCGACTCGCTTCTCGAAGAAGAAGTCGGCGCCATCGTGGTTGCCACGGGGTACGACCTCCATCCGAAGGCAAAGGTGGGCGAGTACGGTTACGGGGTGTACCCCGATGTCATCGACGGCCTCGAGTTCGAGCGCCTCAACTCGGCGTCCGGCCCGACGCAAGGCGAGATTAGGCGTCCGTCCGACGGCAAGGTGCCCAAAGAAGTGGTGTTCATCCAGTGCGTGGGGTCCCGCGACCAGGAGAACGGGTATCCGTATTGCTCCAAGATATGCTGCATGTATACGGCCAAACATGCCCGATTATACAAGCACAAGGTGCCGGACGGCCAGCCGTACGTGTTCTACATGGACATCCGTGCAGGCGGCAAGGGCTACGAGGAGTTCGTGCAGCAAGCCACGGACGAGGGCGTGCTGTACCTGCGGGGCAGAGTAGCCCGGGTGTTCCAGGACGGTGACGGCCTCGTGGTGTTCGGCGTGGACACCCTCTCCGGCAAGAAGGTGGAGGTCCGCGCCGACATGGTGGTGCTCGCCACGGCCATCGTGCCCGCAAGCGGCGCGAAAGAGCTTGCGCAGGCCCTCAAGACGGCTATAGATCAATACGGGTTCTTGTCTGAGGCCCACCCCAAGCTGCGCCCGGTGGAGAGCCTGACGCGTGGCATCTACATCGCAGGATGCGCCCAGGCGCCGAAGGACATTCCAGACACTGTGACCCAGGCGGGCTCCGCGGCGGCGAAGGTGCTGGCGCTTTTCTCCGCCGAGCGGCTCTCCCACTCGCCGACGGTGGCCGCCGTAGACGAGGAGCTGTGCGGCGGGTGCGGAGTCTGCGTGAAAGCCTGCGCGTACGACGCCCGGACGCTCGATGCGAGACGGCGTGTGGCGGTGGTGAATGACGTGCTGTGCGAGGGATGTGGCGCGTGCGCTGCGGCGTGCCCGAACGGTGCCACACGCCAGAAAAACATGACAAGGTCCCAGGTGCTGTCGATGATCGACGCGGTGGTGGGATAGGCTGGGCACGCGCGGGAGCGGGAAGCTCCTCCGCGCGGTCGGATTCCGCGAACGGGACTGCCGTCGTGAATTCGGCGGGAGCCGCGACGGCGACATAGCATGGGATAAGGTGTGAGCCTACGAATGATGCCAGCTGAAGCGCATTCGAGAAGGTCCGTGCTAGTCGTGGGGGGCGGTGTGGCCGGGATGCACGCTTCGCTCATCCTGGCCGACGCGGGCGTGCACGTGTACCTGGTGGATTCGTCCACCACAGTGGGCGGGCTTTGGGACCTCCTTGACAAGACATTCCCGACCCACAGCTGCGGGGTTTGCCACATGTCTCCGAGGAATCCGGCCTATTGTCCGGTGATCGAGGTCGAAAAGCATCCCCGCGTCACGCTCATGGTCAATAGCCGGGTGGAGTGGGTCTCAGGCGACCTCGGCGACTTCCGTGTGCGGGTCAGCACTCGCCCCGAATTCGTCAGACGTGACCTCTGCGACGGCTGCGGCGAGTGCGAGAGAACCTGTCCTGTGGAAGTCAGGATGCCGTCTTACCTCGGGTTGAGCGATCGCAAGGCGATTTACGGGCCGGGCGGTCGCGCTGTCCCCGGCGGGTTCGCCGTGGACGAGGCGGCTTGTACGAAGTGCGGAGGGTGCGCCCGGGCCTGTCCCAGGGGCGCCATAAACCTCCTCGCCGAAGGCTCGCAGACGGATCTCGCGGTCGGAGCGATCATCGTGTGTTCGGGAATGGCCATGTGCGATCCTCGCGTGCGTCCCGAATACTCGTACGGTTCGTCGAAGAACGTCATCACCGGCCTGGAGTTCGAGAGGATCGCGAGCGCCTCGGGTCCGACCCAGGGGGATCTCCTCAGGCCGAAAGATGGCGCCAGGCCCCATAGGATCGCCTTCATCCAGTGCGTCGGCTCGCGAGATAGGTCGAGGGCGAACCCGTACTGCTCTTCGGTATGCTGTATGTACGCCATCAAGGAGGCCATCATCGCGAAGACGCTCGTGCCCGAGGCGTCGGTGAAGGTATTCTACATGGACGTGAGGGCTCTCGGAAAAGGGTACGAGGAGTACTACGCCCGCGCCAAATCCCTTGGCGTCGAGTTTGAGAACTGCAGGGTGTCCGGCGTCGAGGAGAGGGACGGCGCGCTCGAGGTGTGCGCCGAATCGGGCGGCGCGGTGAGGTGCGAGCGCTTCGACCTCGTGGTGCTCTCGAATGGCTTTACACCCCCGGGGGACCTCAGTGGGCTCAGTGCCGCGCTTGGGGTCGAGCGGGACGAGTTCGGCTTCGTAAGGCTGCTCTCTCAAGGGCGCTCGCGGGTGAAGACGTCCCGGCCAGGCGTTTATGTTTGCGGAGGAGCCTCCGGGCCGCAGGACATCCCCACCGCCATCATGTGGTCGGGAGCGTGTGCGCTCCAGGCTCTCCGGGCGGTCGGTCCGGAGTCGGACTGGGATGAACGGCCTGCCCCCCAGGCAGCCGCGGGAGCGCAGACCAACCGACCTCACGAGCGGAAGGACGCGGATTCAGGTTCTCCGGCCGCGTTCCAGGAGCAGGCTTCGATTCCGGCACCGGCACCGGTGGCGGCGCCTGACGAGCCGCGCATCGGGGTGTTCGTTTGCAAGTGTGGAGCGTCCTTGGGCAGCGTCGATCCGGCCGGCCTCGTCCAGGCTGTGTCCGGGGAGGCCATGGACGACGTGGTTGTCGTGAAAGAATTGCCCCCCATGTGCAGGCGGGAAGGCCTCGAAGCCCTGGGAAGGGAAGCGGCATCCCACAACGTCAACGGCGTGGTCGCCGCTGCGTGCTCGCCCAGGCGCGTCCAGGGCGTCATCGAGGCAAGGCTGTCGGAGGCCGGCGTGGCGCGCGGGATGGTCGAGGTCGCGAACGTCCGCGAGCAATGCGGCTGGGTGCACCGCCATCCCGGCGAGGCCATGCGAAAGGCGTGCGACCTCGTGGCGATGGCCGTTGCGGGCGTGCGGCTGGCAACGCCGCTCACCGAGCGAACCAGGCCGGTCCCGGCGGGAGCAGTGGTGATCGGCGGAGGACCGGCCGGGATGCAGGCTGCAGCCTCCCTTGCCGACCTCGGCCACGACGTCCACCTCGTGGAGAAGGAGGAGGTTCTCGGGGGCAGGGCGCGGGTTCTCGCGCGCACGCTCGATGGGACAGACGTTCGCGAGATCCTTGAAAAACTCGAGGAGCGCGTTCGCTCGGACAGCCGCATCATCGTTCACACGTCATCACGAGTTGCGTCCGTTTGCAGAAAAGACGGAGGCTTCCGCCTGTCCATCGTCCGCAACCGTGACGGTGGTTGCGGGGGCGCTGAAGCGTCTCCCGGCGTCCCCCTAGAGACCGTCGAAGGCGTCAGCGGCAGCGTGGAAGGCGGGAGCGTGGAAATCGACTGCGGGGCGGTGGTCGTGGCGACGGGCGGGCTCGAGGCGTCAAGCCCCGCACACCTTGCGTCGCCGGACGGGGAGCGCGTTCTCACTCAGACGGAGCTCGAGGCGCGTCTTTGGCCTTCGTGCGACGTCCCGGGCGCCGTCCAAAGCGTGGTCATGATACAGTGCGCGGGATCTCGCGACGAAGCGAGGCCCTACTGCAGCCAGGTCTGCTGTTCCCAAGCCATCAAGAACGCCATCAGGCTGAAAGAGGAGCGCCCGGACATCGAGGTTTACGTGTTGCACCATGACGTCCGCGTGCCGGGGTCGTCGGAGGTGTTCTACGAGCGGGCGCGCGAGATGGGCGTGGCGTTCGTAAGGCATCCTGACGACGCGCCACCCAAGGTGGTCAAGGACCGACACGAGCCGGGCGGCGGCCGGCTCGCGGTCGAAGTTCGCGACGAGGTCCTCGGAGAGACCATCGTCGTTCCCGCGGACCTCGTCGTGCTGTCCACGGGGGTGGTGGGCGCCGCCGACCGCGACCTCGCGAGGGCTCTCGGGGTGCCAGTTGATGAGCACGGCTTCTTCACCGAGGCCAACGTGAAGGTCCAGCCTGTGGACTTTTGCGCGCCGGGGGTGTACGTTTGCGGGCTTGCGAGGGCACCGGGGTTTCTCGCGGACGCGATCATCTCAGCGGAGGCGGCCGCGGCGCGTGCAGGGGTCTACCTTGCTTCAAAGGAGGCGCGCACCGTCGCGAACGTCTCGCGTGTCCGCGCGAGGCGTTGCTCGGGGTGCGGCGTGTGCGTGGACGTGTGCACCTACGGCGCGCGGTCCGTCGACGAGGAGGCCAGGTTGGCGGTGGTGGACGAATTCCTCTGTCGAGGCTGCGGGGCGTGCCAGGCGGCGTGTCCGTCGGGCGCGGCTTCGCATGCCGGGTTCGAGACAGAGCGTGTTGCGTCCGCTCTGGATGCAGCGCTCGGGTGATCCGCGCTCGGGTGATCCGGCGCCGCGGATGTGGCGAGGACGAGGAAAGGGGAGCGGTTATGGGAACTGGCGAAGAGTTCGAGCCGAAGATCGTCGCGTTCCTGTGCAACTGGTGTACCTACACAGGCGCGGACCTCGCGGGGGTGTCGAGGATACAGTACCCGCCCAACGTGCGACCCATTCGCGTCATGTGCTCGGGATCGGTGGACCCGATGTACATCCTCAAGGCTCTCTTGGACGGCGCTGACGGGGTCCTCGTCGGCGGATGCCACCCCGGCGACTGCCACTACGTGAGCGGGAACTACAAAGCCAGGCGGCGCCTGGCGGTTCTCTCGGCGATCCTGGATGAGTTCGAGATCGACAGCCGGCGGGTCTGGTTCAGGTTCATCAGCGCAAGCGAGGGCGCGCTCTTCGCGAGGACCGTGCGCGACATGACGGACGCCTTGAAGACGCTCGGGCCCAATCCCGCGCGGGCGCTGTGGATCGCGTAGCGCGACCCTGACGCGTGCAGCAACGAGGTGTGGCCATGAAGAACCTTCTGATCGCGGTGGGACAAGAGGGGAGAGAGAAGGCGCTATCGAAATTCCTTGCGAAGGTGCTCGAAACCGGGGCCGTGGACGCGCTAGTCGTTCCGGCTGAAGCGGCGCCCGGCGTGACGACGCACGTTCTCGCGAAGGACCCGCGTCTCGTGGAACGATACGCCCGGCCGCTTGCGCCGGTCATGCCCTCGAGCGCGTCGCGGGTGGTGTCGGAAGTAGTGCACAAGCGGCCTTCGGGCAAGGTTGCGGCCGTCCTGCGGCCGTGCGAGGGCCGCGCCCTCGTCGAGCTCATGAAGGTGAAACAGGCGGCGCCCGAGAACGTCGTCGCCATAGGAATCGACTGCACGGGAACGTACGACCCCGTTGCCTACAGAGACGCGGGAGGGAACGCCGACGGCCTCGTGATGAGGGAGTCGTGCCGCGTGTGCTTGAACCCGGCTCCGCTCGAAGACGCGCTGCCCGGCATCGTGCTCGGGTTCATCGGGCTGGACGAATCAGACGGCGTCTTCGTGTCCGTTCACGACCGGCTTGACCCGGCTGTGGCGGCGGTTGTGGACGAACTCGGCCTGGCAAGCGGCGAGAGCGCCGGCCGCAAGCGCGGCGAGGCCGTGCGCGCACTCGTCCAGGAACGCCAAAGAGAGTACGACGCTTTCCTTGCAGTTCCCGGAGTCTCCGGCATCGAGGCCTTCGCGAGAGGGCTCGCGGCGTGCACGGGTTGTCACAACTGCCGCGTCGCGTGTCCGGTATGCTACTGCAAGGAGTGCATCTTCGACACCGACACGTTCGAGCATGAGCTGGGCCAGTTCCTGCGATGGGCGGGGAGGAAAGGGGCGCTGAAGGTGCCTTCTGAGACGGTCCTCTACCACCTTACCAGGATGAACCACATGTCGCTCTCGTGCGTGGGATGCGGGCAGTGCGAGCAGGCCTGCCCCGCCCATCTGCCCCTTTTCCGCCTGTTCGCGATGGCTTCCAGGCGCACGCAAGGGGTCTTCGGGTACGTTCCCGGCAGGAGCCTCGAGGAGGAACTGCCCTTCACGACGTTCAGGGAAGACGAGCTTGAACCCAGGTAGCTCCGGAGCGGCACTGGCAGGAGGTGATGTGCGTGGCACAGGAGACGGTCAGGGTCTTCGTCATGGGGAAGGCGTACGAGGTGCCGAAGGGGCTTACCATCATGAAAGCGATGGAGTACGCCGGCTACCAGTTCATCCGCGGCTGCGGGTGTCGCGGGGGCTTTTGCGGCGCGTGCGGCACCGTGTACCGCATGCCCGGCGACTACAGGATAAAGGTCGGCCTCGCC
The DNA here is from genome assembly GCA_050261175.1 of Clostridia bacterium. Classification (GTDB taxonomy): domain Bacteria; phylum Bacillota; class SHA-98; order UBA4971; family UBA4971; genus UBA6256. Next base: position 8,055 of record JBLNDA010000072.1, read on the forward strand.
TGCCAGACGATAGTCGAGGACGGGATGTATCTCACCCAGATACCTGTTTTCCCGGCGAACAAGGCCACCTACGACATCGAGGAGACGCGCCCGACCCTGGGTGATCTCCTGAAAATGTACCCCGAGCTTTCAAGGTGCCTCGGCTGTAACACCTGTACGAAGGTATGCCCGCAGGAGCTGGACGTTATGAACTACATGGCAGCGGCCATGCGGGGCGACATCGCGCGCACGGCCGACATGTCCTTCGACTGCCTGATGTGCGGGCTATGCGCGGCCCGCTGCCCGGCGGAAACCGTGCAGTACAACATCGCGATCCTCGCTCGAAGGCTGTACGCGAGGCATATCGCGCCGAGGGCCCAGCACCTTGCCACCAGAGTCCAGGAGATCCTCGACGGCAAGTTTGAGCAGGCCCTCGACGAGATGACCAGGCTCGACCGGGCCGAGCTCGAAAGGCTTTACAACGAGCGCGACATCGAACCGGAGTAGGAGGGATAGATAAAGGTGGCCTACACTCCGCAGATGATAGAGTCCATGCGCCTCGTGGAAGCGTCGCGCGAGAGGCGGTATACGGAGAAGCACCCGAGGCTGACCCCCACGGAGAAGCAGGACATTCTTCGGAGGTTCCACCCGGACTTCCGGCCGGACACCATGCGCCCGGTGAAGGTGGGGCCGTCGCGCGGTTCGATGATGCCCCACGAGCTCGTGAACGTCCTTGAGGCCAGGAGCAGGCTCGACCCGGAAACCTTTACCCCCGACCGGATCGACTATGATGTAGACGTGCTGGTGGTGGGGGGCGGCGGGGCTGGATCGTCCGCGTCGCTGATGGCCCACGCTGCCGGCGCGAACGTCCTTCAAGTCACCAAACTCAGGCTGGGCGACGCGAACACCATGATGGCCCAGGGTGGCATCCAGGCGGCCGACAAGCCCAACGACTCTCCGATGATCCATTACCTCGACGTCATCGGCGGCGGTGGGTTCGTGAACAAGCCGAACCTCGTGAGGGCGCTCGTCGAAGACGCGCCTCTCGTGATAAAGTGGCTCGAGGACCTCGGGTGCATGTTCGACAAGGAGCCTGACGGGACCATGGTCACCCAGCACGGTGGCGGCACATCGCGCAAGCGCATGCACGCCGCGCGCGACTACACCGGGGCTGAGATCATGCGGACGCTCAGGGACGAGGTGCGGAACAAGCCGATCCCTGTCATCGAATTCTCGCCGGCGGTGGAGCTTCTGTCCGATGGAGAGGGGCGGTGCACGGGGGCTGTCCTCATGAACCTCGAGACGAGGGACTTCTTCATCGTGCGCGCCAAGACAGTCATCCTGGCGACGGGTGGGTTCGGAAGGCTTCACGTGGCCGGGTTCCCGACCACGAACCACTACGGAGCCACCGCAGACGGCCTCGTCATGGCTTACCGTATGGGGGCGAACCTCATATTCCTCGACGCGACGCAGTTTCACCCGACGGGTGCCGCGTACCCCGAGCAGATTGTCGGCCTCCTCATTACTGAGAAGGTCCGCGGCGTGGGCGCGCAGCTGGTGAACGTCCGCGGGGAGCAGTTCGTGTTCCCGCTCGAGACGAGAGACGCCGTTTCCAGCGCCATCCTGCGCGAATGCCACGAACGGGGGGCGGGTGTGGTCACGGAGACGGGACAACACGGAGTGTGGCTCGACTCGCCCATGATAGAGCACATCCACGGCGAAGGCACGATATTGAGGACCCTTCCTGCCATGTTCCGCCAGTACAAGCGCTTCGGGATAGACATGCGGAGGGAGCCGATTCTCGTGTACCCGACGCTTCATTATCAGAACGGTGGAGTCGAGATATCGGAGGATACGAGCACGCGCGTGGAGAACCTCTTCGTGGCGGGTGAGACCTCAGGGGGCGTTCACGGGCGTAACCGCCTAATGGGGAATTCCCTGCTCGATGTGGTGGTTTTCGGGAGACGGGCCGGGCTGGCCGCGGCCGAGCGGGCACGGAGCGTCAAGCCCGGCAGGCTCACGCTCGAGCACGTGAGGCGCTATCACAAAGAGCTCGAAGAGGCGGACATCGGGAGGGACAGGGTATCGCCTATGATCCTTCCGCCTTATGCCCGTCACGAAGCGAAGCCGGGCGCCAACCCTGCGGTATTGTAGCGCCGCGGGGGGACGCCGAGGGCTGTGGGGCCCGGCGGTCGCACGCGTTGTCCTTGGAGCACAAGACCTGCGCATCGCGCAAAGAGGGGGCGGGTGACGATGCCTGGAAGCATTGGGGCGGGGCCGGCGCCAGAGGAGCGGCCGGCCGAGGTCCCGGTGGAGATCAACCCAAAGTGGTGCAAGGGGTGCGACATCTGCGTCGCCTTCTGTCCCAAGGAGGTCCTGACGAGACCCGAAGGGGGGAAGGCGCAGGTTGCGCACCCCGAGAAGTGTACACGATGCGGGCTGTGCGAGATCATGTGCCCTGATCTTGCGATCGTCGTGATCCCATCGCCCCGCAAGGGGGCCTCACTGCGCGGGCAGGGAGGTGACGTCGATGCTTAGCAAAGCCGGCACGCGGCTGATGCAGGGGAACGAGGCTTGCGCGGAAGGCGCGATCACAGCGGGCCTGAGATTCTTCGCAGGCTACCCCATAACCCCGTCCACCGAGATCGCTGAGGAGCTTGCGTTCCTCCTTCCGAAAGTGGGCGGGAAGTTCATGCAAATGGAGGATGAGATCGCGAGCATATCCGCGATCATAGGGGCGTCGCTCGCGGGGACGAAATCCATGACCGCCACCAGCGGGCCGGGGTTCTCCCTCAAGCAAGAGGGGATAGGGTTCGCTTCGTATACCGAGGTGCCGTGCGTCATAGTGAACGTCCAGCGGGTGGGACCGAGCACGGGAGTGCCCACGGCGCCGGCGCAGGGCGACGTGATGCAGGCGCGCTGGGGGACCCACGGGGATCACCCGATAATAGTCCTGTGTCCGTCCTCTGTCGCGGAGACTTTCACGCTGATAATCGAGGCGTTCAACATCTCAGAGCGCTGGCGGATACCGGTGATCTTCCTCATGGATGAGGTCATCGCCCACATGCGCGAGAAAGTCGTCGTCCCCGACGCAAGCCAAATCAGACTCGTGGAGCGGCCGAGGCCCCGGGTTGCCCCGGACGAGTATCTACCTTACGCTGCGGGTGAAGACTTGGTGCCTGCCATGGCCGACTTCGGCTCGGGATACCGCTACCACGTTACGGGGCTCACTCACGACGAGACGGGCTTCCCCACCACAAAGGCTTCCGAGGTGGACGCCCTGGCCCGGCGTCTGGACTCCAAGATGAGAAAGGCGGCGCCCCACGTCACGTTCGTGGATGAGCTTTTCGTGGATGACGCTGAGATAGCGGTTTTCGCGTACGGCGTGACAGCGAGGGCTGCAACCAAGGCCGTCCGCGACGCGCGGGCGCAGGGTCTCAGGGCGGGACTCATCAAGGCGAGAACGCTCTGGCCGTTCCCCGAGGAGCACGTGCGCAAGGTGGCTGAGCGGGTGCGAGCCATAGTCGTCCCCGAGATGAACATGGGCCAGCTGGTGCTGGAGGTCGAAAGGGCATCGGCGGGCCGTGCCGGCGTCGTGGGCCTTTCCCGCGTGGATGCCGAGCCCATCACGCCCGACGAGATCCTGGCGAAACTGCGGGAGGTGTGAGCTGAGCGATGGCGATGCCTGTGACTCACTACCTGCGGACGAGCAAGATGCCTCACATATGGTGTGCGGGGTGCGGGCACGGGATAGTGCTTGGTGCCGTGTTGAGGGCGATAGACTCGAACGGCCTCGACAAGGACCAAGTGTGTGTGGTTTCAGGCATAGGGTGCGCCTCGCGCGCACCAGGATACCTGGATTTCAACACGCTTCACACGACCCACGGCAGGGCCATCGCCTTCGCCACCGGGATCAAGATGGCCAAGCCGGAGCTGAAGGTGATCGTGCTCACAGGGGACGGCGATGCCGCCGCGATAGGCGGGAACCATCTGATACACGCGGCGCGCCGCAACATCGGCCTCACCACCGTGTGCTTCAACAACAGCATCTACGGGATGACGAGCGGCCAGTATTCGCCCATGACCCCCGCGGGGAGTTTCGCGAGCACAGCGCCGTACGGGAACATCGAGGAGCCCTTCGACCTGTGCGACCTGGTGTACGCGGCGGGAGCGAGCTATGTCGCCCGCGGCACTGCCTACCACGCTCTCCTCTTGTCGAAGCTCATCGCAAAGGCCATAGCCACCGACGGGTTCTCGTTCGTGGAGGCCATCACGCAGTGTCCCACGTACTACGGAAGGCGCAACAAGATGAGGTCCGCGGTGGACATGCTGAAATGGCAGAAGGAGCACGCCGTGTCCGTGGCCGCCGCGGCGAAGATGTCAGCGGAGGAACTCACAGGCAAGTTCAGAATAGGTGAGCTCGGCGTGAGGACCAGGCCGGAGTACAGCCGGCGGTACGCCGATCTCATGGAGGCGGCGCAGAAGGAGGAGGCTGAGCAGGATGCGTAAGGAGGTCCGGCTCTCAGGAAGCGGCGGGCAGGGGCTGATCCTCGCGGGCATAATCCTCGCGGAGGCCGCTATCCGCGACGGCCATGAGGTGGTCCAGACGCAGTCGTACGGGCCGGAGGCCCGAGGCGGAGCGAGCCGCGCCGAGGTCATCATCGCCGACGAGGCCATCGACTACCCCAAAGTGGGCGTCCCAGACGTCGTCCTCGTGATGTCTCAGGAAGCGTGCAACAAGTACGCACGCCATGTGAAGCCCGGCGGGATGCTCGTAGTGGACGAGACGAACGTGAGAACCGCACCGGACCTTGAAGCAGCGAGCGTCGTGCGCCTGCCCATCACGGACATCGCAAGGCGGGACGCGGGCAGGCAGGTGACTGCGAACATGGTGGCTCTAGGCGCGCTTGTGGGACTTGCGGGTCTTGTGACGCCGGAGGCGGCCGAGCACGCTGTGAGAGAGCGGGTCCCGAAGGGAACGGAGGAGCTGAACCTGAAGGCGTTCAGGCTTGGGATGAAGTGGGCGAGGGAGGCTTCGGGCGCGACATGAAACTCCACGAATACCAGGCGAAGGACATAATGAGGCGCTACGGGATACGGACGCCCCGTGGCGAGGTCGCCAGCACAGCCGACGAGGCGGGTGAGATCGCGGCGAGGCTGGGGTG